>NZ_BAGK01000142.1 GCF_000308795.1 Nocardia thailandica NBRC 100428 | reverse complement strand
GGTGGCGGGTCGAGAGCCCGGGCGCCGCGCTGCCCACGGTGTCGCCGTGTCGGGTTGCGCACCACGGACGACGCGCTGCCCACGGCATCACGGTGCTGGTGTGAGCGCTGCCAGCGCGGGCGGCCGCGCGCCGCCCGCGTGCCGCGCCGAGCGCTCGGCATGTCCTCGCCGCACACGGCGTCATCGTGCCGGGTCGAGCGCTCCGGGCTGCGGCGACACCCTCTCCGCTCACGCATCGCGGTGCGGCTCCGGGCCGCGGCGGCGCCCCGCCGCCCACGCGACGCGCGGCGGGCCGAGCGCCGCGGGCGCAGGCGAACTGCGCCTCGCAACCCATGGGCCTCACGGTGTCTTGCCGCGTGTCCGGGAACTGGCCGACGCCGCGCCGGCCACGGCCCCACGGTGCCGGGCGCCAGCCCGGGAGATCGCCGGACGGCTCAGCGGGCGAACCACGCCCGAGCCGACGGCCGGGTCAGCATGCCCACGGTCGCGCCGCCCGCCACGATGCCGACCGCGCCCGGCGGCAGCCCGGTGAGGATGCCGCTGAAGGCGCTCAGGCCGCCGATCGCGGCCAGCGCGACCGCGCACAGCCGCACCCGCTCCCCGGCCCGCCCGAAGGTCGCCGAGAGCGTGGCCAGGGCGAAGGTGGGCAGGTAGCCGAGGGCGACCCATCCCAGCGAGGCGTTCTTGCCCAGCGCCAGCGTGACCGCGATCAGGACGACTCCCACGGCCGCCGACACCAGCGCGATCAGCCGGGCCCCGCGCACCGTGCCGGGCATGCCGCCCGGCGGAACGTCGTCGTCGAGGAGGTCGTCGTCGAGCCGGGTCAGGTCGGTCACTGGTGTCCTTCCGATGGGCAACCGCGGAGCGAAATCCGGACATTCAGGATATCGGTGGGTGGTCGGTCGCCCGCCGGGGCCCCGCATGCGGTCGGTGCGGGCGGCCGAACCGATCCCGCACGGAGCGCGGGCGCAGCGGGATGATCCCGGCCGGGCCGACCGCACCCCCGAGCAGCCCGGGCGGATTCCGCGCGGCGATGCCGCCGGACCCGCACCACGGGCGCAGGCCGACCGGGGGGATCCGCCGCCGCGCGCACCCCGCTGCCCTCGCCGAACGCCGTCGCGGTCATGACCGGCTGCGCGATCGCCGCGAACCCGAACATCGCACCGCACGCGGCCTCGGCGCCGTGGGCATGCCGACGGTCACGGTCTGCCCGATACCGGCGGCACCGGCGTGGATCTCGTCGACCTGCGCCGTGCGCACGGTGCCCGGCATCCGGCCGGGCGGCGCGCGGCCCGCCGCGGCCCGCACGCTGTCGGCCGGCGCGGGTCACGGCGCGTATCCGGCTTTGGCACATCCCGGCCGGGCGGTCGGCCGTGTCGGGATGCTTTGCGGGGAAAGCACTTTCGCGGAGCGACAGGGGGAAGCTGTCCGGAATCAGGCGCGCGAAGGGCGCGGCTGTCCACCCCCGGCGCACACTGGACACCGATGCGGCGGCACGCGGGCGGCGAACCGGAATCCGCGCCCCGCCCCGCACCGGGCGCGGGCCCGCGGTGTCGGACCGGCTCGATAGGCTGGGCGGGTGGCAGATCCCGCGACCTACCGGCCCGCTCCGGGGACCATTCCCGTCGAACCCGGCGTCTACAAGTTCCGGGACACCTACGGGCGGGTCATCTACGTCGGCAAGGCCAAGAGCCTGCGCAGCAGGCTGAACTCCTACTTCGCCGACGTGGCCTCCCTGCACCCGCGCACCCGGCAGATGGTCACCACCGCGGCGAGCGTGGAGTGGACGGTGGTGTCCACCGAGGTCGAGGCGCTGCAGCTCGAGTACAACTGGATCAAGGAGTTCGATCCGCGGTTCAACGTCCGCTACCGCGACGACAAGTCCTATCCGGTGCTCGCGGTCACCCTGAACGAGGAGTATCCGCGGCTGTTCGTCTACCGGGGCGCCCGCAAGAAGGGGGTGCGCTACTTCGGCCCGTACGCGCATGCCTGGGCGATCCGCGAGACCCTCGACCTGCTGCTGCGGGTCTTCCCCGCGCGCACCTGCTCGGCCGGAGTCTTCAAGCGGCACAACCAGATCGGGCGGCCCTGCCTGCTCGGCTACATCGACAAGTGCTCGGCGCCGTGCGTCGGGCGGGTCACCGCGGACGAGCACCGCCACATCGTCGACGACTTCTGCGACTTCCTGTCCGGCCGCACCGACACCATGGTGCGCGAACTGGAGAAGCGCATGCACGTCGCGGCCGAGGACCTCGACTTCGAGACCGCGGCCCGGCTGCGCGACGACGTCCAGGCCCTGCGCCGCGCCCTGGAGAAGCAGGCCGTCGTGCTGGGCACCGGCACCGACGCCGACGTGATCGCCTTCGCCGTCGACGAGCTCGAGGTGGCCGTGCAGATCTTCCACGTGCGCGACGGGCGGGTGCGCGGCCAGCGCGGCTGGGTGGTCGACAAGTCCGGCGACGCGATCGACGTCGCCGAGTCGGGGAGCGAGACCGCCGCCCTCGTCGAGCAGTTCCTCACCCAGTTCTACGGCGAGCAGGTCGCCGTCGCCGCCCAGGCCGAGGGCGGGGAGCCGGGCGCCGTCGTGCCGCGCGAGGTGCTGGTCCCCGAGCTGCCCGCCGACGCCGACCAGGTGCAGCAGTGGCTCGGCAGGCTGCGCGGGGCCGCGGTCTCGCTGCGGGTGCCCCAGCGCGGGGACAAGAAGGCGCTGGCCGAGACCGTGCAGCGCAATGCCGCCGAGGCGCTGGCCCAGCACAAGCTGCGCCGCGCCGGCGACCTCACCTCCCGCTCCCAGGCGCTGCAGGACATCCAGGACGCCCTCGATCTCGACAGCGCCCCGCTGCGCATCGAGTGCGTCGACATCAGCCACGTGCAGGGCACCGACGTCGTCGCCTCGCTGGTGGTCTTCGAGGACGGCCTGCCGCGCAAGTCCGACTACCGGCACTACGCGATCCGGGAGGCCGCGGGCGAGGGCCGCTCCGACGACGTCGGCTCCATCGCCGAGGTCACCCGGCGGCGCTTCGCCCGCCTGGCCCGCGACCGGGAGCAGGGTCCGGCCGCCGCCGTCGAGGAGGCCGACGAGCCCGGCGCCCGCCCCGGGATCGATCCGACCACCGGCCGTCCCCGCCGCTTCGCCTATCCACCGAACCTCTACGTGGTCGACGGCGGCGCCCCGCAGGTGGCCGCCGCGGCCGAGGTCCTCGACGAGCTCGGCATCACCGACGTCGCGGTCGTCGGCCTGGCCAAGCGCCTCGAGGAGGTGTGGGTGCCCGGCGAGCCCGACCCGGTGATCCTGCCGAGGACGAGCGAGGCGCTGTACCTGCTCCAGCGCGTGCGCGACGAGGCGCACCGGTTCGCCATCACGTTCCACCGCAGCAAGCGCTCGCGCCGGATGACCGCCTCCGCGCTGGACGCGGTCCGCGGCCTCGGCGAGGCACGGCGCACCGCGCTGGTGACCCACTTCGGGTCCGTTGCCCGCCTCAAGGAGGCCACAGTGGAGGAAATCACGGAGGTGCCCGGAATCGGCGTCGCGACGGCGAAAGCGGTGCTAGAGGCCCTGAACGAGCCGCAGCCGAGCCCCTGACCGCCCCGACACGCAGACGGCGAACCGCCCTTGACACGCCGAGACACGCCATACTGGACCGCGAACGGTAAGAAGCCAACCAGCCCCGGACACGCAACCCCGCACGGGCCGACCGCGAGGAGGTCCACGGCCGCGCAGCGGCCGGACGCGGCCGTCCCACCGAGAAGCGACCCGAGACGACGCGGCGCAGCCGCACGTATCGGGTCGCTTTTCGGCGGGACTCGAGGGGCCGCGACTCGAGCGCGTCAGCGCTCCAAGGACAGAGCCACATGAGCGAAGCGAGTGACCAGCCCGTCGAGGTCGTGATCGTGACCGGGCTGTCGGGGGCGGGCCGCGGAACCGCGGGCCGGGTGCTCGAGGACCTGGGGTGGTACGTCACCGACAACCTGCCGCCGGAGCTGATCGGCACCATGGTCGAGCTCGGCGCCGCCGCGGACCCGCCGATCCGCAGGCTCGCGCTGGTCCTCGACGTGCGCAGCCGGTTCTTCACCGGCGACCTGTCCGGGGTGCTGGAGCAGTTGCGCGGGGCGGGCATCCGCACCCGGGTACTGTTCCTCGAGGCCTCCGACGACGTGCTGATCCGGCGGTTCGGTTACGCGCGGCGCAGGCACCCGCTGCAGTCCGACACGCCCGACGGGACGCTGTCGGCGGGGCTGGCCGCCGAACGCGCCCGGCTCGCCGCGGTCAAGACCGCCGCGGACCTGGTCATCGACACCACCGAGTTATCGATCCACCAGTTACACCGCAAGCTGGAAGAGGCCTACGGCGCGGGCGGACCGCCCGCGCTCCAACTGACCGTGCAATCGTTCGGATTCAAGTACGGGGTTCCCCTGGACGCCGACATGATGTTGGATGTGCGTTTCCTGCCCAATCCGCACTGGATCCCGGAGCTCCGGGCGCACACGGGCCAGGAATCCGTGGTGAGCGAGTACGTGCTGACCCGTCCGGGCGCGCAGGACTACCTGCGCACCTGCCACCATCTGGTGGATCTGACGACGACGGGTTACCGCCAAGAGGGGAAGCGATACATGACCGTGGCAGTGGGGTGCACCGGCGGCAGGCATCGCAGCGTCGCGATCGCCGAGGCGCTCGGTGAGCTGATCGGCGCCGAGGACGGCGCCGCGGCGGTGGACGTCGTCCGCGTGGTCCACCGGGATCTGGGGCGCGAATGAGTGGGTGGGAGGCCGACCCCGCCGTGGTGGCGCTGGGCGGGGGCCACGGCCTCTACGCCACGCTCACCGCGGTCCGGCGGCTGACCCGGCGGATCACCGCGGTGGTCACCGTGGCCGACGACGGCGGTTCCTCGGGCCGGTTGCGCGCCGAACTCGGCATGCTCCCGCCCGGCGACCTGCGGATGGCGCTGGCCGCGCTGGCCGAGGACCCCGACGGCGTGTGGGCGGGCACCGTGCAGCACCGCTTCGGCGGCAGCGGCGCGCTGGCCGGGCATTCGGTCGGCAACCTGCTGCTGGCGGGGCTGACCGAGGTCCTCGGCGACCCGGTGGCCGCGCTCGACGAGGTCGGCCGGTTGCTGCGGATCACCGGCCGGGTGCTGCCCATGTCGCCGGTCCCGCTCGACATCGAGGCGGAAGTCTCGGGCCTGGAAGAGGATCCACGGATCGGGCGCTGCATCCGCGGACAGGTTGCGGTGGCCACCACGCCGGGTAAGGTGCGGCGCGTGCGGCTGATTCCGTCCGATCCGCCGGCCGGGGCCGAGGCGGTCTCGGCCATCGAGCACGCGGATGTGGTTGTGCTGGGCCCGGGTTCGTGGTTCACCAGCGTCATTCCGCATGTGCTCGTGCCGGGCCTGCGCACCGCGCTGACCCACACGCGGGCGCGCAAGGTCCTCGTCCTCAATCTGGCCGCCGAACCGGGCGAGACGGCGGGCTTTTCCGCCGAACGCCATCTCCATGTATTGTCCCAGCACGCACCGGATTTCGCGGTCGACGAGGTGCTGGTCGATTCGGCCTCCGTGCCGACCGGGCGCCAGCGCGAACATGTGGCAAGAGCCGCCGAACAGTTGCGCGCCCGGGTAGTGTTCAGCGATGTCGCCGAGCCGGGCACGGATCGGCATCATCCCGGAAAGCTTGCCGCCGCACTGGATCAGCTGATCCGCCAGCCCCGGCCGCAACTGGCGGGGCTCGCAGTGCAGGGTCGGCATCCGGTGGGAAAGGAGCGCGTCTCGTGGCGATGACAGCCGAGGTGAAGGACGAGCTGAGCAGGCTCGCGGTATCGCAGGTCAGCGCCCGCAAGGCCGAATTGTCGGCCCTGCTGCGGTTCGCGGGGGGCCTGCACATCGTGGGGGGCCGGGTGATCGTCGAGGCCGAGGTCGACATGGGCTCCATCGCGCGCCGGTTGCGGCGGGAGATCTTCGAGCTCTACGGCTACGGTTCCGACGTCCACGTGCTCGGCGCGGGTGGTCTGCGCAAGACCTCGCGATACGTGGTCCGGGTGTCCAAGGAGGGCGAGGCCCTCGCCCGCCAGACCGGGTTGCTCGACGTGCGCGGTCGGCCGGTGCGCGGCCTGCCCGCCCAGGTGGTCGGCGGCAGCATCGGGGACGCGGAGGCGGCCTGGCGCGGCGCCTTCCTGGCGCACGGTTCGCTGACCGAGCCGGGCCGGTCCTCGGCACTCGAGGTCAGCTGCCCCGGCCCGGAGGCGGCGCTGGCGCTGGTCGGCGCGGCGCGGCGGCTCGGCATCACCGCCAAGGCGCGGGAGGTGCGCGGCACCGATCGCGTCGTGGTGCGCGACGGCGAGGCCATCGGCGCCCTGCTGACCCGGATGGGCGCGCAGGACACCCGCCTGACCTGGGAGGAACGGCGGATGCGGCGCGAGGTGCGCGCCACCGCCAACCGCCTGGCCAACTTCGACGACGCCAACCTGCGCCGCTCGGCGCGGGCCGCGGTCGCCGCGGCCGCGCGGGTCGAGCGCGCGCTCGAGATCCTCGGCGACGACGTGCCCGACCACCTGGCCGCGGCGGGCAGGCTGCGCGTGCAGCACCGCCAGGCCTCGCTGGAGGAACTGGGCCAGCTCGCCGATCCGCCGATGACCAAGGACGCCGTCGCGGGCCGCATCCGGCGGCTGCTGTCGATGGCCGACCGGCGCGCCAAGGAACTCGGCGTCCCGGACACCGAATCGGCGGTGACGGCAGAGCTTCTCGACGAAGCCTGACGGCACGGGCCGGGCGCCCCTCGCGACCGCGAGCGGGGCGCCCGGTCGTTTCCGGGCGGTCGGTATGTGGGAAATCCGACGTTCCCGACAAGGCGGCCGTGGCCGCCCGCGCCCGCAACTATCCTGGTGCTCCCGAGGTGGGCCGGGCGAGGATCACGAACCGCAGGTCGTTGTTGGTGGACCTCACAGCGGCTACTACTGTGGGCTGAGACGGAATGAATCCGCTGGAAAGCTGAGGAGCGATAACGTGACTGTCCGGGTAGGCATCAACGGCTTCGGTCGTATCGGACGTAACTTCTTCCGCGCGGTGGAGGCGCTGAAGGCTGTCGGCAAGACCGACATCGAGATCGTCGCGGTCAACGACCTCACCGACATCAACACCCTGGCCACCCTGCTGAAGTACGACTCGATCCTCGGCCGCCTGGCCGCCGACGTCTCCGTGGACGGCGACGTGATCGTCGTGGGCGAGCAGCGGATCAAGGCCCTCGCCATCAAGGAGGGCCCGGCGGCCCTGCCGTGGGGCGAGCTGGGTGTCGACATCGTCGTCGAGTCCACCGGTATCTTCACCGACGCGACCAAGGCCAAGGGCCACCTGGCCGCGGGCGCCAAGAAGGTCATCATCTCCGCGCCGGCCTCCGGCGAGGACATCACCATCGTCATGGGCGTCAACGACGACAAGTACGACGGCAGCCAGAACATCATCTCCAACGCCTCGTGCACCACCAACTGCCTGGGCCCGATCGCCAAGGTGCTCAACGACGCCTTCGGCATCGAGCAGGGTCTGATGACCACGATCCACGCCTACACCCAGGACCAGAACCTGCAGGACGCGCCGCACAAGGACCTGCGCCGCGCCCGCGCCGCCGCCCTGAACATCGTGCCCACCGGCACCGGCGCCGCCAAGGCCATCGGCCTGGTGCTGCCCGAGCTGCAGGGCAAGCTCGACGGCTACGCGCTGCGCGTGCCGGTCCCGACGGGCTCGGTCACCGACCTGACCGCCACCCTGAAGAAGCCGGCCACCGTCGAGGAGATCAACGCCGCGCTCAAGGCCGCCGCCGAGGGCCCGCTGAAGGGCATCCTCAAGTACAACGAGGACCCGATCGTCTCCAGCGACATCGTCACCGACCCGCACTCCTCGATCTACGACGCCCCGCTGACCAAGGTCATCGGCAACGAGGTCAAGGTCGTGTCCTGGTACGACAACGAGTGGGGCTACTCCAACCGCCTCGCCGACCTCATCGGCCTCGTCGGCAAGTCCCTCTGAACCGCATGACAGTCGCGACTCTTTCCGACCTCCTCTCCGAAGGCGTCGAAGGCCGGGGCGTGCTCGTGCGCTCCGACCTCAACGTCCCCCTCGACGACAACGGCGAGATCACCGACGCGGGCCGCATCGTGGCCTCCGTGCCGACGATCTCGGCCCTGGTCGAAGCGGGCGCCAAGGTCGTCGTCATGGCGCACCTCGGCCGCCCCAAGGGCGAGCCGGACCCGAAGTACTCCCTCGCCCCGGTGGCGAAGAAGCTGGCCGAGCTGCTCGGCCGCAACGTGCAGCTGGCCGGCGACGTGGTGGGCTACGACGCGCTCTCGCGCTCGGAGGGCCTCACCGACGGCGACGTGCTGCTGCTGGAGAACGTGCGTTTCGACGCCCGCGAGACCAGCAAGGACGACGCCGAACGCACCAAGCTGGCGCAGGCGTTCGTCGAGCTGGTCGGCGACGACGGCGCGTTCGTCTCCGACGGCTTCGGCGTGGTGCACCGCGCGCAGGCCTCGGTCTACGACGTGGCGAAGCTGCTGCCGCACTACGCGGGCACCCTGGTGGCCGCCGAGGTCGACGTGCTGGCCAAGCTGACGACCGATCCGGCGCGCCCGTACGCGGTCGTGCTCGGCGGCTCGAAGGTCTCGGACAAGCTCGCGGTGATCGAGGCGCTGGCCCCCAAGGTCGACACCCTGGTCATCGGCGGCGGCATGTGCTTCACCTTCCTGGCGGCGCAGGGGCTCTCGGTGGGCGCCTCGCTGCTGCAGGAGGAGATGATCGACACCTGCAAGGACCTGCTGGAGCGCTTCGGCGACGTGCTGCACCTTCCGGTGGACATCGTCGCGGCGGACGCGTTCGCCGCCGACGCCGACTCGAAGGTCGTCGCCTCGACCGAGATCCCGGACGGCTGGCTCGGGCTCGACATCGGTCCCGAGTCGGTGGCCCGCTTCTCGGCGCTGCTCACCGAGGCCAAGACGGTGTTCTGGAACGGGCCCATGGGCGTGTTCGAGTTCGAGAAGTTCGCCGCGGGCACCCGCGGGGTGGCCGAGGCCATCGTGACCGCGACCGGCAAGGGCGCGTTCACCGTGGTCGGCGGCGGCGACTCGGCCGCGGCCGTGCGCACCCTCGGCCTGCCCGAGGACGGTTTCTCGCACATCTCCACCGGTGGTGGCGCGTCCCTGGAATACCTGGAAGGCAAAGAGCTGCCCGGTATTTCGGTGCTGGAGGGCTGAGGCATGGCACGGAAGCCGCTCATCGCGGGCAACTGGAAGTGCAACCTCAACCATCTCGAGGCCATCGCGCTGGTGCAGAAGGTCGCGTTCGCGCTGCCGGAGAAGTACTTCGAGAAGGTCGACGTGTCGGTGATCCCGCCGTTCACCGACATCCGCAGCGTGCAGTCCCTCGTCGACGGCGACAAGCTCCTGCTCACCTACGGCGCGCAGGACGTGTCGGTGCACGACTCGGGCGCCTACACCGGTGAGATCAGCGGGTCCATGCTGGCCAAGCTGGGCTGCACCTTCGTGGTGGTCGGCCACTCCGAGCGCCGTCAGTACCACAACGAGGACGACGCCACCGTGCTCGCCAAGGCCAAGCAGGTGCTGAAGAACGGGATGACGCCGATCGTCTGCATCGGCGAGGGCCTCGGCGTGCGCGAGGCGGGCACCCACGTCGAGTACAACCTCGAGCAGCTGCGCGGCTCGCTGAAGGGCCTGACCGCCGAGGAGATCTCGAAGGTCGTCATCGCCTACGAGCCCGTGTGGGCCATCGGCACCGGCAAGGTCGCCACCCCCGCCGACGCGCAGGAAGTCTGCGGCGCGATCCGCGCGGAGCTGGAGAAGCTGGCCTCGCCCGAGGTCGCGGCCGGCGTGCGGGTGCTCTACGGCGGTTCGGTGAACGCCAAGAACGTCGGCGAACTGGTCGGCCAGGCCGACATCGACGGCGCGCTGGTCGGCGGAGCCTCGCTCAAGGGCGACGAATTCGCCACCCTCTCGGCGATCGCCGCGGGCGGGCCGCTGTAATCGGAGCGCTGGCGCGCTCCCTCGGGCCCGACGAGAAGTGGGGCCGGACTCGTGCCTTCGGCACGTTGTCCGGCCCCACTGCTCGTCCGGACGGCCGCGACGCCCGCTTGCGGGGGCCGGCCGGGCCTACCCTGCCCGCAGGACCAGGCCGTAACCGTTGTCGTTGCGCAGGGTGAGGGTGTCGGCGTCGACGGTCGCGTTCGTCCTGCCGTCGAGGGCCTTCAGGACGTCGGCCTCGACCTCCATCACCTCCGGCGCGCACATCATGCGGGTGGTGGCGACGGCGAAGCTGACGTTCTCGCCCGGGCCGACGGCGGCGGTGCCGGTCATGCGGTTGCAGCCGGCGAAGCCGGTCAGGTTGCCCATGGCGTCGATGGTGAGGTTCGGGCGCACCTCCTCGATGGTCGCCGAGGAGACCTGCCCCGACGGGGTGAGCAGCGACCGCACCGTCCACGCGGTGCCGGTGAGCGGCGCGTCGGGGGTGGCCACCTTCTTGTCCAGCAGGCGCACGGTGCTCCCGGCCCCGGTGAGGGTGAGCGCGTCGCCGTCGAGTCTCCAGGTGGGCGAGGACTTCAGGAAGGTGTCCTGCCAGCCGTCGGCCTGCCCGCGCTCGCCGGGACAGCCCATCAGCGTCGAGGCCATGCCCTCGACGCGCAGCACGTGATCGGCGAGGTCGACCGTGCCGGTGGCCTTGTTGCAGCCCGAATCCGCGGTGAGCCTGCCGTCGGCGAAGGCCAGGGTCATCGGGCCGCCGCCGGGGATCGGCGTGCCCTCGACCGCGGTCGACACGTAGGTGTGGCCCATCGGGGTCGCCGTGCCCGCGCCGGCGTCGTCGCCGGAGGACCCGCAGGCGGCGGCCGTCGCGGCGGCCAGGGCGAGCAGGGCGGTGAGCGTGGTGCGGGCGGCCGTCATGGCACCGATGATAGGGCGGTGCCGCGACGGACCCGGGGAGATCGGCGGCCCGGGCCGCGTGGCGGCGCGGCCCGGGCCGGGGGTTACTTGCCCGCGTCGCCCGTGCAGTTGGCGCTGGCGTACGGGCCGTTGGCGGTCTGCTCGGCGATCACCTTGCCGCCCACGGTGATCCGGCAGCCGATCTCGCCGTCCTCCTCGCCGCCGGTCGCGGTGAGCGACACGATCTTGACCAGGCCGTCCATGGTGACCGTCTTGCGCCACGGTAGCGTCACGTCGGTCTCCTGCGCCACGTCGAAGTTGCGTCCCGAGAAGAACACCGACCCGGTGCCGGTGCCGGTCACCTCGTAGGACACCGTCACCTCCCGGTTCGCCTCCTTGTCGATCTCGTTGGCCGCCACGCCGACGACGGCGACGCAACCGCCGACGATCAGCACGAACACCAGGGCGACGCCGCCGAGCACCCACGGCCACACCTTCTTCCTCTCGGGCGGCTGCGGATAGCCACCCTGCGCCGGGTAGCCACCGGGCTGCTGCCCGCCCTGGTGCTGCGGGTAGCCGGACTGATACGACATCGAGATTCCCTCCGTGTGGACGCTCCCGTCCGAGCGGATCGAGAGCAACTGGGCAAGATCGCCGGGCGCGTCACCGGCGTTACACCCACGCGTCGCGCGTTCGCCGGGCGGCCGATCGCCGGGGATATGCTCGGCGGGTGAGCAGCACCGTCCGTCAGGCACCGGTCTCGACCTGGGCGCCGCTGCGGTCGCCGGTGTACCGCGCGCTGTGGATCGCCCAGCTCGTGTCGAACCTGGGCACCTGGATGCAGACCGTAGGCGCGCAGTGGATCCTGGTCGACCAGCCGAACGCGGCCGCGCTGGTGTCCTTCGTCCAGACCGCGCTGGCGCTGCCGGTCATGCTGCTCTCGATCCCCTCCGGCGTGCTCGCCGACCTGGTCGACCGCCGCAGGCTGCTGCTGGGCGCGCAGTCGGCGATGGCCGTGGTCGCCACGGTGCTGACGGTGTTCACCGCGACCGGGCACACCACCCCCGCGGTCCTGCTGACCCTGCTGTTCCTCATGGGCTGCGGCCAGGCGCTGACGGCGCCCGCCTGGCAGGCCATCCAGCCGGAACTGGTGCCCCGCGAGCAGATCCCCTCGGCGGCGGCGCTGGGCAGCATGAGCGTCAACGTCGGGCGCGCGGTCGGGCCCGCGGTGGCGGGCGTCCTGGTCTCGGCGGCGGGACCGACCACCGTCTTCGCGCTCAACGCGGTCTCCTTCGTCGGGGTGGTCGCGGTGCTGGTGCTGTGGCGGCGCCCGGTCCGCGACCGGGACCTGCCCACCGAGCGTCCGCTGGCCGCCCTGCAGGCGGGCACCCGCTTCATCCGGGCCGCCCCCGCGATACGGCGGGTGCTGTTGCGCGCCATCCTCTTCCTGGCGCCGGGCAGCGCGCTGTGGGCGCTGCTGCCGGTCGTGGCGCACGACCGGCTGGGGCAGGGCTCCGCGGGCTACGGCCTGCTGCTCGGCGCCCTCGGGCTCGGCGCGGTGTGCGGCGCGCTGAGCCTGTCCCGCATCCGGATGCTGCTCACCCCGACCCAGCGGCTGGCGCTGGCCGCGGCGCTGTTCGCCCTCGGCGCCCTGGTGTGCGCGACGGTGCGCAGCATGCCGCTGGTGCTGGCCGTCCTGGTCGGCGCCGGTCTGGCCTGGATGCTGGCCATGTCGACGCTGAACTCCACCATGCAGCTGCTGCTGCCCGCCTGGGTGCGGGCGCGGGGGCTGTCGGTGTACATGCTGGTGTTCATGGGTGGTCAGGCCGTCGGCTCCCTGGTCTGGGGCCTGGTCGCGGGCGCCTACGGGACGGTCGCGGCGCTGCTGGCCGCCGCGGTGTTGCTTGCCGGGTGCGGGATCAGCACGCTGTGGTGGCCGATCCGGCACAACGTCGAGGAGATCGACCTGTCGCCGGCGGCCTACTGGCCCGAACCGCAGCTGGTCGTCGAACCCGAGCCCGCCGACGGACCGGTCCTGGTGATGCGCGGCTACGACGTGCCGCCGCAGGACGTGGCGTCCTTCACCGAGGCCATGGCCATGGTGGGGCGCTCGCGCCAGCGGACCGGCGCCATGGAGTGGCGGCTCTACCGGGACGTCGGCGTCCTCGACCGCTACGTCGAGGCGTTCGTGGTGCGGTCCTGGGCCGAGCACATGCACCAGCACCAGGTCCGGCTCACCGCCCGCGACCGGGAGATCGAGGCGGCCGTGCTGCGCTACACGGCCGGTCCGGAGACGGTCAGTCACCTGGTCGCGGTGAAACCGGCCTGAGCGGGGCGCGGCCCCGTTTGTGCCCGGGCGCCCCCGACCCCATAGGATGGTCGGCATGCGGATGTTCCTGGATATCCTCCTGATCATCACCAGCGTGCTGCTGGTGCTGCTGGTGCTGCTGCACCGCGCCAAGGGTGGAGGTCTGTCCAGCCTGTTCGGTGGCGGTGTGCAGTCGAGCCTGTCGGGCTCCACCGTCGTCGAGAAGAACCTCGACCGCCTCACCGTCTTCACCGGTCTGATCTGGCTGATCTCGATCCTCGGCATCGGCCTGGAGATCAAGTTCGCCTGATCGCGCGCCCGGCGATCCGACACCCCTTCGTCCCGGCCACCCGTAGGGTGGGTCCCACCGAGGAGAAGGGGTGTCCGCATGCCGCTGCCCGACCGTCCCGCACCGCCGTGGCAGGCGCCCGATCCGGCGCTGGTCTACGGCGAACCGCACACGACCCCCGACGGGTCGACGGTGATCACCGTCAGCCGGGTCGGGCTGTTCGGACGCGTGAAGCCGCTGGGGCTCTTCGTGATCCGCGACGGTGTGCCGCGGTGGTCCGCGGCGGTCGACAGCACCCGGGTCGCGCTGCTCGGTGAGTTCATCGGCCTGGTCGCCGCCACGCTGGCGACCCTGGCGCTGCTGCGCCGTCCGCCGTGGCCGGACCTGTCGGCCCGTGTCCGGGAGCGGTGAGCGGGGTTTCGCTCACCGCGAGGCGAATGCTGGCCCGGCCCGCCCCGCGAGTGGTTTCGTCGAACCGAGCAGTCCGGTTCGAGCGAAAGGCCACGCATGTCCCTCCACGAGGCACCAGAAGGCGACACCGCGATCCAGGTGGTGCGCCTCGGCGCGCACATCGGCGCCCGGATCGACGGCGTCCGGCTCGGCGGCGACCTGGACCGGGCCACCGTCGCCGCGATCCGCGCGGCCCTGGCCGAGCACAAGGTGATCTTCTTCCGCGGGCAGCACCACCTCACCGAGGACGGCCAGTACGCGTTCGCCGAACTGCTCGGCACCCCGACCACCCCGCATCCGACGGTCACCTCGGCCGGCGCCAAGAGCCTGGCCATCGACTCGCACCAGACCCGCTCCAACGTCTGGCACACCGACGTCACCTTCGTCGACCGCGTCCCCGCCGCCTCGATCCTGCGCACCGAGGCGCTGCCCAGCTACGGCGGCTCGACCACCTGGGCCTCGACCGTCGCCGCCTACGCGGCGCTGCCCGCGCCGCTGCGGCAGCTGGCCGAGGGCCTGCGCGCCCGGCACTCCAACCGCTACGACTACGCCGCCGACATCGAGGACACCCCCGACGACCTCGCCCGCGCCTACCGCCGCGAGTTCGAGTCCAGCTACTTCGAGACCGAACACCCCGTCGTCGAGGTGCACCCGCAGACGGGGGAGAAGGCCCTGTTGCTCGGCTGCTTCGTCAAGGAGATCGTCGGTGTCTCGACCAGCGAGTCGCGCGCGCTGTTCCGGCTCTTCCAGGACCGGATCACCCGCCTCGAACACACCACCCGCTGGGACTGGTCCCTCGGCGACGTCGCCATCTGGGACAACCGCGCCACCCAGCACTACGCCGTCGACGACTACGACGGCCGCGAGCACCGCAGGCTCACCCGTATCACCCTGGCCGGGCCGGTGCCGGTCGGCGTCGACGGGGCGACGAGCACGGTGATCGCCGGTGACGCGGGCGCCTACGCGACCGGCGGACGGCGCGCCGCGTGACACGCGGATCCGCGGCGCAGTGCCCGCGGCGAGGCGCCGGCATGGACTACTCTTGCGCGACGCGCGTCCGGTGACCATGCGCGGGCCCGGCATGCCCGGGGATCCGCGCCCGACGACGGGAAACCCGTGAATCTGTGGAGCTACATCCAGGGCCGGGGAGACGTCCTGGCGTTCCTCACCTATCAGCACGCCTCGCTCGCCTTCCAGACGGTCCTCGTCGGCACCGTCATCGCGGTCCTGATCGCCGTCGCGGTCTACCGCCTGCCGCTCGGCTCGGCCCTGACCCTGACCTCGAGCCGGGTCGCGCTGACCATCCCGTCGCTGGCGCTGCTCGCCCTGCTGCTGGTGCCGTTCGGGCTCGGGGTGGTGCCCTCGTTCATCATGCTGACGTTCTTCGCGGCGCTGCCGGTCATCGGCAACGCCATCGTCGGCCTGCGCTCGGTGCCCGCCTCGGTCGTGGAATCGGCCGAGGGGATCGGGTTCTCGCGCTGGCGCATCCTGCTCACCGTGGAGCTGCCCATCGCCTGGCCGGTCATCCTGACCGGCATCCGGGTCTCCACGCAGATGATCGTCGGCGTCGCCGCCATCGTCGCCTACGTGCTCGGACCCGGGCTCGGGTCGCTGATCTTCAACGGGCTGTCCCGGCTGGGCGGCGCGAACGCGCTCGAGATGGCGCTCACCGGAACACTGCTCATCGTCGCGGTCGCGCTCGTGTTCGACGCGCTGCTCGTCCTGCTGGGACGCCTCACCATTGCCAAGGGACTGTCATGACCGCTGATGTGATCACCGGGGCGTCGATCGAGCTGGACTCGGTCGTCAAACGCTACAAAGGCCAGTCGCGGCCCGCCGTGGAGCGGCTCGACCTCGAGATCGAGGCGGGACAGATCGTGGCCTTCGTCGGCCCGTCCGGCTGCGGCAAGACCACCACGCTGAAGATGATCAACCGGCTCATCGAGCCGACCGAGGGCCGTATCCTCATCGGCGGACGCGATGTCACCCGGGAGGACCCCGACAAGCTGCGCCAGTCCATCGGATACGTCATCCAGTCCGGCGGCCTGTTCCCGCACTGGTCGGTGTCGAAGAACATCGGCGCCATCCCGCGCGTGCTCGGCTGGGACAAGCAGCGCATCGCCGAGCGCACCGACTACCTGCTCGACCTGGTCGGGCTGGACGCCGCCACCTTCGCCGACCGCCTGCCCAAGGACATGTCCGGCGGCCAGCAGCAGCGCGTCGGCGTGGCGCGGGCCCTTGCCGCCGACCCGCCGGTGCTGCTCATGGACGAGCCCTTCGGCGCGGTCGACCCCATCACCCGGGTCCGCCTGCAGGACAGCCTGATCGCCATCCAGCACGAACTGCGCAAGACCATCGTCATCGTCACCCACGATTTCGAGGAGGCCACCAAGCTCGGCGACAAGGTGCTCATCCTGTCCGAGGGCGGCCACATCGAGCAGTACGCGACGCCGGAGGAGATCCTCACCGACCCGGCGACGCCGTTCGTGGAGGAGTTCGTCGGGTCGGGCGCGAAACTGGCCTACCTGACCGTGTCCCGGGTGCGCGACGTGGACTACGACCCGGTGACCACCGCCCGCATCGGCGAGTCCGCGTCCGCGGTGATCCGGCGCGCGAAGGCCGCCGGGCACACCTGGATCGTGGTCGTCGACGACGCGGGACGCCCGCGGTCGTGGCCCTCGCTGACCGAGGTCGGCACCAAGCCCGAGATCTCGGACTACCTGGACCGCCGGCTGCCCGTGGTCGCCGAATCCTCCACGCTCAACGACGCTCTCGACGCCATGCTCGCCGCCAGCCAGGGCGCGACCCTGGTCACCGACGGCCGCGGCCGGGTCGTCGGCTCGCTGGGCATCCGCTCGGTGACCGACCTGATCCAGGCCAAACTGGCCGAGGGGCAGGCCGATTCGGCCGCCGCATCCTACGAGACCTACGTCGACGGATCCGACACGACCCCGACCCCGGTGGTGGCCGCCGAGGAACCCCGAACGGCCGAGCCGTCATGAGCCGCGCGCGCCGGGTGCCGATCGATGTCTGGTTCGAGCCGCTGATCATCCTCGTCATCGGGATCGGCTATCTGCTGTGGTATCGGCAGGCCACCTTCACCGCCACCGAGCAGGCGTCCCTCGGCTGGGACAACCTGCGCACCACCATCCTCTCCCACATCGAGCTGACCGTGGTGGCGACCGTGATCGTCGTGGTGGTCGCCATCCCGCTCGGCATCGCGCTCACCCGGCCGGGCCTGCAGCGGCTGGAGCCCGTCGCGGTCAACATCGCCAACATCGGCCAGGCCGCGCCCGCGGTCGGGTTGCTGGTGCTGTTCACCTTCTGGCTCGGCACCGGCTTCCGCACCGCGGTGATCGGCCTGGTCGTGTACGCGGTGCTGCCGATCCTGCAGAACACCATCGTCGGGCTGCGGCAGGTCGATCACCGCGTCATCGAAGCCTCGCGCGGCATCGGCTATTCGGCCGCGCGCACGCTGGTGCAGGTGGAGCTGCCGCTGGCGGTGCCGGTCATCCTCAACGGGGTGCGCACCGCGCTGGTCATCCTGGTCGGCACCGCCACCCTGAGCACCTTCATCGGCGCCACCAGCCTCGGCACCCTGATCACCACCGGCGTCACCCTGTTCCTGCCGAAACTGCTGGTGTCCGGCGCGATCCTGGTCGGGTTGCTCGCCCTGATCATCGACTGGCTCGGCCGGCTCGTCGAACTGGCCGCGACCCCGCGAGGTGTCTCATGAGAACGGCCCGGCTCCGGCTGGCCTGCGTCCTGACCGCCGCGGCCGCCCTGCTCGCCGGGTGCGGGCTGGTCAGTTCCTCGGGCACCTTCCACGACGCGAGCCTGCCGGGCGGCGAGAAGCCCCTCGACGGCGCCGCACTCGTCGTCACGTCCAAGAGCTTCACCGAGGGCGTGCTGCTCGGCAAGATCACCGCCACCTATCTGGCGGCCGCGGGCGCCTCGGTCACCGACCTCACCGGCGCCCCCGGCTCGGCCTCCTCCCGGCAGGCCCAGCTCAACGGCGACGCCGACATCCTGTGGGAGTACACCGGCACCGGCTGGGTCACCTATCACGGGCAGACCGAGGTCATCTCCGATCCGCAGGAACTCTGGCAGCGGGTCCACGACGTGGAGAAGACCGACCACGACCTGGAATGGCTGCCCCCGGCCAACTTCAACGACACCTACGCCTTCGGCGCCTCCACCCCGACCGCCGAGCGCCTGAACGTGCGGACCCTGTCGCAGGTCGCGGCGCTGCCGGTCGCCGACCGCACCTTCTGCGTCGACGACGAGTTCTTCAGCCGCTCCGACGGTTTCCTGCCCATGCTGCAGAAGTACGGCATCCCCTACAACGACCCGGCCGGTGTCCCGGCGGGCAACGTCACCCGCATGGACGCCGGCGTCGTCTACACCGCCACCGCCAAGGGCGAGCCCTGCAACTTCGGCATGATCTACACCACCGACGGCCGGGTGAAGAACCTGAACCTCGTCGTCCTCGCCGACGACCGCGAGTTCTTCCTGCCCTACAGCGGCACCGCCGTCGTCCGCGGCGAGATCATCGACCGCTACCCCCAGTTGCGCGGACTGCTCGGCACCATCTCCGAACGGCTCACCGACGACCTCATGCAGGAACTCAACGGCCGCGTCGACATCGACGGCGAGGACCCCTCCGACGTGGCCTACGACTGGCTGCGCGCCGAGGGCCTGATCACCTGACCGCCCGGCCGGACCGGCGGGCCCCGTGCGCGACGGTGGCACACCGATTACGTTCGGAGGCATGACGACCGGGGGAATGGCGCCGGGGCGCGAGGCGTCCCCCGGCTGGATGTGGACCGGCCGGTTCCTCGCCGGTGGCGCCGCGCTGTGGAGCCTGGCGCTGCTCTGGCTGGGGCTGAGCAGCGTCAACCTGATGCTGTACGGGGCGCTGGTCCTGCTGCTGCTCGCCGGCGGGATCGTGTGGTCGGCATGGGTGCTGGTCGGCGTGATCCGGTACCGGCGTTGGCGATCGGGCCTGGTGGCGCCCGCGTGCGTCCTGGTCTCGGCCGGCCTGGTGATCAGCGGGGCGGCCTACGACCTCGGCTGGTGGCTGACCCGGCCGCGGCTCGAGGCCGCCGCGGTCACCTGCCACGGCCGTGCCGACGATCATCTGGTCGGCGTCTATCTGGTGTCCCGCGTCGAACGGATCGAGGGCGGTTGCGTGTTCTACCTGCCCGAGCACAGCTTCCGCGAGCCGAGCGGGCGGGCCTTCGTGCCCAGTGGCGAGCCGGTCTCCTGCGCCGCGTTCGGCGTCGAGGGGCGGATCTACACGCCGATGGACGGCCCCTGGTACGAGTTCTCGGACTGCTGATTCCCGTCCGTGGCACGGAGATCGCCGGGGCAGGGAATCGGGGGAGCGACCGCGACCGGTCAGGCGAGCAGGGAGCGGGCGGCCGCGACGACGGCGTCCTCGGTGAGCAGGACGGTGTCGGCGGCGGGGCCGAGCGGGACGAAGGAGTCCTCGCTGGTGACCCGCGCCAGCCGCCCGTGGTATCCGGCGTCGATGAGCGCGGTGAACACCGACTCCGACACGCCGCCGGTGCGGCGGGTCTCGTCGGCCACGAGGACGGCGCCGGTGGCGCGGGCGTGGTAGAGCAGGTCCTCGGCGGGCAGCGGGGCGAGCCAGCGCAGGTCGAGCACGCGGGCGGCGATGCCGTGGTCGGCGAGCTGGTTGACCGCGCGCAGGCTCATCGGCACCCCGTTGCCGAAGGTGACGATGGTCAGGTCGGCGCCCTCGCCGTAGAGGCGGGCGCGGCCGATCGGGACGTGCTCGGACGTCGGCGCGGCGAGCCAGGATTCGTCGCCGGGATAGACGTCACGGGTGTGGTACAGCGCGATCGGTTCGAGGAACACGCACACCCGGCCGTCCGTGCGGGCCGCCGAGACGCAGGTGCGCAGCATGGCGGCGGCGTCGTCGGCGCGGGCGGGGGCGGCCAGGATCAGTCCGGGGATGTCGCGCAGCGCGGCCACGGAGTTGTCGTTGTGGAAGTGGCCGCCGAAACCCTTCTGGTAGGCCAGGCCGGCGATGCGGACGACCATCGGGTTGCGGTAGGCGCCGTTGGAGAAGAACGACAGGGTCGCCGCCTCCCCGCGCACCTGATCGGCCGCGTTGTGCAGGTAGGCCAGGTACTGGATCTCGGGGATCGGGACGAATCCGGCAAGGGCGGTGCCCAGCGCGGTGCCGAGGACGGTCTGTTCGTCGAGCAGCGTGTCGAAGACCCGGCGCGGGCCGAACCGGGCGCGCAGCCCCTTGGTGACGCCGTACACCCCGCCCTTGCGGCCCACGTCCTCGCCGAAGACCAGCACGTCGGGATTGCGGTCGAGGAGATCGGCGAGGGTGGTGTTGATCGCCTGCGCCAGCGTGAGCGGGCCCGCGGGCGGCGGCTGCGGCGCCTCGGTGCGCCCGCGCAGGCTGCTGCGGCGCACGTCGTCGGCGATGCTGCCGGGATGGTAGGGCGCCAGCGGCGCGGTCACCTCCGCGGCCGAGCCGAGCCGCGGCTCGGCCAGCACCTGGTCGGCCACCGTCGCCACCCGGGCACCGACGCGGCTGTACACGTCCAGCAGCGCGGGCGGGTCGGCGATGCCGCGGGCAACCAGGTAGCGGGCGGTGCCGAGCAGGGGATCGCGCTCCAGGTCGGCCGACACCGACGCCGGTGTGCGGTAGGCGGATTCGACGTCGGAGCCGGCGTGGCCGCCCAGCCGCACGGTGCGCAGGTGCAGGAACACCGGCGCGCGGGACGCCCGCGCCAGGTCGGCGGCGCGGCGGGCGGTGCGCAGGGCGCCGGGCAGGTCGGCGCCGTCGGCGTGGAAGTAGGCCAGGCCGGGCCGGGTGCCGTAGGCGCGGGCGATCCAGCTCGGCGGGGTCGGCACGCTGATCCCGATGCCGTTGTCCTCGCAGACGAACAGCACCGGCATCGGCACCCCCTGGTGCGCGGCGTGCAGGGCGGCGTTGATCGCCCCCGTCGCGGTGGAGTGGTTGGCCGAGGCGTCCCCGAAGCTGCACACCACCACCGCGTCGGCGGGCCACGGCGAGGACGTGCCGAGCCGCGCGGCCCGGTCGAGGGCGAAGGCCAGCCCCACCGCGCGCGGCAGCTGGGAGGCGATGGTGGAGGTCTGCGGGATGATCGCCGCGGCGGCGCTGCCGAAAACCTTGTGCCGCCCACCGGAGATCGGGTCCGTCGAGGCCGCCACCACCCCGCGCAGCACCGAACGGATGGGGTCCTGCCCCGAGATCCGCGCGCACCGCTGCACGAAGAACGCCCCCGAGCGGTAGTGCAGCAGCGCGGGATCGTCGGACCGCAGCGCCGCGGCGACCGCCGCGTTCCCCTCGTGGCCTGCGGAACCGATGCTGTAGAAGCCCCGCCCGGCCGCACCCAGCCTGCGGGCGGCCAGGTCCAGATGCCTGCTGGTGACCTGGGATTCGAACAGTTCCCACACCAGCTCGGCCCCGATGTCGGGGTCCTCGGCCGGCGCGCCGGGCCGTAGGCGTTCCAGCGCCACACGGAACCATGCGTCGAGGTCCACACTCGTCATCCCGGATCACCTCCTCCCACAGGCCGGAACCGGCGTATCCGCATTCACGGCACGGAAACGCCGAAAGACAGGTACCGCGACCACGGTTCGAGCGGGCTTATCCCGGGGCGCCTCCCGTCGGCACCTAGACTACGCGGGGAAAACGCAGGTCACCCGACGCACAGCATTCGGCGCGTCGTGGGTAGACACGCCGGAATCGCCGTTCTACGTACCCATTCCGGCCGGATTTCCTGCACTCACGGCATCTTCTTCCCGGCCGGTCCCCACCGGGCCGGGAAACGACAGTGCCGCCCTGCCCGGGCGAGCGGCAGGACGGCACGGTGCGGCGAGGGATCAGGCGTTCGGGGCGGGCCTTCCGACGCCGGTGGCGTCGTCCATGTCCTCGAGGGTCATGCCCTTGGTCTCGTGGACGAACCGGCCGACGAACAGCAGCGACAGCAGGGCGAAGGCCGCGTACATGCCGTAGGCGAAGCCGAGGGAGAACGACTTCAGGCTCGGGAAGGACACGGTGATCGCCCAGTTGGCCGCCCACTGACCCGCCGCGGCCAGCGACAGCGCGGCGCCGCGGATGCGGTTGGGGAACATCTCGCCCAGCAGCACCCACACCACCGGGCCCCAGCTCATGCCGAAGAAGATGACGAACAGGTTCGCCGCGACCAGGGCGATGGGCCCGCTCGCGCCGGTCAGCTCCGGCTGCGGCACCCCGTCGGCGTCGGGGACCTGGGAGGCGGTCCCGAAGCAGATCGCCATGGTGGCCAGCGTGACGGTCATGCCGATCGAACCGATGAGCAGCAGCGGTTTCCGGCCGATCCGGTCGATCAGCAGGATCGCCACGATCGTGGTCGCGATGTTGACCACCGAGGTGAACACGCTGATCTGGAAGGACTGCGACTCCTCGAAACCGACGGCCTCCCACAGGATGTTGGAGTAGTAGAAGATCACGTTGATGCCGACGGCCTGCTGGAACACCGAGAGCAGCAGGCCGACCCACACGATCGGGTAGATCCCGCCGCCGGGCTTGCGCAGGTCGCGCCACGACGGCTTGGCCTCGCCCTCGAGGCTGTGCTGGATGCGGCCGATCGTCAGATCCAGGTTCTTCTCGCCGAACAGCAGCGTCAGGACCTTGCGGGCCTCGGGGATGTTCTGGGTGGCGACCAGGTAGCGCGGCGACTCCGGGATCGTCGAGGCAAGCACGCCGTACACCAGGGCGGGAACTGTCATCGACAGGAACATCCAGCGCCAGGCCTCGAGCCCGAACCACAGGTCCTCGCTCGCGCCGCCGGCGATCTCGGCCAGCAGGTAGTCCACCAGCAGGGCGAGGAAGATGCCGAGCACGATCGCCAGCTGCTGCAGCGAGCCAAGCCTGCCGCGGATCCGGGCGGGGGAGGTCTCGGCGATGTAGGCGGGCGCGATGACCGAGGCGATACCCACGCCGAGGCCGCCGATCACGCGCCCGAGCACCAGTTCCACGATGCCGGGCGCGAATCCGGTGATCAGCGCGCTGGCGAAGAACAGCACCGCCGCGATCTGCATGACCTTGAGCCGCCCGATCCGGTCGGCGATGCGGCCCGCGGTCATCGCGCCAGCCGCCGCGCCGAGCAGGGCCGAGGCGACCGCGAAACCCAGTGTGGTGTCGGCGATGTCGAAGCGGTCCTGGATGGAGGAGACGGCGCCGTTGATGACCGCGCTGTCGAAGCCGAACAGCAGGCCGCCGAGCGCGGCGACGGCCGCGATCCGGACGACGGGTCCGGTGGTGTCACCGTCCTCCGGCGCCGCGGGTGGTTCGGTGGAAGAGCGTCCGTCGTGCATCTGCCTCATCCTCTCCGCGGCGTGAACGACGTCACGCGAATCGCATGGTTCGGATCGCAGTATCCCCGGCGGTGCAGGCAAACCCGGGGAGGACACGGACGCGAATCCGCGCCGATCCCGTCCACCGCGCCGCCGCCGGGGCGGATCAGTCGTCGAGCAGGTCCGCGGCGGCGCCGTCGTCGACGATCCAGGTGGTCGACTCCGAGCCGGTGGCGCCCGCGGCCGGGACATCGTCGGGGGAGGCGCCGTTGAGGGCGGCGGCCACCGCGGCCGCCTTGCCCTCGCCCGTGACCACGAGCACGACGTGGCGGGCGCGGTGCACCAGCGGCAGGGTGCCCGAGACGCGGGTGGGCGGCGGCTTCGGGCAATCCCGCACAGCGACGACGTATTCGGTCTGCTCGCGCACGTGATCGGTGTGCGGGAACAGCGAGTTCATGTGGCCCTCGGGGCCCATGCCCAGGAACTGCAGGTCGAAGGACCCGTGCTCGGCCAGGTGCCGGTGCACGATCTCGGAGTAGGCGGCCGCGGCCTCCTCGGGCGTCGCGTACGGTCCGTCGCTGGGCGCCATGGGGAACACCCGGGCGGGGTCGAGCGGCACGTGGTCCAGCAACGCCTCGCGGGCCTGGCCCTCGTTGCGGTCGGGGGAGTCGGCGGGCACGAAACGCTCGTCGCCCCAGAACACGTCGAGCCGCGACCAGTCCAGGTCGCCGGAGTCCTTGCGGACCCGCTCGAGCAGGCGGATGCCGTCGCTGCCGCCGGTCAGCACGACCGAGGCCGAGCCGTTGGCGGCCTGGGCGGCCACCAGGACCTCGACGAACCGGGCGGCGGCGGCATCGGCCACCTGATCGCGGTCGTCGTGGACCTCGACCTCGTTGGCGGGGAACTCCTCGCCGAGGTCGGTGTGGGGATCGATGTGCTCACTCATAGGTCACCTTCTCGATTCCGGCGAGGGCCTCGGCGTAGATCTCGTCGGCGTCGAGCCGGCGCAGTTCCTCGGCGAGGCAGTCGCGAGTTTCCCGGCGCGCCAGCGCGATCCGCTGATCCGGGTCACCGGTGCGGGTCAGCGTGGCGGTCCGGCCGAGCTGCGGACGGGTGATGGCGATCGAATCCGAGGCGCGATGCACCTCCACCCGCAGTTCGCCGACGCGGCGGACCACGGGACAACCGAGCCGGTCGGCGAGCCAGCCGGCCAGCACGTCGAGGGCGGGCTCGGTGACCAGGCCCGACACGGTCACCGAATCGACCTTCTCGAACGGCGGTTCGTCCAAGGCGGCGGCGAGCAGGGCCCGCCAGTAGGTGATCCGGCTCCACGCCAGATCGGTGTCGCCCGGGGCGTAGGAGTCGCGGCGCTTCCTGATCGTCGCGAGGGGGTCCGGCGCGAAGGTCGCGTCGGTGATGCGGCGGATGGCCAGCCTGCCGACGGAGTCCTTGGACGGGAACTCCGGGGCGCCACGCGGCCACCACGCCACCACGGGGGTGTCGGGCAGCAGGAACGGGGTGACCACGCTGCTCTCGTGCGAGATCAGCTGCCCCTGCAGGCGCAGCACGATGACCTCCGCGGCGCCCGCGTCCCCGCCGACCCGGATCTGGGCGTCGAGGCGGGTCTCGGCCTCGCGGTCACCGCGCGCCAGCACGATGACGCGGCAGGGATGCTCGCGGCTGGCCTCGGTGGCGGCGTCGATGGCGTCCTCGGCCTCCGACGAGTCCAGCGTGCACACGACCAGGGTGAGCACCCGGCCCATCGTGATGACGCCGTTGCTCTCGCGCAGCTCGACCATGCGCTTGGCGACCTCGCCGGTGGTGGTGCCGGGCATGTCGATGATCACGGCCGCCGCCATTCCCGCCCGCTGCGCGCGAGCATCGCCTCGGCCGAGTCGGGACCCCAGGTGCCCGACTCGTAGGGTTCGGGTTTGCCGTGCTCGGCCCAGTGGGCGAGCACGGGATCCAGTATCTCCCAGGACAATTCGACCTCGGCGTTCACGGGGAACAGCGAGGGGACGCCGAGGAGGACGTCCAGGATCAGGCGCTCGTAGGCCTCGGGGGAGGACTCGGTGAACGCCTCGCCGTAGCTGAAGTCCATGTTCACGTCGCGGACCTCCATGCCCGAGCCGGGCACCTTGGAGCCGAAGCGCATGGTGATGCCCTCGTCCGGCTGCACCCGGATGACCAGCGCGTTCTGCCCGAGTTCCTCGGTCATGGTCTGGTCGAACGGCAGGTGCGGCGCGCGCTTGAACACGACCGCGATCTCGGTGACGCGGCGGCCGAGGCGCTTGCCGGTGCGCAGGTAGAACGGCACACCGGCCCAGCGCCGGGTCTCCACGTGCAGGGTGATCGCGGCGTAGGTCTCGGTGCGCGACTGCGGGTCGAAACCCTCCTCCTGGAGCAGCCCGACCACCTGCTCGCTGCCCTGCCAGCCCTCGGTGTACTGACCGCGCGCGGTGGTCTCGTCGAGCGGCTCGACCAGCTTGGTCGCGGCCAGCACCTTGATCTTCTCGGTCTGCAACTGCTTGGGCTCGAAGGAGATCGGCTCCTCCATGGCGGTGAGCGCCAGCAGCTGCAGCAGGTGGTTCTGGATGACGTCGCGGGCGGCGCCGATGCCGTCGTAGTAGCCCGCCCGGCCGCCGAGGCCGATGTCCTCGGCCATGGTGATCTGGACGTGGTCGACGTAGTTGGCGTTCCAGATCGGCTCGTAGAGCTCGTTGGCGAAGCGCAGCGCCAGGATGTTCTGCACCGTCTCCTTGCCGAGGTAGTGGTCGATGCGGAAGACCGTCTCCTCGGGGAAGACCCGGTTCACCAGGGCGTTGAGCTCCTTGGCGCTGTCCAGGTCGTGACCGAACGGCTTCTCGATGACCACCCGCCGCCACGGGATCCGGCCGTCGGCGTCGCGCCCGGCGGGCTGGGCCAGCTTGTGCTCGGAGAGCTGATCGAGCACCACCGGGAACATGTTCGGCGGGATCGACAGATAGAAGGCGTGATTGCCGCCCGTGCCGCGCTCGGTGTCGAGCTGGGCCAGGGTGGCGGCCAGCGTGGCGAAGGCGGCGTCGTCGTCGAAACTGCCCTGCACGAAGCGGATCCCCTCCGCCAGGTGGTCCCAGACCTCCTGGCGGAAGGGGGTGCGCGCGTGCTGCCGCACCGCCTCGAGGACGACCTGGGCGAAGTCCTCGTCCGCGTAGTCGCGCCGGGCGAACCCGACCAGGGCGAAACCAGGGGGCAGCAACCCCTGGTTCGCCAGGTCGTAGATGGCCGGCATCAGCTTCTTGCGGGACAGATCACCGGTCACACCGAAGATCACCATGCTGCACGGTCCCGCGATGAACGGGACCCGCTTGTCGCGCTCGTCGCGCAGGGGGTTGCGCCAGTTCCCCGCGGACCGCGCCGATGCCGAAGCGGCCATCAGCTCAGTTGCCTCCGGCCGAGGTCAGCGCCGCGGTGGTGGCCTCGATCAGCTCACCCCAGGACACCTCGAACTTGTCGACGCCCTCGCGCTCGAGCTTGGCGAACACGTCGTCGAGGTCGATGCCGACCGCGGCCAGGTCGGCGAAGACCTGCGCCGCCGCGGCCGACTGCCCGACCGCGGTCTCGCCGCGCAGCTCACCGTGGTCGGCGAAGGCCTCGAGGGTCTTCTCCGGCAGGGTGTTGACCGTGTTCGGCGCGACCAGCTCGGTGATGTAGAGCGTGTCGGAGTAGTCGGGGTTCTTCACCCCCGTCGACGCCCACAGCGGCCGCTGCCGGTTGGCGCCCGCGGAGGCCAGGTGGTTGTAGGTGCTGGTGTGCGCGCCGCCGTCGAAGACGTCCTGGTACTCCGCGTAGGCCAGGTGCGCGTTGGCCACGCCCGCCTTGCCGCGCAGCGCCAGCGCCTCCGGCGTGCCGATCTGCTCGAGCCGGGCGTCGATCTCGGTGTCCACGCGGGAGACGAAGAACGACGCGACGGAGTGGATCTTGGCCAGGTCGTGCCCGCCGATCCGCGCGTTGCGCAGGCCGTCGAGGTAGGCGCCCATGACCGCGCGGTAGCGCTGCACCGAGAAGATCAGGGTGACGTTGACGCTGATGCCCTCGGCGATCACGGCGGTGATGGCCGGCAGGCCCGCCTCGGTCGCCGGGATCTTGATGAACAGATTCGGGCGGTCGACGATCTTCCACAGCTCGACCGCCTGGGCGACCGTGGCGTCGGCGTCGAAGGCCAGGCGCGGATCGACCTCGATCGAGACCCGGCCGTCCACACCGCCCGAGGCGTCGAACACCGGGGCGAGCACGTCGCACGCGGCGCGCACGTCGTCGGTGGTGATGGTGCGGATCGCCGCGTCGGCGTCCGCGCCCTGGGCGGCCAGCGCGGCCACCTGCTCGTCGTAGGCGTGGCCCTTGCTCAGGGCGCCCTGGAAGATCGTCGGGTTCGTGGTGACGCCGACGACGCTGCGGGTGGCGACCAGGTCGGCGAGATTGCCGGACTTGATCCGCTCCCTGGACAGGTCGTCGAGCCACACCGAGACCCCCGCGGCCGACAGTGCGGCGAGATTCTCGTTCTGTGCCATGGGTCTACCCCTTCACCTTGTCGAGCGAACGCTGGGCGGCCGCGACGACGGCATCGGCGGTGATGCCGAACTCACGGAACAGGGTCTTGAAGTCGGCGGAGGCGCCGAAGTGCTCGATGGTCACGGCCTCGCCCGCGTCACCGAGGAAACGGTGCCACGGCATCGCGATGCCGGCCTCGACCACCACGCGGGCGCGCACCGACGGCGGCAGGACCTCGTTGCGGTAGGACTGGTCCTGGGCGTCGAACCACTCCACGCACGGCACCGACACGACGCGGGTGGCCACACCCTGCGCCTCGAGGGTCTCGCGCGCGGACACCGCCAGCTGCACCTCCGAGCCGGTGGCCAGGATGATCACCTGCGGGGTGCCCGAGGACGCCTCGGCCAGCACGTAGGCGCCCTTGCGGACACCGTCGAAGCTGGTGCCCTCGAGCACCGGCACGTCCTGGCGGGTCAGCGCCAGCGCGGACGGGCCGTCCTGATGGGCGGGATCGTAGGTGTGGAACTTGGAGGTGTGCTCGTCGGAGTCGCGCTCGAGCACGGTGCGCCAGGCGTAGGCGGTCTCGTTGGCGTCGGCCGGGCGGACCACGTTCAGGCCCGGGATGGCGCGCAGGGCGGCCAGGTGCTCGATCGGCTGGTGGGTCGGGCCGTCCTCGCCGAGACCGATGGAGTCGTGGGTCCAGACGTAGATGGCGGGCACGCGCATGAGCGCGGCCAGCCGCACGGCCGGGCGCATGTAGTCGGAGAACACCAGGAAGGTGCCGCCGTAGGGACGGGTCGGGCCGTGCAGTGCGATGCCGTTGAGGATCGAGCCCATCGCGTGCTCGCGGATGCCGAAGTGCAGGGTCCGGCCGTAGGGCTGGGCCTTCCAGGTGCCGGTGGTGATCGACTCGGGGCCGAAGGACGGCTGACCCGGCATGGTGGTGTTGTTGGACTCGGCCAGGTCGGCCGAACCGCCCCACAGCTCGGGCAGCACGTCGGCCAGGCCCGCCAGCACCTTGCCGGAGGCCTTGCGGGTGGACACGCCCTTGGGGTCGACCTCGAAGGTCGGCAGCGCGCCGGTCCAGCCCTCGGGCAGCGACCGGGTCTGCAGGCGGTCGAACAGGGCCTTGCGCTCCGGGTTGGCGGCGGCCCAGGCGTCGAAGTCCCGCTGCCAGGCCGCCTTCGCCTCGGCGCCGCGGGCCAGCGCGCCGCGGGTGTGCTCGATGACCGCCGGGTCGACGTCGAAGGACTTCTCCGGGTCGAAGCCGAGCGCCTTCTTCACCGCGGCGACCTCGTCGCCGCCCAGCGCCGCGCCGTGCACGCCGCCGGTGTTCATCTTGTTGGGGGCCGGGAAGCCGATGATGGTGCGCAGCACGATGATCGAGGGCTTGTCGGTGACGGCCTTGGCCGCCTCGATCGCGGCCTCGATCGCCACCACGTCCTCGCCGCCCTGCACGGTCTGCACGTGCCAGCCGTAGGCCTCGTAGCGGGCGGCGACGTCCTCGGTGAAGGCGATGCGGGTGTCGTCCTCGATCGAGATCTCGTTCGAGTCGTAGAAGACGACCAGGTTGCCCAGCTGCTGGGTGCCCGCGATCGACGACGCCTCGGAGGTCACGCCCTCCTCGAGGTCGCCGTCGGAGGCGATGACGTAGATGAAGTGGTCGAACGGGCTCGTGCCCTCGGCCGCCTCCGGGTCGAACAGGCCGCGCTCGCGGCGCGCGGCCATCGCCATGCCGACCGCCGAGGCCAGGCCCTGGCCCAGCGGGCCGGTGGTGATCTCGACGCCGTCGGTGTGGCGGAACTCCGGGTGACCCGGGGTCAGCGAGCCCCACTGGCGCAGCTGCTCGAGATCGGTGAGCTCGAGGCCGAAACCGGCGAGGTAGAGCTGGATGTAGAGGGTCAGGCTGGAGTGACCGCAGGACAGCACGAACCGGTCGCGGCCGACCCAGCGCGCGTCGGCCGGGTCGTGGCGCATCGCGCGCTGGAAGAGGGTGTAGGCGACCGGCGCCAGGCTCATCGCGGTGCCCGGGTGACCGTTGCCCGCCTTCTGCACCGCGTCGGCGGCCAGCACGCGGGCGGTGTCGACGGCCTTGGTGTCCAGGTCCGTCCAGTCGCCGGGGTAGTTCCGCTGGGTGAGGGCGCGAATGTCGTCTGAGACTGACACGACCGTGGTTCTCCTGACCTTGGTTTCGTCGACGAGGGGTGGCCGCGGCGAGGACGGATCGATACCGGCGGATCGTCCGCAGCCCGGGAAGCGTACCGAGTACTCCGACTACCCTAAGGGTGCCGGAACCGTGGGTGCGCGCGAACCCTGGTAGTGAGTCTAGTGCGCGATCCGCGGCCGTGGACCCGCCTCGCGCCGCCCCACGGCGTGCCGCGGCGGCCCCGGGCGTGCCGCGCCGTTCACCCGGCCGCAAGGCGCGATTCACCGCCGTGGGGGCGGCGTGACCGCGCCCACGCTCCGGGGGTCCTGGTCGGGGGCGGGTCGGCCACGGTCTACCATCGTCTGTAGTAGTGGCCGCGCCGCAGCCGCGCGCTGCTGGATCCAATGTCGGATGTGAAGCACAGCGTGCGAGGAGAAACAGTGCGGATCGGTCACCAGCCGGGCAGTAGCGATGCGCACGGGGGCTCGTCGACGGCACTCGCGGACCGGTTCACCGGCACCGGGCCCGTCGCCCGCGTCCTGCGCCGCCCGCTGGCCTACATCGCGCTGACCAAGCCGCGCGTCATCGAGCTGCTGCTCGTCGCGACGATCCCGACGATGCTGCTGGCCGATCGCGGCCACGTCGACCTCCGCCTGATCCTGGTCACCCTGTTCGGCGGCTGGATGGGCGCCGCCAGCGCCAACACGCTCAACTGCGTGGCCGACGCCGACATCGACAAGGTGATGAAGCGGACCGCCCGCCGCCCGCTGGCCCGCGACGCGGTGCCCACCTCGCACGCGTTCGTCTTCGGCGTCGCGCTGGGCGTCATCTCCTTCGCGTGGCTGTGGTGGCAGGCCAACCTGCTCTCCGGCGTGCTGGTCGTGGCCACGATCCTGTTCTACGTCTTCGTCTACACCAAGGGCCTCAAGCGCCGCACCTCGCAGAACGTGGTCTGGGGCGGCGCGGCCGGGTGCATGCCCGCCCTGGTCGGCTGGTCCGCGGTGACCGGCACCATCGGCTGGCAGGCCATCGTGCTGTTCCTGGTCATCTTCTTCTGGACGCCGCCGCACACCTGGGCGCTGGCCATGCGCTACAAGGAGGACTACCGCGCGGCCGGCGTGCCGATGCTGCCGGTGGTCGCCACCGAGCGGGCCGTCACCAAGCAGATCGTGGTCTACACCTGGCTCACCGTGCTGGCCACCCTGGCACTGGTGCCCGGCACCGGCGTGATCTACGCCGCGGTCGCCCTGGTCGCGGGCGCCTGGTTCCTGCTCATGGCCCACCAGCTCTACGCCGGGGTCCGGCGCGGGGAATCGGTCAAGCCGCTGCGGCTGTTCCTGCAGTCCAACAACTACCTGGCCGTGGTGTTCTGCGGCCTTGCGGTGGACTCGGTGCTGGGCTGGGACACGGTGGGCAGCTTCTTCGGGCTGTAGGACGTCGCGTCCTCGAACGGCCGGGCGACGACATCGCCCGGCCGTTCGCTGTTTCCGGCGGCGGGTGCGCGCTCAGGAGCGGGACGCGAGATGGCCGTCGGGGCGGATCAGGATCCGGGTGCCGTCCTCGGCCGCGTAGGCGGTGAAGGCGTGGCCCTCGGCGTCGACGTACGCGCCGGTCGCCGGACCGCCGGGGCGCACGACCCGCACCACCCGGACCTCCCCGGTCCGGCCGGTGCCCGCGTCGTGGTCCGCGGCCGCCGGGAGGCCTGCGGTCCGGGCCCGGTGCGAGGGCGCGAACGCCGCGCCCGGTCGGGGAACGGGTCCGGCCGGGCCGGTTCCGTTCGGCGACCCGGTCCCGCCGAAGACCAGCAGGGTGGCGTGCGGCCCGCGGAACAGGTCGAAGAGCCGGACGCCGCGGCCCCGCTCGTCCAGGAGCGGGGCGTCGGGTGCGCGATCACCCGCGACCAGCGCGCCCGCGTCGGCGGGGGAGCGGTAGCTGATGTCGAGCTGGCGGGTCTCGGGCCCGCGTTCGAGGGCGTCGGCGGCGCCGTCGACCAGCCTGTCCAGCAGTTCCGTGCTCAGGCCGAGGACCCGGGCGGCGACGGCGCGGCGTTCGGGTTCGTAGGTGTCGAGGGGCGCGGGGTCGCCGTGCAGCGCGGCGGCCAGCTTCCAGCCCAGGTTGTAGGCGTCCTGGATGCCGGTGTTGAGGCCCTGCCCGCCGGTCGGCGGGTGGACGTGTGCGGCGTCGCCCGCGAGGAACACCCGGCCGTCGCGGAAGCGGGCCGCGAGGCGGATGTTGGGGCGCCACACGGTGATCCAGGTCAGCTCGGACAGGGCCAGGTCGGTGCGGCCCGCGTGCCGGTTCAGGCGCTGCTGCAGGTCGTCGAGGGTGGGGTGGGCGCCGCTGTCGGTGTCGGCGTCGAACGGTGCGGCGAACTGGAAGTGGCGTCCACCCGGGAGGGGCGTGAGGGCGATCCCGTCCATGGGCCGGTCGGGATCGGCGGCGAACCAGTAGCCGAACTCGTGGTCGAGTCCGTCGGCGCGTACGTCGCCGAGGAGCATGCGGACGCTCTCGTCGGTGCGGCCCTCGAACGGGATGCCGAGCCGCTTGCGCACGGTGCTCGCGCCGCCGTCGGCCCCGACCAGGTAGTCCACGCGGACGGTCTCGTGCGCGCCGTCGCGGCTCAGGGTCGCCGTGACCCCGGCCGTGTCCTGCGCGACCGCGGTGACGGCGGTGCCGAGTTCGGGCCGCACCCCGAACCCGGCGAGCCGGTCCCGCAGTGCCGCCTCGGTCCGCGACTGGCCGAGCACCCACGGATTCGGCTGCGGCACATCGGGAGTCGGATCGACGGGTTCGCTCATCCGCCGCTCGCCGGCGAACTCGCCCGCGAAGTAGGCGCGCATGACCGGCGCGGTCCGCCCCTCGGCCAGCACCCGGCCGAGCACCCCGAGATCGTCGAAGACCTCCAGCGTGCGTGGCTGGATACCGTCGCCGCGCGAGCCGGCGAAGTAGGCGGTCGCGCGGTCGACGATCCGCACCGCGACACCCCGGCGGGCGAGGTCGAGGGCCAGGGTGAGGCCGGTGGGTCCGGCGCCGGCGACGAGTACCTGGTGGGACACGATTCCTCCAAAACTGAATTAACATTCACTGAATCTGGATTCAGTCTCGTGCTTGGTACGGTTTCCTGTCAAGGAGGTGGTGCCGGTGGCGACCGGGCGTCGGGAGAAGGCGGCGGAGACCGAGCAGGCGCTCAAGGACGCGGCGCGGCGCGTCTTCGCCGAGCGGGGCTATCTGAACACCAAGATCACCGACATCACCGCCGCCGCGGGCCGCTCGGCCGGCTCGTTCTACAACCATTTCGCGAGCAAGGAAGAGCTGCTCCAGGCGCTGCTGCGCGATCTGGAGGGCGAGGGCGACGCGTATGCCGAAGCGCCCGAACACAATCCGGACTTCGCCGATCCCGAGGGCGTGCGTTATCACATCGCGGGCCACTGGCGCTTCGGACGCGCGCACGCCCCGGTGCTGCACGCGGTCGACCAGGCGGCGCTGGTGAACGCGGACTTCGCGGCCGCCGTGCGCGCGTTCGCCACCCAGCAGCGCGCCGAGATCGCCGACCACGTCGACGGCTTCGCCGAACGCGGCCTTCGGCTGCCGAGCACGGTCGACGCCAGCCTCGCCATGGCCTTCGCGACCGTGGAGGCCATGCTGCGGGTGGTCGGCGACGGCGGGGTCGCGCTGACCGACGAGCAGGCGATCGAGGGGTTGACCCGGTTCGTCTACCGGGGACTCACCGGCCGCGACTACTGAGGACCCGCCGCGGACGGGCGAACTCGCCGCGGACGGGCGAACTCGCCGCGGCGGCACGGGCGCCCGCCGCGGCCGCGATCAGGGCAGCAGGACGATCGAGCCCGTCGTCTGCCGCGCCTCCAGATCGGTGTGGGCCCGGGCGGCGTCGGCCAGCGGATAGGTCGCGCCGACCCGCAGGCGCAGCGTGCCGTCCGCCAGGCCGGTGAACACGTCGGTCGCGCGCCACAGCAGTTCGTCGCGGTCGCGGGTGTAGTGGACCAGCGTCGGGCGGGTGAGGAACAGCGAGCCGCCGCGGTTGAGGCGCTGCGGATCGAACGGGGGCACCGGTCCGCTGGCGCCGCCGAAGAGCGCGAGGGTCCCGCGGATACGGAGGGAGTCCAGGCTCGCGTCGAAGGTGGCCCGCCCGACGCCGTCGTAGACCGCGGCCACGCCGACGCCGTCGGTGAGCTCGCGCACCCGGGCGGCCAGGTCGTCGCCGTAGCGCAGGACCTCGGCGGCGCCCGCCTCGCGGGACAGCCGCTCCTTCTCGTCGGTGGAGACGGTGGTGATCACCCGGGCGCCCTTCGCGGCGGCCATCTGGGTCAGCAGCAGGCCGACCCCGCCCGCGCCCGCGTGCACCAGCACGGCGTCGCCGGGCTCGGGCCGGTAGATGGATTCGACCAGGTAGTGCGCGGTCATGCCCTGCAGCAGCGCGGCCGCGGCGACCTCGTCGGGCACCGCGTCCGGCACCGGGATCGCGACGGCGGCGTCCACGGCGACCTTCTCCGCGTAACTGCCCGGCGCGGCCGCCCAGGCCACCCGGTCGCCGACCCGGAACCCGGTGACGTCGGCGCCGAGCGCGGCGACCGTGCCGGTGCCCTCGGAACCCGGCACGTACGGGGTGTCCTGCGGGTAGGTGCCGGTGCGGAGGTAGGTGTCGATGAAGTTGACGCCGATCGCCGCGGTCTCGACCAGCAGCTGGGAGGGACCGATCGCGGGATCGGGCACCTCGGTGTACCGCAGGACCTCGGGACCACCGTGCTCGGAAACCTCAATGGCGCGCATGGATTCTCTTTCTACACCCCCTGCGAGATCGGCCACTCGGGGGTGGACGCGAAAATACCGGACAGTAAACTGACCCCATGAGTGCAACCGCCGCCCCGGCCGCAGTGCAGGTGCCTTCCGGCATCGCCGCCTCGGTCAAGAAGTTCGTCGCCGACCACGGCGGCACCGCGACCGCCGTCCTGCAGCCCATCGGCCGGATCGGCGTGCGCGTCACCCTCGTCGGCGCCGACGGCATCCTCGGCGACCGGGTCGTCGACGACCTCGCCACCGCCAAGGCCCTGGTCGAGTCGATCGACGGCGTGACCGAGACCGAGGAGTGGAACCGCGAGCTGGTCTCGGTGGTCACCCCGGTCATGCCGACCCACTGGAAGAAGATGGCCGGCTGGGTCGCGCACCAGAAGCGGTTCCCCAAGGCGCGCAACGCGAGCATCCTCGGTTCCTGAGGATCACCGCCTCGAGCCCGCGATCACCAGATGATCGCGGGCTCGCTTCGTTTCCGGGCACACGCCGCCGGACGTGCGCCGCGACCGGACGCGCCGGTCGGCGGTACTCAGGCGAGCTGCGGGGAGACCGCGGGCGTGGCCACCTTCTCGCGTACCCGCAGCGAAGCCCACAGCAGGGCGGTCGCGGCGGTGCAGGCGGCCGCGCCACCGACGTGCACGGCGACCAGGGCGGCGGGGACATCGGTGAAGTACTGCACGACGCCGACCAGCGCCTGGGCGACGACGAGGCCGAGCACCCAGAACAGGCGCTTGCGGATGGCCGGGGTGATGCCGACGGCGAACAGGCCGAAGGCCAGGCCGATCAGCAGCGCCAGATAGCCGACGAGCAGCTGCGCGTGCAGGTGGACCAGCGTGACGATCTCGACCTCGAGGCGGGCGACCGGGCGGTCGATGCTCTTGTCGCCCGCGTGCGGTCCGGCGCCGGTCACCAGCGTGCCCGCGATGAGGACACCGGCCAGCGCGACGCCGCTCAGCGCGGTCAGCCAGCGCAGGGGCGCGGGGACCTGGGCGACCGCGATCCCGTCGTCGGGTTCGCCGATCCTGCTGTAGAGCACCGCCGCCAGCCACACCATGACCATCGAGGCGAGCAGGTGCACCGCGACCGTCCACCAGAGCAGCCCGGTGCGCACGGTGATGCCGCCGATGACCGCCTGCACGACGGTGCCGCCGGGCATCAGCCAGGCGTAGACGAGGACCTCGCGGCGGCGCCGCGCACGGGTCACGGCGAGCACGATCAGCGCCGCGCACAGGGTGACGGCGAAGGTGAGCAGGCGGTTGCCGAACTCGACGGTCTGATGGATCACCGGCACCTCCGACACCCCGACGGGGGTGAAGCTGCCGGGGAAGCACTGCGGCCAGGTCGGGCAGCCGAGCCCGGAGGCGGTGACGCGCACGACCGCGCCGGTCACCGAGATGCCGGCCTGGCTCAGGATCACCGCGAGCGCGATCAGCCGCTGGACCCGCAGGGAGGGCAGGGGCAGCGTGTCGACGAGTCGCAGGAAGGCGCGATACAGCACGCCTGCGATGGTAGCCGCCGGGAGATCGCGGCCGTCACCAGGGCTACTACAGTGTGTCGTTGACCTCACTGGAAGCGGAAGAGCCGCGTCGCGGCCCAGCCGCACACCGCGCCCCACCCCGCGAGCACCAGCACGCCGAACCAGTCGACCGAGCCGGTCAGCGCCCACTCCAGCGCGTGGCCGAGCGCCCCGGAGGGCAGCAGCCGCACCGCCAGCACCACGGCGTCGGGTACCCCGCTGACGAACACCAGGCTCGCGGCGCCGAGCAGCACGAACCACAGCACGTTGGCCAGGGCGAGGACCACCTCGGCCTTGAGCGTGCCGCCCAGCAGCAGGCCCATCGCCGCGAAGGCGGCCGTCCCGAGCGCGATCACCAGGGCGCCGAGCACCAGGCCGAGCACGCTGGGCCGCCAGCCCAGCGCCAGCCCGATCAGGCCGAACAGCACGGCCTGCAGCACCACCACGATGAGCACGGCCGCCGACTTGCCCGCGATGACGCCCCAGCGCGGCAGCGCGGTGGCGCCGAGGCGCTTGAGCGCGCCGTAGCGGCGGTCGAAGCCGACGGCGATGGCCTGGCCGGTGAACGCGGTCGACATCACCGCGGTCATCATGACCATCGGCAGCACCTTGTCCACCCGGTGCTCGCCCAGATCGGCGAACGGCAGCAGGGTGAGCCCGATCAGCAGCGTGATCGGGATGAGCATGGTCAGCAGCAGCTGTTCGCCGTTGCGCAGCAGCAGCTTCAGCTCGAGCCCGGTCTGCGCGGCCAGCATGGCCCCGCGCGCCGCCGGGCGCGGGGCGGGGGCGAAGGTGCCGGGGACGAAGCGGTCGGCGGTGGTCGGCTCGGTCATGCGCGCAGGTCCCGTCCGGTCAGTTCGAGGAAGACGTCCTCCAGGTCGCGCTGGTTGATGCGGATGTCGGTGGCGAGCACGTCCATCCGGGCACACCACGCGGTGACGGTGGCCAGCACCTGCGGGGTGATCTCGCCCTCGACGAGGTAGGTGCCCGGGCTGGTCTCGCGCGGCGAGAAGCCTTCCGGCAGCGCCATTCCCAGCAGGTCGAGATCGAGTTTCGGTGGAGCGCAGAACCGGAGCAGCCCCGCGGCGCCGTGCGCGGTGACCTGGGCGGGCGTGCCCTGCGCCACGACCCGGCCGTGATCGATGATGACCAGGTGGTCGGCGAGCTGCTCGGCCTCGTCCATCATGTGCGTGGTCAGCACCACCGAGACGCCGTCGCGGCGCAGCGCGTCGACCAGCTCCCACACGATCAGCCGCGCCTGCGCGTCCAGGCCCGCCGTCGGCTCGTCGAGGAAGACGATCTCCGGGCGCCCGACCAGCGCGCAGGCCAGCGCCAGGCGCTGCTGCTGCCCGCCCGACAGGCGGCGGTAGGGGGTGCGGCGGTTCTCGCGCAGGCCGAGGGTGTCCAGCAGCCAGTCCGGGTCGAGGGGGTCGGCGGAGTAGGCCGCGACCAGGTCGAGCATCTCGCCCGCCTTGGCGCCGGGGTAGGCGCCGCCGCCCTGGAGCATGACCCCGATGCGGGGTCGCAGCTGTTCGGAGTCGGCGATCGGGTCGAGCCCGAGGACGCGGACGCTGCCCGCGTCGGGGCGGACGAAGCCCTCGCACATCTCGACGGTGGTGGTCTTGCCCGCCCCGTTGGGACCGAGCAGCGCCAGGACCTGGGCGCGTTCCACGTCGAAGGACACGCCGTCGACGGCGGTGGTCTCACCGAAGCGCTTGACGACGGTGTCGATGCGCACGGCGGGTCCGGAGGCTGCGATCACGATGTCACACGGTAGGGCGTGGCTTCCTGTGACGGAGCCGACACCCCCGTCTGCGCGCGCCAGGGCAGGGTGCCGCGGGTGAACAGGTAGAAGAGCAGGAAGCAGACCGCGGCGGCGACCGCGGCGCCGATGATCTGGAAGACCTGGAACTCCGCGCCGCGCGGCATCACCAGCATCGACACCACCGCCGAGAACGCCACGGCCGGTACGCGGAACACCGGCTGGGTGGCCCACGCGGCGAGCGGGACGATCGCCCACAGCAGGTACCACGGCTGCACGACCGGGAACAGCAGCACGATCGCGCCGAGCGACACCCCGAGCGCGCCGACCGGGTGCAGCCGGCCGATGCCGGTGGCCACCAGCATGCGCACGGTGATGTAGGCGGCGCCGAGCGCCGCGATCGGGCGGGTGATGCTGAGCAGGGCGGTGGTGTGGTCGCCGAGCCCGAGCAGGACGCCGCCGAACCCGGTGACGATGCCGGTGACCGTCGGCAGCGACATCCAGCTGCGGACCGCGCTGGCGGTGTTGAGGGTGTAGATCCAGCCGAAGCCGAGACCGCTGATCGCGCTGACGAACAGGGTCACGCTCACGGCGACGGCCGCCAGCAGCAGCGCGGCCTTCGCGGTCGCCCACAGCGTCGCGCCCCAGCGCCGCGCGAGCGCCATGCCGACGAAGCCGAGGGCGATGATGGAGGTGAACTTGATCGAGGACGACAGGGTGATGACGACCGCGCCGCCGACGAGCAGCAGATAGGCGTGCGCGTCGAAGGGTTTCGGGTGGGCGGGCGTCAGCTCGTCGCGGGTGCCGCCCGGTCCGTAGATCGCGCGCAGCATGAGCTCCACGCCGGCGAGCATGAGCCCGAGCATGAGCGCGTCGTTGTGCACCCCGCCCACCAGGTGGAACAGCACGAGCGGGTTGGCCGCGCCCAGCCACAGGGCGCTGACCGGGGCGACGCCGCAGCGCACCGACAGCCGCGGCAGCGCCCACACGATCAGCGCGACGCCCGCCAGGGCGACCAGCCGGTGCACCCACACCCCGGCGATGATGTTGTCGCCGGTGATCTCGGCGATGCCCTTGCCCAGCCACAGGAACAGGGGCCCGTAGGGCGCCGGGGTGTCGCGCCAGATGGTCGGCACGTTGTTGGTCAGCACGTTGTCGATCCCCAGCCCCGCCACCGGCCCCTCGAGATAGGGGTCGATGCCGCGCGCGGCGATCTCGCTCTGCGCCAGATAGGAATAGACGTCGTTGGAGAACATCGGCGGCGCGACGCTGAGCGGGATGATCCACAGCAGCAGCGTGCGGTCGAGCTGGGAGCGGGTCAGCCGGTGACGGGGCGAGCCGTCGAGACCGCCGACGGCGAAGCGCCCGAGCAGCAGCCAGGCGCCGATCACCAGCACCGTGCCGAACATGCACATCGCCAGCGAGCCGGTGTGCGCGCGGGCGAAGATGCCGAGCACCCGCATGCCCGAGACCGGGTTCTGGTGCACCGGCTGGGCGCCGATCCCCAGCGCGGCCACCGCCATGAGGACGGTGCCGGTGGCGCCCATGAGCCGGATGCGGTCGAGCATGGCGCGTTCGGACCGGTCGAGGCCCGGGACCTCGCGTTCGTCGCGGTGCAGCACCGCCACGCTGTGGTCGGCCTCGGGCGGATCCAGTCCGAGCACCCGACGCCCGACATCCGACGCCTTGTGCCACGCGTCTCCGAGTACCGCCACGGACAGGCAGCCTAGACGACGCGCCCGTGCCCGGTCCCGTGCGCGCACCGCGGGCCCGGCCTGCGCGTCGGCGCCCGGGGAAACGGGGTGATCGCTGTACCGTTGCCTCAGCGACCAGGTCTGGTGGGGCGCGGGACCCGGTCCGCGTCCGGAAAGGACTCCCGAGCATGTCGAATCACGGTGCGCGCGATATCGTTCCGCCCGGCCCGCCGGTTGCCGGTCGATCGCCGCGGCGGCGGGGCCTCGACCTGGTCGTCTTCGGGGTCACCGCGATCGGGTCGCTGCTGTTCGTCGGCTGGGGCGTGCTGAGCCCCGACGGGCTGGCCACCGCCGCGTCGAACGCCCAGTCCTGGGTGATCACCGACACGGGTTGGCTGTTCGTCCTCGTCTCCTCGGCGTTCGTGGTCTTCGTGATCTGGCTGGCGGTCAGCCGCTACGGGCGCATCCCGCTCGGCGAGGACGGCGAGACACCGGAGTTCCGCACCGTCTCGTGGATCGCGATGATGTTCAGCGCGGGCATGGGCATCGGCCTCATGTTCTGGGGCGTCGCCGAACCGCTGTCGCACTTCGTGTCCCCGCCGCCGCACACGGCCGCGCCGGGCTCGCCGGAGGCGGGCGAGAACGCGATGGCCATCACCCTGTTCCACTGGACCCTGCACCCGTGGGCGATCTACGCGGTGGCCGGCCTCGCCATCGCCTACGGCACCTTCCGGCGCGGCCGTCGTCAGCTCATCTCCCAGGTGTTCCGGCCGTTGCTCGGCGCGCGGGCCGACGGGCTCGGCGGCCGGATCATCGACATGATGGCGATCTTCGCGACGCTGTTCGGCTCGGCCGCCTCCCTCGGTCTCGGCGCGCTGCAGATCGGCGCGGGCATGCAGTTCAACGGCTGGATCGACAGCATCGGCAAGGCCGGCCTCGTCCTGATCATCGCGGTGCTCACCGTGGCGTTCGTCTTCTCGGCGGTGTCGGGGATCGAGCGCGGGGTGCAGTGGCTGTCCAACATCAACATGGTGCTGGCGCTGGTCATCGCGGCGTTCGTGTTCGTCGCGGGCCCGACCCTGCTGGTGCTCAACGTGATTCCCACGGCCATCGGCGACTACATCGACCAGCTGGCCACCATGGCCTCGCGCACCGGCGCGGGCGATCCGGCCATGCAGACCTGGCTGTCGAAGTGGACCATCTTCTACTGGGCGTGGTGGATCTCCTGGACCCCGTTCGTCGGCATGTTCATCGCCCGCATCAGCCGGGGCCGCACCATCCGGCAGTTCGTGACCGGGGTGCTGCTGGTGCCCAGCGCGGTGAGCCTGCTGTGGTTCGCGGTGTTCGGCGGCTCGGCGATCGCCGAGCAGACCGCGCACGGCGACCTGACCGAACGCGACGGCTCGGTCGACTCCGACTTCGCGCTGTTCCATCTGCTCGACCAGTACCCGATCGCCACCGCGACGACCGTGCTGGTGATGATCCTGGTGGCGATCTTCTTCGTCTCCGGCGCCGACGCCGCCTCGCTGGTGATGGGTACGCTCTCGGAGAAGGGCAACATCGAGCCGACCCGGCTGCCGGTCATCTTCTGGGGCGCGGCGACCGGCGCCGTGGCCGCGATCATGCTCGCGATCGCCGACCCGTCGGACCTCGGCGGGGCACTCAACGGGCTGCAGGCGCTGACCACCGTGGTCGCGTTGCCGTTCCTGCTGGTCATGGTCGGCATGTGCGTGGCGCTGTACAAGGACCTGCGCGAGGACCCGATCATCGTGCGCGCCGACCGCGGCGTCGAACTGGTGGAGACCGCGGTCGACACCGGCCTGGAACGGCACGACGGCGACTTCGTCCTGGTGACCGAGCCCGCCCAGGAGATCGAGATCCCGCCGGACGCCGCGGAGCTGACCTCGGGCGACCCGGCCGTCGAGCCGGGGGACATCGATCCGGCGGGCGAGGGTTCCCCGGCGCGCTAGCGCGGCGCGGTCGCGGCGGGCCCCGCGCCGATCAGCCGCACCGGCGGCTGGTCGGCCAGGGTGACCGTGGCGGCGGCGATCATCGCCAGGCACACCGCCGTGACCGCGCCGAGGCCGAGCCAGCCGAGCAGTGCTGCCCGCTGCGGCGTGCCCGCGCGCAACCACTCGGGCACGAACAGCAGCGCGAGCGCGCACAGCGTGCCGGTGGCGAGCCCGCCCAGGTGGCCCCACAGCGAGATCCCGCTGATGGAGAAGGTCATGATCACGTTGATGCCGATGAGGACCAGCATCTGGGTCGGGTTCTGCCGCAGCCGGAACAGCGCGACGGCCACCGCGCCGAACAGGCCGAACACGGCCCCGGAGGCGCCCGCGGTGGCGGTGGTCGGAGCGCCGAGCAGCATGACCGCGGCCGAGCCGCCCAGCAGCGAGATGCCGTAGACGCAGGCGAAGCGCGCGACCCCGAGCACCCGTTCCAGGAAGACGCCGGTCAGATAGAGCGCGAACATGTTGAGCAGCAGGTGGATGACGCCGTAGTGCAGGAAGCCCGATCCGATGAGCCGGAACCACTCGCCGTCGGCGACGATGCGCGGCACCAGCACCCAGGAGCGGAACAGCGCGGACCCGCGATAGTTGTCCATCACGCTGCCCGCCTGGGCCGCGGTGATCAGGTAGACCAGCACGTTGACCGCGATCAGGCCGTAGGTGACCACGGGGACGCCGGCCCCGGCGCGCGCGCCGGCGACCGTGCGCACCGGGCGGACGTCGGCGCGGTCCCGGCGGACGCAGTCCACGCAGTGCTGGCCGACGGCGGCCGGGCGCAGGCAGTCGGGGCAGGCCGGCCTGCCGCAGCGGGTGCAGGCCAGGCCGGTCGGGCGGTCGGGATGACGGACGCAGGTCGGCACGGGAGGTCGGGACACACGGCCATCGTCCCACGGTGCCGGGCGGCGGGGCGGCGTGTGCGATGGGTCACGCCGGGAGCGCGAATGCGCCACGGCCCCCGCCGCGGCACCTGGGCTTTTCCGGGGGCTCCGCGGCATCGCGCCGACGACGCCGCAGGTCAGGGCACCCTTGCCAAGGGGACCCTTATTAGATTTCGGGAAGTAATTCCGCCACACTGATGTTGTGAAAACCGTGGGTTTGCCGAACGAGAACGACGGGACCGGCCGCAGGGCCGGCGCCGCCGCGTCGGCTGCCCAGCCCACGCAGGAGGGTCACACCCGGGCCGCGATCGTCCAGCTGCTCCTCGAGGAGGGCCCGATCACCGCCACCGCGATCAGCGCCCAGCTCGGCCTCGCCCCCGCCGGGGTCCGCAGGCATCTCGACGCCCTGATCGACGCGGGTCAGGCGCGGGCCGCCCGCTCCGCGCCCTGGCAGCAGAAGGGGCGCGGACGTCCGGCCAAGCAATACCAGCTCACCGCGGCGGGCCGTGGTCAGCTGGGCCACGCCTACGACGATCTGGCCGGTGCCGCCATCCGGCAGCTGCGCGAGATCGGCGGCGACCAGGCGGTCAGCGAGTTCGCCCGCACGCGCGCCCGCACCGTGATCGGGGAGATCACCCCGGTCGCCGAGCACACCGCGCCCGCGCTGGAGGCCAAGGTCGGCGAGATCGCCGACGCGTTCTCCGACGCCGGGTTCGCCGCGACCACCCGCAAGGTCGGGACCGGCGTGCAGATCTGCCAGCACCACTGCCCGGTCGCGCACGTCGCCGAGGAGTTCCCGCAGCTGTGCGAGGCCGAACTCGAGGCGTTCCGGGACCTGCTCGGCACCCACGTCCAGCGGCTTGCGACCATCGCCAACGGTGATTGCGCCTGCACCACCCACGTGCCCCTCACCCTCGTACCCCCGCCCGCCGCCGCACAGCCCGCGACGGCTCGATCGAACGACTCCGGAAGGAGTGCCGAATGACGACCTCCGAAATGGTCCCGCCGACCCAGACATTGACCCAGGAAGAGACCATCGCGTCCCTGGGTAAGTACGGATACGGCTGGGCCGACTCCGACGTCGCGGGCGCCGCGGCGCAGCGCGGCCTGTCGGAGGCCGTCGTGCGCGACATCTCCGAGAAGAAGAGCGAATCGGAGTGGATGCTCGAGCAGCGGCTCAAGGCCCTGCGCATCTTCGACCGCAAGCCCATGCCGAACTGGGGTTCCAACCTCGACGGCATCGACTTCGACAACATCAAGTACTTCGTGCGCACCTCGGAGAAGCAGGCCGAGAGCTGGGAAGACCTGCCCGAGGACATCAAGAACACCTACGACAAGCTGGGTATCCCGGAGGCGGAGAAGCAGCGCCTGGTCGCCGGTGTCGCCGCGCAGTACGAGTCCGAGGTCGTCTACCACTCGATCCGCGAGGACCTCGAGGCACAGGGCGTGATCTTCCTCGACACCGACACCGGCCTCAAGGAGCACCCGGAGATCTTCGAGAAGTACTTCGGCAGCGTCATCCCCGCCGGTGACAACAAGTTCTCCGCGCTCAACACCGCCGTGTGGTCGGGCGGCTCGTTCATCTACGTGCCGCCGGGCGTGCACGTCGACATCCCGCTGCAGGCCTACTTCCGGATCAACACCGAGAACATGGGCCAGTTCGAGCGCACCCTGATCATCGTCGACGAGGGCGCCTACGTGCACTACGTCGAGGGCTGCACCGCGCCGATCTACAAGTCCGACTCCCTGCACTCGGCCGTCGTGGAGATCATCGTCAAGAAGGGCGGCCGCTGCCGCTACACCACGATCCAGAACTGGTCGAACAACGTCTACAACCTGGTCACCAAGCGCGCCAAGTGCGAGGCGGGCGCGACCATGGAGTGGATCGACGGCAACATCGGGTCCAAGGTCACCATGAAGTACCCGGCCGTGTGGATGACCGGCGAGCACGCCAAGGGCGAGGTGCTCTCGGTCGCGTTCGCCGGCGAAGGCCAGCACCAGGACACCGGCGCCAAGATGCTGCACCTGGCGCCGCACACCTCCTCGACCATCGTCTCCAAGTCGGTGGCGCGCGGTGGCGGCCGCGCGTCCTACCGCGGCCTGGTCCAGGTCAACAAGGGTGCCCACGGCTCGAAGTCGACGGTGAAGTGCGACGCGCTGCTGGTCGACACCATCAGCCGCTCCGACACCTACCCCTACGTCGACATCCGCGAGGACGACGTGACCATGGGCCACGAGGCCACGGTCTCCAAGGTCTCCGAGGACCAGCTGTTCTACCTGATGAGCCGCGGCCTGACCGAGGACGAGGCCATGGCCATGGTGGTGCGCGGCTTCGTGGAGCCGATCGCCAAGGAACTCCCCATGGAGTACGCCCTGGAACTCAACCGCCTGATCGAACTGCAGATGGAAGGAGCCGTCGGCTGATGGCCGTCGAGAACGTTGCCACGCCGCCGGAGGCGAACATCGCTGCGGCCGCCGAGTCCCGTGTGCCCGCTGTCAACAAGGGCGAGGTGTTCGCCTCGTTCGACGTCGACGCCTTCGAGGTGCCGTCGGGCCGCGACGAGGCGTGGCGGTTCACCCCGCTGCGTCGTCTGCGCGGCCTGCACGACGGTTCCGCCGTCCGTGACGGCGCCGCCACGGTGGCGGTCACCCCGGTCGCGGGCGTGACCGTGGAGACCGTCGGCCGCGACGACGCCCGGCTCGGCCGGGCCGGTACCCCCACCGACCGGGTCGCCGCCCAGGCGTACTCCGGTTTCGAGACCGCGACCGTGGTCTCGGTGGCCACCGAGGTCGAGGTCGCCGAGCCGGTCACCGTCACCGTGACGGGCCCGGGCGAGGGGAAGACCGCCTACGGTCACCTGCAGATCCGCCTGGCGAACTTCGCCGCCGCGACCGTCGTGCTGGATCAGCGCGGCAGCGGAACCTACGCCGAGAACGTGGAATTCGTGCTCGGCGACTCGGCCAGACTGACCGTGGTCGCGGTGCAGGACTGGGCCGACGACGCCGTCCACGCCACCGCGCACCACGCGCTGCTCGGCCGGGACGCCGTGCTGCGCCACACCGCGGTCACCCTCGGCGGTGACCTGGTCCGCCTGACCGGCACCGTCCGCTACGCGGGCCCCGGTGGCGACGCGGAGCTGCTCGGCCTCTACTTCGCCGACGCGGGCCAGCACTTCGAGCAGCGCCTGCTGGTCGACCACGCGGTGCCCCACTGCAAGTCCAACGTGCTGTACAAGGGCGCGCTGCAGGGCGATCCGTCCTCGCCGAAGGGCGATGCCCGCACGGTGTGGGTCGGTGACGTGCTCATCCGCGCGGCCGCCGAGGGCACCGACACCTACGAGGCCAACCGCAACCTGGTGCTCACCGACGGCGCCCGCGCCGACTCGGTGCCGAACCTGGAGATCGAGACCGGCGAGATCGCCGGCGCGGGTCACGCCAGCGCCACCGGCCGGTTCGACGACGAGCAGCTGTTCTACCTGCGCGCTCGCGGCATCCCGGAGGACGTCGCCCGCCGCCTCGTGGTGCGCGGCTTCTTCCACGAGATCATCCAGAAGATCGCGGTCCCCGAGGTCCGGGAGCGGCTCGAGGCGGCCATCGAGGCCGAGCTCGCCGCCATCGGCGCCTGACACCTCCAGAATCCACCCCGCAAAGGAATACGACATCCGATGACCACCCTGGAAATCAAGGACCTGCACGCCGAGATCACGACCCCCGACGGGGAGTCGAAGAAGATCCTCAACGGCGTGAACCTGACCGTGCGCTCGGGCGAGACGCACGCGATCATGGGCCCCAACGGCTCGGGCAAGTCGACCCTGTCCTACGTGATCGCCGGGCACCCGAAGTACACCGTCACCCAGGGCACCATCACCCTCGACGGCGAGGACGTGCTGGAGATGTCGGTCGACGAGCGCGCCCGCGCCGGCCTGTTCCTGGCCATGCAGTACCCGGTCGAGGTCCCCGGCGTCTCGATGTCGAACTTCCTGCGCACCGCCGCCACCGCCATCCGTGGCGAGGCCCCCAAGCTGCGGACCTGGGTGAAGGAGGTCAAGGAGTCGATGAACGAGCTCGACATCGACCCGGCCTTCGCCGAGCGCAGCGTCAACGAGGGCTTCTCCGGTGGCGAGAAGAAGCGGCACGAGGTGCTGCAGCTGAGCCTGCTCAAGCCGAAGATCGCCGTGCTCGACGAGACCGACTCCGGCCTGGACGTCGACGCGCTGCGCGTGGTCTCCGAGGGCGTCAACACCTACCAGGAGCGGGAGAACGGCGGCATCCTGCTGATCACCCACTACACCCGCATCCTGCGCTACATCAAGCCGGACTTCGTGCACGTGTTCGTGGGCGGCCGCATCGTCGAGGAGGGCGGCCCCGAGCTGGCCGACGAGCTCGAGACCAACGGCTACGTCCGCTTCACCCAGTCTGCCGCCACAGGAGCCTGACATGACCGCAGTGCCGCTCGACGAGCAGAAGCCGGTCCGCACCGTCGACGTGGCCCGGATCCGGGCCGACTTCCCGATCCTGAACCGCACGGTCCGGGACGGGAAGCCGCTGGTGTACCTGGATTCCGGCGCGACCTCGCAGCGGCCCGTCGAGGTGCTCGACGCCGAGCGCGAGTTCCTGGTGACCCGCAACTCGGCGGTGCACCGCGGCGCCCACCAGCTGGCCGAGGAGGCCACCGACGCCTACGAGGGCGCCCGGGCCGACATCGCCCGCTTCGTGGGTGCCGACGTCGACGAGATCGTGTTCACGAAGAACGCGACCGAGTCGCTGAACCTGGTCACCAACGCGTTCGGCGACGACCGTTTCCCGTACCGGGTCGGTCCCGGTGACGAGATCGTCGTCACCGAGCTCGAACACCACGCCAACCTGGTGCCCTGGCAGGAGCTGGCGCGGCGCACCGGTGCCACCCTGAAGTGGTACGGCGTGACCGACGACGGGCGCATCGATCTCGCGTCGCTGGAGCTGACCCCCGCGGTCAAGGTCGTCGCGTTCACCCACCAGTCCAATGTGACCGGCGCGGTGGCGCCGGTGGCCGAACTGGTCCGCCGCGCACGGGAAGTGGGCGCGCTGGTCGTGCTCGATGCCTGCCAGTCGGTGCCGCACATGCCGGTCGACTTCCACGCGCTCGACGTCGACTTCGCCGCGTTCTCCGGGCACAAGATGCTCGGCCCGTCCGGCGTCGGCGTGCTCTACGGCAAGCGGGCGCTGCTGGCCGACACCCCGCCGTTCATCACCGGCGGTTCCATGATCGAGACCGTGTTCATGGACCACTCCACCTACGCCCCGCCGCCGCAGCGGTTCGAGGCGGGGGTGCCGATGACCTCGCAGGTCGTCGGGCTGGGCGCCGCCGTGCGCTATCTCGAGCGCATCGGCATGGACGCGGTCGCCGCCCACGAGCACACCCTCGTCCAGGCCGCTATCGACGGGCTGAGCGCCATCGACGGCGTGCGCATCGTCGGCCCGGTCGAGAACATCGACCGCGGTGGCGCGGTGGCGTTCGTCGTCGACGGGATCCACGCCCACGACGTGGGCCAGATCCTCGACGACCAGGGTGTCGCGATCCGCGTCGGCCACCACTGCGCCTGGCCGCTGCACCGCCGCTTCGGCGTCGCCGCGACCGCGCGCGCCTCGTTCGCCGTCTACAACACCCTCGACGAGGTCGCCGCGCTGGTGGAGGCCGTGCGGAAGGCCCAGACCTTCTTCGGAGTTGCCTAGACCATGCGTATGGAGCAGATGTACCAGGAAGTGATCCTGGACCACTACAAGCACCCGCACCACCGCGGGCTGCGCGAGCCCTTCGGCGCCGAGGTGCACCACGTCAATCCGACCTGCGGTGACGAGGTCACCCTGCGCGTGCACATCGACGGCGGCGGCGACGTCGCCGACGTGTCCTACGACGGCCAGGGCTGCTCGATCTCCCAGGCCGCCACCTCGATCCTCACCGATCAGGTGATCGGCCTCTCGGTGCCCGAGGCCCTGAAGGTGGTCGACTCCTACAGCGAGATGATCTCCAGCCGGGGCACCGTCGAGGGCGACGAGGACGTGATCGGCGACGGGATCGCCCTGGCCGGTGTCGCCAAGTACCCGGCGCGTGTGAAGTGCGCGCTGCTGGGCTGGATGGCGTTCAAGGACGCCGTCGTGCAGATCGCCGGTGCCGAACAGACCAAGCCCGCGATGGGGAATGGGGAAGCCTGATGAGTGAGAACCCGGTGACCGAGACGCCCGCGCCCGCGGCCGAACCCGCCGTCGAGGTGGAGCTGACCGCCGAGCAGCTCAAGCACCTCGAGGACCTCGAGGAGGCCATGCGCGACGTGGTCGACCCCGAGCTCGGCATCAACGTCGTCGACCTCGGCCTGGTCTACGGCATGCAGGTGGACGCGGACAACGTCGCCACCCTCGACATGACCCTGACCTCGGCGGCCTGCCCGCTGACCGACGTCATCGAGGACCAGTCCCGCAACGCGCTGGTGCGCAGCGGTCTGGTCGAGGACCTGAAGATCAACTGGGTCTGGATGCCCCCGTGGGGCCCGGACAAGATCACCGAGGACGGCCGCGAGCAGCTGCGCGCCCTCGGCTTCACGGTGTAGCTCGCCCGCGCGACGAGAGAATCCCGGATCCCGTAGGGGTCCGGGTTTTTTCGTGCCCCGTCGACGGCGGCGTGCGGCGTGCGGCCTTCGGCGTTCGACGGGGTGTCCCCGGGTGGGAGATGATCGGATCATGAGCGAGATACCCGGCGGGGTCCGGCTGACCAGCGCGCTCCTGTGTGGATTCGCGGCGGTCCTCGCGGCGCCGTTCGCGGCCGCGTTCACCGCGGCGGTGTATCGCTTCCCGATCCCGCTCGACGGGTACGCGCGGGGGATCGACGAGATCTGGGCGGCGGGTTTCGCCAGCCTCTTCTATCTGGTGCTCGGCGGGGGATTCCTGCTGGCCGCCCTGGGAATCGGGCTCGGCTGGGCGTTGTCGGGGCGCTACGGGACGCGGCCCCGGCGTAGCTATCTGCTGTCCGTCGCGGCCGGTGTGCCCCTCGCCCTGGCGGGTGCCTGGGCGCTCGCGCTGCTCGCACACGTCATCGGCCCGTGGTGAGCGTCCGCTGGCGAGAATCGGTCATAGCAAGGGCTTTCCGATGAGACGACGCCGACCCTCCGTTCGGGCCGGTGCTGGGGAAACCGGGCGCGCGCGCCGGTTTCATCCGGATTCCGCTGGACTGACACGGTCGCCGTCCGCCATGATTCCGGCGTTCACGTCTGGAAATGTTCACAAAGGGAAATCTCGATGAAGCTCATGAGCAAGGCCGGTCTCGCGGTGGCGGGCCTCGGCCTCGCCGCCGGTTCGCTGTTCGGCGCGGGCACCGCGAACGCGGCGGGCCTGCACGGCGCCATCGCGCTCAGCGGCGGCGATCTCGTCTACGCCACCGTGGTCGACGCGGCCAGCCGGGAGGAGGCCGAGGGGCGTGCCCTCGAGCTGTGCGGCGTGGCCGACTGCTCGATCATGGTCTCCTGGGCCAACGGCTGCGGCACCCTGGTCGCCAGCGACGACGGCTGGGCCGCCGCCTCCGGCGCCAACGCCGCCGACTCCGAGCGCACCGCCTACCAGCGCCTGTCCCAGATCACCCCGACGGCGCAGCTGGCGAACTTCGGTTCCGCGCAGCTCAGCAACGCCGAGGTGCTGAAGACGGTCTGCACGGCCAACGCCCGCTGATCGGTGACGATCGGGCCCGGCTCCCCAGGGGGCCGGGCCCTTCGCGTGTTCCCGGCCGCCGCGCCGGCTGTGCTAGTTTTCGGCCGGGACGTGTTGCCGGGTGAGGGGGTGTCGATGGGCGATTTCCACGGTGCCGTACGCGCGGCGCTGGACGACGAGGAGATCCGGGCGATCGAACGTCGCACGCTGCCCGGCGGCGACGACCACGCGCTGAGCATCGCCGCCGCCTGGGACGCGCACGTCGGGGAACTGGAACGCGCCCGCGGCGACGTCGACGGCGAATCCCCGTGGACCGCCTACGATTTCGTCGCCGCGCTCACCGTCCGCGACCATCTCCAGGCCGCGCTGCGCCTGCTCCCGGTCGTGCTGCGCGAACGCATGGCCGAACTCACCGGCCCGGTGGACGAGCGCTATCGCGCCTGCACGGTGCCCGACACGGCCCGGGTCGTCCCGGTCGCGGCCGGTTTCGATGTCGACGACCGCGGCTGGTGGTGGTTCCGGCGCCCCGGGGACGGCGAACTGGGCGAGGCGCTCGGCGGATTGCGTGACGAGCGCGAAAAGTGAGCACTCGCCGGAAAACATGCGAATCGGTCTGTTGACCATCTTGTGGAATGCATGAAAACCGCAGCTCACGGCGGCTTTTCGGGGATCGGCACGGGGTTCGGAAACGGGAGTAGAAGGTGAGTGCTCGCTCACCCTAGTCTGTGATCACGAACAACCGGAGTGGGGTCCGACACAGTGGTGTGGCACTGGTGCGGCCCCCTGCGGAGAGGAGGACCGATGACGATCCAGGCCGACGCGAGTACCGGACTGCAACTGTCCGGGCAGCCCATGTCGACCCCGCTTCGTGACGTGCGCGCGCTGTCCAAGCAGCTGGTCGGGCACTTCGTGAGCAGCGTGGCCCCGTGCGGGACCCTACCGGGGGACGCGATCGCGGGCGACATCACCGCGGTCACCAAACTCTGCCTGGAAGTGGCGGTCAGCATGCTCGACGGCCGGGAGATGCCGGTCAAGGTCGAGCGGCTGAGCGCGGCCGCGGCGGGCTGGGCCAGGGAGGGCGTGCCGATCGACACGATCCTGCACTCCATCCACGAGGGCTTCAAGATCGGCATGGCGCTGGTCACCGACCGCGCCGCCACCACCGACCACGACAGCCTCGTCGACGGCGTGCAGATGGTGCTCGAGATCCTCGACCTGATGAACTCCACGGTCGCCAAAGCCTATGTGCGCGAACACAAGGCGGTCGTCGCCGAACATCACACGGCGGTGCACACGCTCACCTCCGCGCTGCTCGGCGGGCACGCCACCTCCACGATGGCCCGGGAGTGCGGTATCGAGATCGCGGGGTCCTACACGGTGCTCGCGCTGTCGTTCCCGCCCCATCCGGACGAGTCCAACCCGCAGGTCGACGGGCAGATCGTGGCGCGGAGGAAGCTGCGCCGCATCCAGGGCGCGCTGGCGGTGCACCGCGGGCCCCGGGTGCTCTCGCTGCTGTCGGTGGACGGCGGCACCGTGCTGCTGCCCGAGGTCGAGGGCGCCGCGCCGGTCGACGTCGAGGCGCTGGTCGCCCGGCTCGGGCACGCCGCCCAGGTGCCCGTCACGGCCACCCTGGTGACCGCGACGACCGCGGAGGTGCCGACCGCGGCCGACCAGGCGCACGAACTGCTGGACATGGTCCATCGGCTCGGCAGCGAGCCCGGTCTCTACCGGTTCACCGACCTGGTGCTGGAGTACCAGCTCACCCGGCCCGGTCCCGGCCGGGAGAGCCTGGGCAAGCTGCTCGATCCGCTCGACGACCACCCGGAGCTGCGCGAGACCCTGCAGGTGCACATCGGCAACAACCTCAACCGGCAGCGCACCGCGCGACTGCTGCACGTGCACACCAACACCGTGGACTACCGGCTCAAGCGCATCGGCTACCTCACCGGCCTGGATCCGACCCAGCCCTCGGGCCTGTGGTACCTGCGCTCGGCGCTCATCGCGCGCTCGTTCCGGCAGACCGAACGCGAGCGCCTGGCGGGCTGAGGCGACGGCACGAGCCCGTGATTACCCGGTGCGCGGCCGTCGCGGGTGTACCGTCTAGGGGCCACTTCGGCGTCGTGCGCGTGCTGTGCCCCCGGGCGAGCGGTGGCCTCGCCGGGGTGGGATCCGTCAGATCGGTGTTCGCTCTTCAGGAGGGTCGCGTGATGGTCGGGACGAGGAAGACGATGAGCGTGCTCGGGGCGGCCCTGGCCGCGGGCGGCCTGGTCCTGGCCGGGCCCGCCGTGGCCGCGCCCGCCGAGGTGACCGCCGCGTCCACGGTGTCGGGCGGCAACGTCGTGGTCACCCTGACCAACGACACCGCGCAGAACATCTCCTGCACGGTCGAGGGGTTCCTCGACCCGAAGAAGCCCGAGATCGGCTGGGACGAGCCGATGGGCGACTTCTATCAGCGCTCGCAGGAGGTCGCCGCCGGCGGCACCGAGACCCTGGAGTTCACCCCGGAGGCGGGCACCTACCGCGTGTACTGGACCTGCCTGTCCGGCACCGGCGACGAGGAGAAGTTCTGGGGCACCTCGGCCCGCCTGCCCGCCGACCAGGCCACCGCCCAGCCGGCGAAGGTCGTCGTCCCCGCCGCGGGGGAGGAGACCGAGGTCTGCTTCTTCGGCTCGGTGTGCATCCCGATGTGATCCGATGCGGGCCGCCAGGAGACCGCGGCCCGAGCGGCGGTCCCGCCGTGGTGGCGGGGCCCGCCGAGCGGCTCAGCGGCGCAGCACCTTGCGGGCCAGCAGGTTGCCCGCGAACTGGATGACCTGGACGCCGATGACGATGAGCACCACCGCGACCAGCGTGACCCGCCAGTCGAAGCGCTGATAGCCGTAGGAGATGGCGAAGTCGCCGAGGCCGCCGCCGCCCACGGTGCCCGCCATGGCCGACATGTCCACGATGCCGATCACCACGAAGGTGTAGCCCAGGATCAGCGGGCCGAGCGCCTCCGGGATCAGCAGGGTCGTGATGATCCGCAGCGGGCTCGCGCCGCACGCCCGCGCGGCCTCGATGACCCCCGGGTCCACCGTCACCAGGTTCTGTTCCACGATGCGCGCGATGGCGAAGGAGGCGGCCACGATCATGACGAACGCCGCCGCCTCGGTGCCGATGGTCGTGCCGACCACCTCGAGGGTCACAGGGCCGAGGGCGGCGAGCAGGATGATGAACGGGATGGGCCGCACGATGTTGACCAGCACGTTGAGCACCAGATTGACCGGCGCGTTGGCCAGCAGCCCGCCCCTGCGGGTGGTGTAGAGGGCGGTGCCGAGGGCCAGCCCGATCACGCCCGCCACGACGAAGGTGACCGCGACCAGGTACAGCGTCGTGCCGATGGCCTCGACGAGCACCGGCCGCAGGTCCGCCCAATCCTGTTTCACGAGACCCGCTTCCGTCGTTCCAGTTCGGCCGCCACCCGCTCGACCGCGGCGTCGGGGCCGCGCAGGGACAGGGTGACGCTGCCGAAGGTCCTGTCCTGCAGGGTCGACACGCCGCCGTAGACGATCTCGAAGTCGACCCCGGCCCGCGCGGCCGTGGTCAGGGCCGCGCCGACGCCGTGCTCGTCGTCCACGTCCACGGTGACGAGGCGGCCGCCGTGCAGCTCGCGCAGGCGCGCCAGCTCGCCGTCGTCGGGGCGGTTGTGCAGCACGGTCGCCACGAACGACTTGGTCGGCGCGGCCACCGGCGCGGCGAACACGTCGAAGGTGGCCGCCAGTTCCACGATCCGGCCCTCGGCGAGCACCGCCACCCGGTCGGCGACCGCGCGGATGACGTCCATCTCGTGGGTGATCACCACGATGGTGACCCCGAGCTCGGTGTTGATCTTGCGCAGCAGGCGCAGCACCTCGCCGGTGGTCTCGGGGTCCAGCGCCGAGGTCGACTCGTCGGCCAGCAGCAGCGACGGCGAGGTCGCCAGCGCGCGGGCGATCCCGACGCGCTGCTTCTGTCCGCCGGAGAGCTGGTCGGGGTAGTGGCGGGCCTTGTCGGTGAGCCCGACGAAGTCGAGCAGCTCGGCCACCCGCGCCTTGCGCTCGGCGCGTTTCCAGCCCGCCACCTTCAGCGGGTATTCGATGTTGCCCGAGACCGTGCGCGAGGTGAACAGGTTGAACTGCTGGAACACCATGCCGATGTCGCGACGGAGCTCGCGGGCGCGGGACTCGGGCACGCCCGTGATGGGCGTGCCCGCGATCTCGATCGTGCCCGACGTCGGCCGCTCGAGGGCGTTGATCAGCCGCACCAGCGTCGACTTTCCCGCCCCGGAATAGCCGATGACGCCGAAGATCTCGCCTGCCTCGATCCGCAGGTCGATGCCGTCGAGCGCGACATGCCGGTCCGCGCCGCTGCCGAAGACCTTGGTGACCGAACGGAACTCGACCGCGGCGGTCACTTGCCGCCGTCGCGGATGCCCTGCTGCACCCGCGCCAGGATCGCCTCGAGCTCCGGGCCCGAGCGGGTCACCGACACCGCGGTGTTCTTGGTGACCTGGGCGTGCGCGGCCTCGACCTCGGGATCGTGGTAGATCTGCACCAGCTTCAGCAGCGTCGGATCGTTCTTGGACTCGGCGCGGGTCACCAGCGCGTTGATGTAGGGCTCGGCCGACGGATTCCTCGGGTCGTCCTTGTAGAGCGCGGACTGCGGGTCGATGCCGGAGCGCTCGAGGAAGGTGTTGTTGATGACGGCGCCGTCCACCGAGGCCAGCGACAGCGCGGTCTGCGCGGCGTCGACGGGGGTCACCTTCACCTTGGAGGCCGCCTTGTCGATGTCGGCGGGGGAGGGCTGCTTCGCGTCACCGTTGAGCTTGACGAGCCCGGCCGCCTGCAGCACGAAGAGCGCGCGGGCCTGGTTGGTCGGGTCGTTCGGCACGGTGACCTCGCCGCCGGCCGGGATGTCGGCCAGCGACTTGTGCTTCCTGGAGTACAGGCCGAGCGGCACGATGTAGGTGGCGCCGATCGGGGTCAGCGTGTCGTTGTTGGCGACATTGTAGGAACCGAGGAACTGCAGGTGCTGGAACAGATTCACGTCGATCTGCTTCTGCGCCAGCGCGAGGTTGGGCGCCTTGTAGTCGGTGAAGTTCGTGACCTTCAGCGTGATGCCCTGCTCTTCGGCCTTGCGCTCGAACACGTCCCAGGACGAGTCCTTGTCGGTCGTGCCGATCTTCACGACGGTGCCAGAAGCGGAGTCGTCGTCGGAACCGCAGGCGGTCAGGGTCAGGGCCGCGGTCGCCGCCAGGACCGGGATCGCCAGTGCCCGTTTGAATTTCACGTCAACTCCCGTGATTGCGCATGGATCTTCGAACCCGTCGATCCAAGCCGTGGGCCGGGGCACGCAACAAGGGTTGCGCTCGAGACGAGCGAAAGGATGGGCAACTTCTGGACAATCGTCTAGTTTGCCGGGAATGCGAGTTCTCCGCCGTGTGCTGACGCTGCCCGTTCTCGTCGTCCTCGCCCTGGGGGTGGTGTCGTGCGGGCAGGACCGGCCCGCCGACGTCGTGCGGATCGGGGTGAACGACATCGCGCTGCCGCACTGGAACGTCTACCAGCGTAAGGCCGCCGAGCAGGGGATCACGGTGGAATTCGTCAATTTCAGTGATTACAAACAGCCGAATCCGGCGCTGGCGCAGAAGCAGGTGGACCTCAACAAGTTCCAGCATCTGCGCTACCTGGCCAACTACAACGTCGCCAACCACGACACCCTGCCCCCGATCGGCGCCACGGAGATCTTCCCGCTCACCCTCTACTCCAAGAAGTTCCGCACGGTCGCCGAGCTGCCGCAGGGCGCCGAGATCACCCTCAGCAACAATCCGGCGCAGCAGGTGCGCCCGCTGCTCGCGCTGGCCGCGGCGGGGCTGATCACCGTCAAGGGCGGGGGGCAGGCCGGCTGGGACACCGGGATCGAGCAGATCGACCCGGCCGCCTCGAAGGTGAAGCTGACCACCATCGAACCCACCCTGACCGCGCAGTCCCTCGACAGCGTCGCCGCGGCCTTCGTCGACGACACCTTCGCCGGGCCCCGCCGGGCTGACGAAGAACGAGGTCATCCTGACCGACGATCCGTCGCGTCCGGAACTGAAGCAGTACATCAACGTCTTCGCCGCCCGCGCCGCGGACAAGGACAACCCGACCTACCTGAAGCTGGCGCGGATCTACCACGATCCGGAGGTCGAGGCCGCCATCCGCGCGGAGAAGGGGTACGAGGGCATCTTCACGACCAACGACGCCGCCGACCTGCGGGCCACGCTGGCGGAACTCGAGGCCGGTTTCCGCAGGTGACCGGTGCTCAGCGCTGCGGGCGGTCGACGGCCAGCCTGCCGCGGCGCACCAGGTCGCGTTTGGTCGCGGCGGGCATCGGCGGCCGGGCCTGTTCGGTGTCGTCCTCGGCGGCATCGGGATTCGCCCGCACGAACAGCGTGACCTGCGCCGCGGGGGTGAACCCGGTGGAGCGCATGAGCGAGGCCGAGGCGCTGTTGGTGTCCTCGACGTCGGTGACGATGTGCCGGGCGCCCCGGGCGAACAGCGCCTCCGAGCACACGTCGACCAGCCGCTTGGCGATGCCGTGGCCCTGCATGTCGGGGGCGACCGCGATCCACTCCAGGTAGGCCCAGTCGTCGCGGTGCTCGAACTCCATCGAGCCGAGCACGAACCCGACCACCCGGTCGGAGTCCAGCGCCACCCAGCAGGCATTGTCGGGACCGTCCAGGTGCTCGACGACCGCGGTCAGCGACCACGACGTGTAGGGCTTGAGGGTGGTGTCGAAGACCTGGTGCCCGAGGTCGAGGACTTGGCGCAGGTGTCCCAGACCCATCGGCACGACGGCGATCACGGGGTCCATGTCGGCCAGTGTGCCAGGCCGGGCGCCCCGCCCACCGTCACGCGCCCTTGCGTGTGGCGGTCCTGGCGGTGGCCTTCTTGGCGGGCGCCTTCTTCGCCGCGGCCTTCTTCGCGGTCTTCTTCGCCGGCGCCTTCTTCGCCGGTTTCTCCCCGGCGTCGCGGCGGCCGCTCGCCTCCAGGCTGCGCTGCAGGGCGGCCACCAGGTCGACCACCTCGGCGTCGGGCGCCTCGGCGGATTCGGCGGTCGCGCCGGTGTCGACCCGGCCCTCGCCGCGGGCGATCGCGTCGTCGAGGAGTTTCTGCAGCTCGATCTGGTATTCGTCGGTGTACTCGGACGGGTCGAAGTCGCCGGACATGGACTCGACCAGGGTCTCGGCCATCTTCAGTTCCTGCGGCCGAGGCGCGCTGACGTCGTCGAGGGAGGTGAAGTCGACGGCGCGCACCTCGTCCGGCCACAGCAGGGTCTGCAACAACAGCACGCCGTCGTGGACGCGCAGCGCGGCGAGGCGGGTCTTCTGCCGCAGGGTGAAATGCACCAGCGCGGTCTTGTCGATGCGTTCCAGCGTGGCGGCCAGGAGCACGTACGCCTTCGGCGTCGCCGAATCCGGTTCCAGGTAATAGCTCTTGTCGAACAGGATGGGGTCGATCTGTTCCGAGGGCACGAATTCCAGGACCGGTATCTCGTGTTTCTCGGCCGCGGGCAGTTTGGCGAAATCGGCGTCGGTCAGCACGACCTGTTCGCCGTCGGGGGCGATATACGCCTTGTCGATGTCGGCGTACTGGACGGATTTCCCGCAGACGGTGCAGACACGGTCGTATTTGATCCGGCCGCCGTCGGCGGCGTGGACCTGGTGGAACCGGATGTCGTGGTCCTCGGTCGCGGTGTACACCTTGACCGGGACGTTGACCAGCCCGAATGCGATCGAGCCCTTCCAGATCGATCTCATGGCTCCATCATGGAGGAAATATCGCGCCGCGGCGAGCGGACGGCACCGAAACGCCACGCGCTCGTGATCGGCGCGTGCTGGTTTTCCGGCCGGAATTCACCGGCCCGCCGAGACGTGTTCCCGCCCGCGTCCGCGAGAATTCCTGCACCGCGCGGAAATTCGCCGCGAAACGACACGCGTGTCATTTTCGGCCGCGTTTCGGGCCGCGTTCTCCGCGCCGTGATCTTCGCCCCGCGCGGCGGGCCGTGCGCCGGGTGTGGCGGCCGGGCTGATCCAATCGGGGGGTGGTTGATCTGATCGTGTGTGGACTGGGGCCGGCCGGGCGGGCGGTGGCCCATCGGGCCCTGGCCCGCGGCCTGTCGGTGATCGCGATCGATCCGAGGCCGGAACGGCCCTGGCAGGCCACCTACGCGGTCTGGCGCGACGAACTGCCCGCGTGGGTGGATCCGTCCGTCGTCGCCACCGTGTCCCGGCCGCGCGCCCGGGCCCTCGGCGAGCACCGGATCGAGCGGGACTACGGCGTCCTGGACACCACCGCGCTGCACACATGCCTGACCCTGGAGGGCGCGCGGGTGCTCGCGGACCGGGTACTCGCCGTCGATCACGCCGCCGGGACCGTGCGCACCGCCGCGGGCGCCGTGCTCGCCGCGGCGCGGGTCGTCGACGCGCGCGGCCTGGGACGCGCACCCGGGCGGGCCGAGCAGACCGCCTACGGCGTGGTCACCGCCCTCGGCGACCTCGCGCGGGCGGGCGGACCGCTGTTCATGGACTGGCACGCCGACAACGGCGCCGCGACCGACGACCCGCCGTCCTTCTTGTACGCGGTGCCGCTGGACGGGGAACGGGCCCTGCTCGAGGAGACCTGCCTGGCGGGCAGGCCCGCCCTCGGGCTCGACGTCCTGCGCGACCGCCTGCACACCCGCCTGCGGGCGCGCGGGATCGCGCTCTCGGGCGCCGAGCCGGTCGAGCGGGTGCGGTTCCCGGTCGAGGGCGGCAGGCCCGGCGGCGACCGGTTCGGCGCGGCGGGCGCCCTGACCCATCCCGCCACCGGCTACAGCGTCGCGGCCGCCCTCGCCGCGGCCGGTGCGGCGGCCGAGGGGGCGCCGCTGTGG
>NZ_BAGK01000143.1 GCF_000308795.1 Nocardia thailandica NBRC 100428 | reverse complement strand
GGCACGGGCCCGGCGGACGGGCGTCGCGGCGCGCGGGGCCGGGATTCCGGCGCCGACCGGGGCGGTCGGCGCGGGCAGCGTTCCCCGGGGCGCGGCGCCGAGCCGGGCGGGTCGCGGGACCGGGCGGTCGACCCGGCGCGCGAGGTCGCCCTCGACGTGCTGCGGGCCGTGCGGGAGCGGGACGCCTACGCCAACCTCACGTTGCCGAAGCTGTTGCGGGAGCGGCGCATCACCGGCCGTGACGCCGCCTTCGCGACCGAGCTGGCCTACGGCGCGAGCCGCTCGCAGGGCCAGCTCGACGCCGTGATCGCCGAGTGCGCGGGGCGTCCGGTCGGGGAGATCGACGGGCCGCTGCTGGACATCCTGCGGCTCGGGGTCTACCAGCTGCTGCGGACCCGCACCGGCGCGCACGCCGCCGTGGACACCTCGGTCGATCTCGCGCGGGCCGAATTCGGCGCGGGCCGTGCCGGTTTCGTCAACGCGGTGCTGCGGCGGGCAGGCGAGCGCGACGCCGAGGAATGGGTGCGTCGTCTCGCGCCGGCGGACCCGATCGCGCGCCTCGCTTTCGAATACGCCCATCCGACCTGGATCGCGCAGGCCTTCGCCGACGCCCTCGGCGCCCACGCCGGCGAGCTGGGCGAGCTGCTCGAGGCCGACGACGAACGGCCGGTCGTGCACCTGGTCGCCCGTCCCGGCGACATCACCGCCGAGGAGCTGTCCCTGGTCACCGGGGGCGAGGAGGGGCGCTGGTCGCCGTACGCGGTCTACCTCGACGGCGGCGGCGATCCCGGGCAGCTCGAACCGGTCCGCGAGGGCATGGCCGCGGTCCAGGACGAGGGCAGCCAGCTGGTCGCCCTCGCGCTGACCCGCGCGCCGCTGCTCGGCGAGGACACCGGCCGCTGGCTCGACCTGTGCGCGGGCCCGGGCGGCAAGGCCGCCCTGCTCGGCGCGCTCGCCGCCATCGACCGGTTCACCGTCGACGCCGTCGAACCGGCCGAACACCGCGCCGACCTGGTGCGCCGGGCCACCGCCGACCTGCCGGTGACCGTGCACGTGGCCGACGGCCGCGACAGCGGCCTCGAACCGGGCTACGACCGCATCCTGGTCGACGCGCCCTGCACGGGGCTCGGCGCGCTGCGCCGCAGGCCCGAGGCCCGCTGGCGGCGCACACCGGCCGACGTCGCCGACCTGGTCGTCCTGCAGCGCGAACTGCTCACCGCCGCATGGGATCTCGTGCGCCCGGGCGGTGTCGTGCTGTACTCGACCTGCTCGCCGCACCTGCCCGAGACGGTCGCGGTGGTCGCCGATCTGGTGCGCCGCACCGGCGCCGAACAGCTCGACACCCGCGAGTCCGTGCCCGGGGTCCCCGGCCTCGGCGACGGGCCCGGCGCCCAGCTGTGGCCGCACCGCCACGGCACCGACGCCATGTTCCTGGCCGCGCTGCGCAAACCCCTCACCGAGCCGGCCGCGGGCTGAGGCGACAAATGTCCAAGCCGTGCCCCGATCCGCGGCGCAGAATCGGGGCATGGCGATGACATGGGACCAGGTGGTGGCCGCGGCGGCCGGGTTGCCCGGCGTCGAGGAGGCCACCTGGTGGCGCAGCCCCGGGCTGAAGGTCGGCGGCAAGGGGTTCGCGCGCCTGCGCGTGGAGGCCGAGGGCGGGCTCGCGCTGCTGTGCGATCTCACCGAGAAACAGGCGCTGCTCGCCTCCGGCGACCCGGCGTACTTCACCACCCCGCACTACGACGGGCATCCGTTCATCCTGGTGGACCTCGCCCGCGCCGACCCCGCGCAGGTCGCCGAGCTCGTCGAGGCGGCCTGGTGGTTGCGTGCCCCCCGGCGCCTGCGGGCGCAGCGCGGCTGAGCGATCAGTCGCGCTCGGACAGTTCCCGCAGGCGCGCCAGGGTTTTCGCCAGGATCCGCGACACGTGCATCTGGGAGATGCCGAGCTGATTGGCGATCTGGGTCTGGGTCATCGACTCGAAGAAGCGCATGGTGAGGATGCGGCGCTCCCGTTCGGGCAGGCCGGCCAGCAGCGGGCGGACCGCGATGTACTCCTCGACGCGGTCGAACTGCGACTCCTCCTCGCCGAGGGTGTCCAGCAGCGAGGCGTCGGTGTCGCGGCCCACGGTCGCGGCGTCGATGGAGGAGGGGGCGTAGGCGTTGCCCGCGATGACCGCCTGGGTCACCTCGTCCGGGTCGACCTCGAGCTCGGCGGCGATCTCCTTGGCCGTCGGCGCCCGGCCGAGCCGCTGCGACAGCGAATCCACCGCCGCGCCGATCCGCAGGTGGGTCTCCTTGACCCGCCGGGGCACGCGCATCGCCCAGGTGTTGTCCCGGAAGTAGCGGCGGACCTCGCCCATGATCGTGGGCACCGCGAAGGACAGGAAATTCGAGCCCCGGCTGATGTCGAACCGGTCGACGGCGTGCACCAGGCCCACCCGGGCCACCTGCGACAGGTCGTCGAACGGCTCGCCGCGGCCGCTGAACTTGCGGGCGATGTGGTCGGCGAGGGGGATGCAGCGGTTGATCAGGACGTCGCGGGCGGCCGCGTGCGCGGCGGTGCCGGGTTCGGTGGCCGATAATCGTTCGAACAGCAGGCCGACGTCGTCGTAGCCGGGTACCGACGGCTGGTCGTCGGTGGTGTTCTCCTCGTGCACTACGCCTTCCCCCGGCCCCGGCGGAAGCGGACGGTCGTCGGGTAACCGGATGTCCTCGCGTCGAACCCGTCCTGATCGGCGGTGACCTCGTCGGTGAGGGTGCGCAGCACGTGCCAGCCGAAGCTGCGCTCGTCGGGCAGACCGGCCGCCGCCGCGACACCGTCGACCGCGACGACCAATTCCTCGTCACCCACGGCGAACTCGCAGGTCAGGTGTGAGCCGGGCAGCGCGAGGCCGATCAGCGTCGAGCACACCTCGTCGAACGCCAGCCGCACGTCGGCCACCTCGTCGAGGGTGAAATCGCTGAGCAGGACCAGGGTTTCGGCCAGACCCCGCAGGATGGGCAACTGGGTCAGCGACGCCGCGACACGAATCTGCACCGGGGTCCCGATCAGCCCTTGTTCCGCCGAAATGTTCGTCACTCAAGACAGGCTACCCACATCGCGGCGGGGCAATCAGTGTTTGTCGCTACACTCTGGCGCTGTGTCGACACCCAGCTTCTCCCGCCCGGCCGAGCCGATGATCGCCCCGTCCATCCTGTCCGCCGACTTCGCGCACCTGGCCGACGAGGCCGCCGCCGTCGAAGGGTCGGACTGGCTGCACGTGGACGTCATGGACGCCCACTTCGTGCCGAACCTGACCCTGGGCCTGCCGGTCGTCGAGAGCCTGCTGAAGGCCACCGACATCCCGCTGGACTGCCACCTGATGATCGAGGACCCGGGCCGCTGGGCCCCCGGCTACGCCGAGGCCGGCGCCTACAACGTCACCTTCCACGCCGAGGCCACCGACGACCCGATCGCCGTGGCCCGCGACATCCGCGCCGCGGGCGGCAAGGCCGGTCTCTCGGTGAAGCCGAACACCCCGATCGAGCCCTACCTGGAGATCCTGCGCGAGTTCGACACCCTGCTCGTCATGAGCGTGGAGCCCGGTTTCGGCGGGCAGTCGTTCATCCCCGGCGTGCTGGAGAAGGCGCGCATCGTGCGCCGCCTGGTCGACGCGGGCGAACTGCGGCTGGTGGTGGAGATCGACGGCGGGATCAACGCCGACACGATCGAGCAGGCCGCCGAGGCGGGCATCGACTGCTTCGTCGCCGGGTCCGCGGTCTACAACACCGCCGACCGGGGCGAGACGGTGCGCAAGCTGCGGTACCAGGCCGCCGCCGTCTGGCGCTGACGCCGCCGTCGGGCCCGGACACCGACCGGGCCCGGCGCGGTCACAGCGAGCGCACCCGCGGGGCGCCCAGCTCGCGCGCGGCCTCGACGACCGCCGAGACCGGCGGCCGGTCCCCGGTGCGGGCGGGCGCCTGGATCCAGGTGCGGTACCCGGTGCGCTCGTCGTCGGGGGAGGGCAGCACGATCTGGCTGCCCGCGCACGCCACCGTCGTGTAGAGGCGGAACAGCTCGGCCGAGGCCATGGCGGCCAGGGGCTCGGGGCGGCTCGGCCCCGTGAGGAAGGTCCAGCGGCGGGCCCGCGGATGCGCGATGACCGGCCCCGCGATCCCGGCCTGGCGCAGCCGCTCCAGGACCCGCTCGCCCAGATCGCCCGGCATGGTGACCGCGCCGTGGTGCGCGCCGATGTGCAGCAGGATGCGCCGCGATTCCGGATCGATGGCGGCCGGTAGCTGGAATTCGCGCCGATAACGCACGCAGCGGAATTCGAGAGTGGAATCGAGCAGTGTGCTCACACGGCACCCCCGTTGATGTCGGACCTGGAATGACCCACAGTTCGCCTGACTTCCTGGAGTGGTTGGACTGCGCTGGGCCGAACGCCCGCGCGCGTCGCCGCCGCGGGTGGTGCGGGCCGTGACCGGGCTGTTCAGGAGTTGAACAACGGGAATCGGCTGCATAACAATCCTGCGACGATGACCCGTCCGGCGCAAGTATTCGAATCAGCGTGTTTCGGCCCCTTCCGGAGTGGGCACAAGGGCACGATACGAGCCGCCGATGAATTTCCTCGACGCGTTCGCCGAAAAGGAATTGAACGAATACCGCCGGATTGATCGACGGCGGCGTATCCGCATGCCCGTCGGCGCCGGGCGCATCCGTGCTCGTGCATTCCCCGGTTCGCCGATCCGGGCGCGGCGCCGGGTCCGTTCGCGCGGTCGGGCGAGGGGTCGGTGCCCGGCCCCGAACCCCCGGATTAGGCTGAGCGATGATCAGGAGCGGCCCGGGAATAGCCGCCCGGTCCGGGCTGTTCCGCAACGGGAACGCACCGAACGCGACGAGGGAGTCAGACGCATGTTCACAGGGATCGTCGAGGAGCTGGGCGAGATCGTGGCCTCCGAGCCGCTGGCCGACGCCGCCCGGCTGACGATCCGCGGCCCGCTGGTGACTTCCGATGCGGGCCACGGTGATTCGATCGCGGTCAACGGTGTCTGCCTGACCGTGGTCGAGGTGGTCGACGGCGACAGCTTCACCGTCGACGTCATGGCCGAGACCCTGGACCGGTCCAGCATCGGCGCGCTCGCGGCGGGCTCGAAGGTCAATCTGGAGCGCGCGGCGGCGCTGAACAGCCGCCTCGGCGGTCACCTCGTGCAGGGGCACGTCGACGGCACCGGCACCGTGCTCTCCCGCGACCCGTCCGAGAACTGGGAGGTCGTGCGGATCTCCCTGCCCGACGCCATCGCGCGCTACGTGGTGGAGAAGGGCTCGATCACCGTCGACGGCGTCTCCCTCACCGTCTCGGGGCTCGGGCGCGGCGACGAAGCGGCCGCCGACGGCAACCGGGACTGGTTCGAGGTCTCGCTCATCCCCACCACCCTCGCGCTGACCGTGCTCGGCACCGCCCCGGTCGGCACCGTGGTCAACCTCGAGGTCGACGTCATCGCCAAGTACGTCGAACGCCTCACCCAGCGCGGCTGACGCCGGTGAGACGGTGACGTCGATCACCGGTACCGGCGTCGTAGTCTAGAAGCCAACCACCAGGTTCTCGGCCGCCTCGATTCTGGATCGACCAGAGTGTGCGACGAAGGAGTACCCGGCGGGAGGGAAGAATCGAGGCCGCGAGGCCGAGAACCCCGCGGCGCCAGCCGCCAAGAATACGGAGCAGGCAGTGACCAGGTTGGACAGCATCGAGCGGGCCGTCGCCGACATCGCGGCGGGCAAGGCTGTCGTCGTCGTGGACGACGAGGACCGCGAGAACGAGGGCGATCTCATCTTCGCCGCGGAGAAGGCCACCCCCGAGCTGGTCGCGTTCATGATCCGCTACACCTCCGGCTACATCTGCGTGCCGCTCACCGGTGACGACTGCGATCGCCTCGGCCTGCCGCCTGCGTACGCGATGAACCAGGACAAGCACGGCACCGCCTACACCGTCTCGGTCGACGCCCGTCAGGGCATCACCACCGGCATCTCCGGCGCGGACCGCGCGGTCACCATGCGCCTGCTCGCCGACGCCGACGCCAAGGCCGACGACTTCACCCGCCCCGGCCACGTGGTGCCGCTGCGCGCCAAGGACGGCGGCGTGCTGCGCCGCCCCGGCCACACCGAGGCCGCGGTCGACCTGGCCCGCATGGCGGGCCTGCGCCCGGCCGGTGTCATCTGCGAGATCGTCAGCCAGAAGGACGACGGGCACATGGCCCGCACCGACGAGCTGCGCGTCTTCGCCGACGAGCACGACCTGGCCATGATCTCCATCGCCGACATGATCGCGTGGCGGCGCAAGCACGAGAAGCACGTCACCCGCGTCGCCGAGGCCCGCATCCCCACCGCGCACGGCGATTTCAAGGCCGTCGGCTACCAGAGCATCTTCGAGGACGCCGAGCACGTCGCCCTGGTCCGCGGCGACATCGGCGACGGCGAGGACGTGCTGGTCCGCGTCCACTCCGAGTGCCTGACCGGCGACGTGTTCGGTTCACTGCGCTGCGACTGCGGCCCGCAGCTCGACGCCGCGCTCGAGATGGTCGACCGCGAGGGCCGCGGCGTCGTGCTCTACATGCGCGGCCACGAGGGCCGCGGCATCGGCCTGATGCACAAGCTGCAGGCCTACCAGCTGCAGGACTCCGGCCGCGACACCGTCGACGCCAACCTCGACCTCGGCCTGCCCGCCGACGCCCGCGACTACGGCACCGGCGCCCAGATCCTGGTCGATCTCGGCATCCGCTCGATGCGCCTGCTGACCAACAACCCGGCCAAGCGCGTCGGCCTGGACGGATACGGCCTGCGCATCACCGACCGGGTGCCGATGCCGCTGCGCGCCAACGCCGAGAACCTGCACTACCTGCGCACCAAGCGCGACCGGATGGGGCACGACCTGATCGGCCTCGACGATCTGGACCTGGGCGAAACCGCGCAGTGAGCGCGTCCGCCGAAGCACACACAGGAGGCATCCGATGAGCGGTACCGGCGTACCGAGTTTCGCGCTGGCCCAGGCCGCCGACGTCAAGCTGGGCATCGTCGCCTCGCGCTGGCACACCGAGATCTGCGACACCCTGGTCGCCAACGCCGAGCGGGTGGCGAAGGAAGCGGGCGTGCAGCAGGTGACCGTGGTGCGCTGCGCCGGCGCGATGGAACTGCCGGTCGTCGCCCAGGAACTGGCCCGCACGCACGACGCGGTCGTCGCGCTCGGCGTCGTGATCCGGGGCGGCACACCGCATTTCGAGTACGTCTGTGACGCGGTGACCGCGGGGCTCACCCGCGTCTCGCTCGACGCGGCCACGCCGGTGACCAACGGCGTGCTGACCACGAACACCGAGGAGCAGGCGCGTGACCGCGCGGGCCTGCCGGGCTCGGCCGAGGACAAGGGCGAGCAGGCCTGCGCCGCCGCCCTCGACGCGGCGCTCACGCTGCGCGCGCTGCGCCGGTCCTCGTGACCGCCGCGCCCGCGCCCGGCTGGGAACTCGAGGTGCGCCCCCGCACCTCGGTGCGCCGGGCGTGGATCGTGGCCGCGCTGATCGTGGTCGTGTTCACCATCGGCGGGGTGTGGCTGCGGAGCGGGTCGACGGGGGTCAACTTCCGGGTGGCCGACCAGATCGCCATGATCGGGATCGGGCTGCTCGGCGCGGCGGCGGTCCTGCTGCTGACCCGTCCGCGCCTGCGGGCCGGATCCGCCGGCGTCGCCGTGCGTAACGTGCTGGGCGAGACCGTGTTCCCGTGGTCCTACATCCGGGGCGTGTCCTTCCCGGACCGCAAGGCGTGGGCCCGGCTCGAGCTGGCCGACGACGACTACGTGCCCCTGCTCGCGGTCCGCGCCAACGACAAGGCGCGCGCGGCCGAGGCCATGGACCGGTTGCGCGAACTCGGCGCCCGCTACACCGCCGGACCGGACGGGAACTGAACGTCGGCGCCCTCGAGCTCGGCGAGCGTGCGCGCCGGCGTGGACCGGTCGAACGAGCCGGTGACCAGTTCGGTCTGATCGAGGACGAATCCGGCCTGCCGGAAGGCCCGCCGCCCCGCCTCCTTCAGCGTGGGGTCGGCCACGCTGCGCCGCGCCCAGTCGTGCGGTGAGCCGAAGAGGTCGGCCAGGGTGGCGCAGCGTTCGATCAGGTCGGTGAGGATCCGGTCCTGGGGTGCGGCGCGCATCGGCGTTCCGTCCCGCGCGCACAGCACGCCGTGGGTGTTGACATAGAGGTAGGCCGCCCGCAGGGCTCTGCCGTCGCCCCAGGTCATCGGGTAGCGGTCCCCGGTGAGCAGGGCCCGCCGATAGCGCGGGAACTCGGTGCCGTCGACGAGCTCGAGCTGGCGGTCGTCCAGCAGCGTGACGACGACGTCGGTGGTGGCGGCGGGATCGAGATACGGCGAGGCGCTGACATATCCCGCGGCGCTGATGTGCCCGGACACGCCGACCGCGATACCCGACACCCGCAGCGGGAACATCGGCACCGCCGCGCGGCCGCCGAGCTTGTGGCGCAGCTGACCGGCGCAGGCGTTGGAGCCCACCGCGAGGACGGGGTGCCGGTCGGCCGTGCGGGTGTGGCCGCCCGCGCGCAGGTGGTCGTCGAGCGGGTGGACCACGCCGTCGGCGGTGGTGACCGGCCAGCCGCCCGGCGGGCCGGTCACCGGTGTCACCGGCAGGAATTCGCCGCCGTCGAGCAGGCCGGGTTCCCGGATGGGGCGGCCCGGATACGACAGCGGGCGCAGCGCGGGCACGTCGTCGAGGCCGAGCGCCTCGAGACTGCGGTCCGGCATCGGCCCTCCTTCGTCGTCCTCCTCGCGCATCGTAGAAGAGAGCGCGGCGGCCGGGCGGTCCCGCGGGTCAGGCGAACGGGTACAGCGCCAGCGAACCGGCCGAGAGCACGAGGTAGGGCAGCGGGTAGCCGAGGTCGCCGAACCGGCCCGCCCGGACGATGGTGGCCTCGGCGAGCAGGAAGTAGACCACCAGGCAGACGGCGGCGATCAGGCCGAGCGGCGGGAGGAACAGCCCCGCCAGCAGGCCGAGCGCCCCCGCGGCCTTGATCACGGCCAGCGGCCCCAGGATCCGGTGCGGGAGTCCGTACTCGCTCATGTGGGCCCGGACGTCGTCACCCCGGATGACGTCGAAGACGGAGGTGAAGGCGACGCCGAACGCGGCGAGGACGGTGACGGCGAGGTAGACGAGGGACATGGAGGCCTCCGATGTCGTGTCGGTACGGTCTGCGATCGTGGGGGAGCGTGCGCGCCCCACGGGCGGGACGCGGTGGCGCGTCCGCCGAGGAGACGGATGCCGGGCGGGAAAGGTGACCGGTGCGGGAAGAGGACACGTCGGCGCGGCGGTTCGAGGCCGAACGACCCCGGCTGCTCGCCGTCGCCTACCGCATGCTCGGCTCGGCGGCCGAGGCCGAGGACGCCGTCCAGGAGGCGTGGTTCCGGCTGGACGGCGCCGGGGAGATCGAGCGGCTGCGCCCCTGGCTGACCACGGTCGTGTCCCGGATCTGCCTGGACATGCTCCGGTCGCGCGCCGCCCGCAGGGAGGAACCCGGCGCCGCGGGGGACGAGTTCGGCGCCGATCCCGCCGCCGAACCGGAGAACGAGGCGGTCCTCGCGGACGCGGTCGGACGCGCCCTGCTGGTCGTCATGGACGCCCTCCGCCCCGACGAGCGGGTCGCCTTCGTCCTGCACGACCTCTTCGCGGTCCCCTTCGACCAGATCGCCCCGATCGTCGGCCGCACGCCCGCGACCACGAAGAAGCTCGCCAGCCGGGCGCGTGCCCGCGTCCGGGCCCCGGGTGACGACGCCGCAGGCGGCGGCGCGAGGGTGCGCGATCGTGTCCCGGCCCGCTCCGGAACGCGGGAGGGGACGCCCGTGCCCGGCGCGGCGGGACCCCGTCCTCGCGGGACCGTGCCGAACGCGGAGGGAACGCACGGTGAGGGCGTCGGCGCGGCGCACCCCTCGGCCGACTCCGGCAGCGTGCTCGCCCGCGTTCCCGATCCGGCCCGGTCCGCAACGGCCGGGCGACCGTCGGGTGCGCGCCCGTCGTCGTCCGCCGCGCGCGGTGCCGACGGCGGAGGAACCCGCGTTCCCGCCTCGGCGCTGCGAGGTGGTGCCGAGAACACGTCCGGTGTGGGCGGCGGACCGGCCCGCGCGGTGGCCGGTAGCGGCGGCGTCCCCGGTGCCGACCCGGTGCGGGGTGGGGCCGCCGAACGTGCGTCCGATGCGGGCGCGGGGCCGTCGCGCGGCGAGGACGCGTCCGACCCCGGGGCGGCCGAACGCGAGGTGGTGGCGGCGTTCCTGCGCGCCGCCAGGGAGGGTGACCTGGCGGCGTTGCTCGCCGTGCTCGCGCCGGAGGTGGTGCGGACGGCCGATCCCGCCGCGCTGCCGCCCGGCATGGCCGCGGTGGTGCGCGGCGCCGCGGCGGTGGCGGGGAGACCGTGGTGCTGCGGGCACGGGCCCGGGTGGCGGCGCTCGCGCTGGTCGACGGCGCGGTCGGCATCGT
>NZ_BAGK01000144.1 GCF_000308795.1 Nocardia thailandica NBRC 100428 | reverse complement strand
ACCTCGGCGCGCTGCAGGCACTGCAACGGCCCCCTGGCCCTGCCCGAGGGGCGCGGCGGCGAGGCCGCGAGCCCGCACTGCCGCTGGTGCGGCATCACCGAGGCCGCGTTCCGCTGCCAGGCCTGCGGCTCGCGTGCCCTGCGCGCGGTGGTCATCGGTGCGGCCCGCACCGCCGAGGAACTGGGCCGCGCCTTCCCCGGCGTGCCCATTCGGGGGTCGGGCGGGAGCGAGATCCTCGATTCCGTCGAGCCCGGCCCGCAGGTCGTGGTGGCCACCGTCGGCGCCGAACCGCCGGTGCCCGGCGGCTACGGCGTCGCGCTGCTGCTCGACGGCTGGGCCCTGCTCGGCCGGGCCGACCTGCGCGCGGCCGAGGACACCCTGCGCCGGTGGATGGCCGCCGCCGCCCTGGTCCGGGCGAAGGGGCAGGTCGTGGTGATGGCCGAGCCCTCCCTGCCCACCGTGCAGGCCCTGGTCCGCTGGGACCCGGTCCATCACGCCCGCGCCGAACTCGCGGCCCGCACCGAGGTCGGCTTCCCGCCCGCCATCCGCCTCGCCGTCGTGGACGGCACCACCGGCTCCATCGGCGAACTCCTCGGCGCCGCACCGCTTCCCGCGGGCGCCGACGTCCTCGGGCCGGTCCCGTTGCCCTTCACCGCGCGCAAACCGTTCTCCGGGGATTCTCCCGCCGAGGTGGAGCGCATGCTCATCCGCGTGCCGCGTGGTCAGGGCGGCGCGCTGGCCGCAGCCCTGACGACCGCCCAATCCGTGCTGAGCGCGCACCGCAACGACGACCCGCTGCGCGTGCAGATCGACCCCGTCGACATCGGCTGACACCGGCGCGCACGGGCTTCCGTCGCCCGGCCCGGCGCGCGGGGTGTGCCCACCTCGGCCGCGCGGCACCCCGGGCCGTGTCCACCTCGGCCGCCCGGCACCCCGGGCCGTGTCCACCTCGGCCGCCCGACACCCCGGGCCGTCGACGCCCGCTCGGCAGCCGCCGCCCCGCGCAGGTGACCGCCCCGCGCAGGTGTCCGGGCCGCGCAGGTGACCGGGCCGCTGCCGCCGAAGAGGCCGTCGCCCGCAGAAGCACCGGCTCGCGGTGGCGGCCTCCGGCACCCCCTCGGCCACGGATTCGTGCCGGACGCCCCGGCTCCCGGCGGCGCCGAACTCGGCGGCTACCTCCGGGCTGGACGTGCCGGTGGACTCGGCCGGGAGGTTCGGGGGCGCACCGCTTCCTCGGCGATGACGGGACCGTGTCGCCGGCGCGCGCGGTCGGTGGGATCGGTGACCGTCGGATCACCTACGGGGCAACGCCGTGCTGTCCACCCCTGGGACGGTCGCGGCGGGCGTGCCGGACAGGCCCGTCGGTCCCCGCCGGGTGGCGGTTCACCGATGCCGAGATCGCCGCGGCGATCGAATCCCGGGAGACTCCGGGCGAATACACGAGCGCGCGGCACCAGACCCCCGGCCGCCGGACGGTGTGAGGGCGGGGATCGGTTGTGGCAGGGTGGCATCCATGTCGCGAGGTAGCCGGAGATCGGTGTCCCCCGAGGTGTGCCGGGTGGTGGTGGCGTTGTTCGTGCTGGTGGGGGCGGGTTCGCTGCTCACCGCCTGCGGGTCGGACGGTCCGCCGCGGCAGGCGGGTGACTGCGGCTTCTTCAGCCAGGACAAGACCGGACGGCGATCGTCGATGGCCTTCCAGCGACGGGCGTGTACCGATTCGGAGGCCGTGCTGCGCCTGATCGCGGTGAAGTCGAAGTCCGCCTGCGCGGATCCCGCCTACGGCCGGGAGTACGGCCGTCGCGGGGTCGGCCGTACCCGCTATCACGACTGCGCTCAGATCAACGCCCGGGTCGGTGAGTGCGTGAACGACGCCGAGGCGCAGTACGCGCACCTGTACAAGCTGCGCAAAGTCGCCTGCGGCACGGCGGGCGCGTACCGCGTCGACACCCGGATCGATCGCAACGACCCCCAGGTCTGCGGCCTGCGGGTGCCGACGGCGAAGGCGGTGGCGGTGACCTTCCGGAATCCGCCCCTGTCCTACTGCTTCGTGCGCTGACCGCGCGGTGAAGGCGCCCCGCGCGCGGCGCCTTCCTCCCACGGCTCGCCTCACAGGTAGAGCGCGCGGTGGCGCAGTGCCCATTCGGCGTAGGTCCCGGCGGGCCTGCCGAGGACGGCCTCGATGTCGCCGCTGATCCGCAGCTCCTCCGGCAGGGGCTCGCCGAGGATGTCGAGGGTGTGCTCGGCGACCTCCGGCGGCATGAACCGCAGCATGTTCCGCTTCGCCTCCTCGCGGTCGAGTTCCACGAACCCGATCTCGAGGTCGAGCGCGGCCGCGAGCGCCGCGGCCTGGGCGCGCGGGGTGATCAGGGCCGGGCCGGTCAGGGTGTAGACCTTGCCGTCGTGGCCGTCGCCGGTCAGCGCGGCGGCCGCGACGGCGGCGATGTCGGCGGGATCGACGGAGGGGAGGGCCGTGTCGGCGAAGGGCGCGGCGATCGTGCGCGCGGTGCGCACCGGCTCGATCCAGGCGAAGGTGTTGGAGAAGAACCCGCCGGGCCGCAGCACCGTCCATTCGAGCCCCGAATCCGGGAGGGCCGCCTCGAACGCGAGCGTGCGCGCGTAACCGGCGGACCCGGGCCGGGTGACGGCGGCCTGCGAGGACACGAACACCACCCGGCGCACGCCCGCCGCGGCCACGGTCTTCAGGACCTGGTCGGGGTCGGGGCCCGCGACGAGCTGCTCGCCGGTGATCAGCAGGAACAGGGCGTCGGCACCCTCGACGGCGGCCGCGAACGCCTCCGGGTCGCCGAGATCGGCGGCGACATGGGTGACCCCGGCGGGCAGCTCGGTCGCGCGGGCGCCCCGGGAGACGGCGCGGACCCGCTGCCCGTCGCGGGCGAGGGTGTCGACCAGGGTGCGGCCGATGTTGCCGGTGGCTCCGGTGACGACGATCATGAGAACTCCTTAGTTAGTGGGCTGACTGAAAACGACCCTACTGCGCGATAGCTCGCCTGTCTATAGTTAGTTGCATGACTGACTCAGTGGTGGCGCCGAAATCCCGGTCCGGGAAGCGGGAACGCCTCGTGGACGCGGCCGTGCGCGTGTTCTACGAGCAGGGCGTGGAGCGCACGACCATCGCCGACATCGCCCGCGAGGCCGACGTGCCGGTCGGCAACGTGTACTACTACTTCAAGACCAAGGAGCAGTTCGTGCGGGCCGTCATCGACGCGCACGCCCAGCGGCTCGACGCACTGATCGCCGAGCTCGCGACACTGCCCGGGCCCGCCGAGCGGCTCGAGGCCATGATCGGCGGGTGGGTGGACCAGCGGGAGATGGCCGCGCGGTTCGGCTGCCCGTTCGGGTCGCTGGCTGCGGAACTCGACAAACGCGCCGACGGCACCGACGCGGAGGCCGCGACGGTGCTGCGCCGCCTCGTCGACTGGGCCGCGACCCAGTTCGCCGAACTCGGCCGCGACGACGCGGACCGGCTCGCGGTGGCGTTCATCGCGGCGTATCAGGGGATCTCCGTGCTCACCAACGCCTTTCGCGATCCTGAGCTGATGCGTGTCGAGGGGGAGCGGCTCGGGGAGTGGGTGCGCGCGCTCGCCGGCTGATCCGCGTCGCCGCCGGTTCGATCCGACGCGCTCGTCACCCCGCTCCGCGTGGGTGCCGGGCGCGTCGTCGTCTGTGGCGGCGCCGTGGCGTGAGTGAGCGCACAGAGAACGGGGCCTTGCGCGCGATGCATTGCCGATATATCGTCGATAGCGTCAACGAAAACAACGAGAGCCACCAAGGAGGCTGTCATGCGTAACGCAGACGAACGAGAATTCGGCCGCTTCGGCCGGGGACGCGGCCCGGGCGGGCCCGGCGGCCCCGAGTTCGGCCGGGAGGCCCGCCAGTTCCGGCGCGGTCGGCACGGACACGGGCACGGTCCGGAGTTCGGGCCGGGCTTCGGTCCCGGCTTCGGGCCCGGTTTCGGTCCGGGATTCGGGCGCGGCCGGGGCCGCGGCGGCCGTGGCAGGCGCGGCGACGTGCGGGCGGCGGTCCTGCTGCTGCTCGCCGAGCGCCCGATGCACGGCTACGAGCTGATCCAGCAGATCCGCGAGCGCAGCGAGGACGTGTGGCGTCCGAGCCCCGGCTCGATCTACCCCGCCCTCGCGCAGCTCGAGGACGAGGGCCTCGTGCTCATCGAGAAGGTGGCGGGCCGCAAGACCGCCCAGCTCACCGACGAGGGCAGGAGCTACGTCGCCGAGCACAAGGACGAGCTGGGCGACCCGTGGGCCGACGTCCGCGAGGACATCGGCACCCAGGCGCTCGACCTGCGCGGACTGGTCGGTCAGGTGATGGGCGCGGTCGGTCAGGTCGCCGCCGTCGGTACCCCGGAGCAGGCCGCCAAGGCCGCCGAGGTGCTCACCGAGACCCGTCGCTCGCTGTACCGGATCCTGGCCGAGGACGACGTCGAGCCGACCGAGTGACCGGTGTGCGCGGGGGATACCGCAAGGGTGGCAACCGGATTCAGCGATCCGGTTGCCACCTGGGCGGCGGGCGTGGCGACCGTGTCGTCGGCGACGGTGCCGGTCAGCCGCTGGCCGCGGAACCGGGCGGCGCGGCGACGTAACAGGTTGCGGCGGGGCCCGATTCGGGGAGCCCGGAGCCGTCGGCGGGGCGGGTGTACCGGTAGGGTCCGACCGGAACGTGCTCCTGCGGCAGGCCGAGGCCGATGGCCGGCGAGGGGGCCGGTTCGGCGAGCCCGGCCGCGGCGGCACGGGGCTCTCGGCGTATCCGGCGGGTCACGGCAACCCCCAGGAATTGCGGGCGGGTCACAACCCCGTTCCACGCTGCGACAACGCCGCGCATCGGGTAGATCATTGGGGTATGGAACAGCCGCGGGGTGTGTCGGATCGGGAGTGTTCACAGTGGCGTCGGGGAGTCGCCGCTGTGCTGGGTGCGGGTGCGCTGGCACTCGGGGCGCTGGTCGCGCCCGGCGCGGGCGCGGAACCGCCGGGGTACCGGCCCGCCGAGATCCCCGCCGCCTACGGCCCACCGCAGAGTGATCACCTCGCCGCGGCCCGCTACATCCAGGCGCACCCGGGCGCGGTTCCCCAGGGCGTCAACGACTTCGGGTGCGTGCCCGACGCCGCGCACCCGCGCCCGGTCGTCCTGGTTCACGGCACCGACTCGAGCGCCTACTCCGACTACGCCGCCATCGGGCCCCAGCTCGTCGACGCCGGGCTGTGCGTGTTCGCGCTGAACTACGGCGGCAAGCCGGGCGCCGACACCTACGGCACCGAGGACATGCGGGTCAGCTTCCATCAGCTCGCCGGTTTCGTCGACCAGGTGCTGGCGGCCACCGGCGCCGAGAAGGTCGACCTGGTCGGCTTCTCGCAGGGCGCGACCGTGAGCCGGTTCTACGTCAACAAGCTCGGCGGCGCCGCGCGCACCGGGACGTGGGTCGGGCTCGCCTCGCCCAGTTACGGCGGGGTCATGTACGGGCTGGTGCCGGTGGCGCAGCAGGTACCGGGCCTGATGGACGTGTTCGCGCAGGTCACCTCGGTGGCGGCGGTCCAGCAGGCGCAGGGCGCCCCGCTCATGGTCGAGCTCAACGCCGAGGGCGACACGGTGCCCGGTGTCCGCTACGTCACCGTCGGCAGCCGCGTCGACGAGATGATCCAGCCGTTCGAGAACATCGCCCTGCACGGGGCGGGCGCGGAGAACCTCGTGCTGCAGGACCTGTGCCCGGCCGACCAGACAGGGCACTTCCACCTCGTCTACGACCCGTACGTCCAGGCGCTGCTGCTGCAGATCCTCGACCCCGCCCACGCGCCCGCGCCGGTGTGCGCGCCGGTCGCGCTCGGCACCGGGATCCCGCAGGTGATCATCGCGGGCAACTCCTGAGCTCGGAGGCGGTCCTGGCCCGGCGGGCGGCGTCCCTAGAATGGGACGACCGCAAAATTCGTGCCATCCGGGAGCCGCCGCCGTGACCATTCAGCCCGTTCGCCTGTTCGGCGATCCGATCCTGCGTTCCCGAGCCGACGAGGTCACCGAGTTCGGGCCGGAGCTGGCCCAGCTCGTCACCGACCTCACCGAGACCATGCACGACGACGGCGGCGTCGGGATGGCCGCGCCGCAGATCGGGGTCGGGCTGCGGGTGTTCGTCTACGACACCGGCGACGCCGCGGGGCACGTGGTGAACCCGGTCGTCGAGGCGATCGGCGAGGACGAGCAGGTGGGCCCGGAGGGTTGCCTGTCGATCCCCGGCGTGCGGCACGACGTGGTGCGCGCGCTGCGCGTGCGGGTCAGCGGTGTCGACGTCACGGGCGCGCCGGTCGCGTTCGAGGCCACCGACCTGCTCTCGCGCTGCGCCCAGCACGAGACCGACCACCTCGACGGCATCCTGTTCCTCGACCGCCTCGACCCGGCCGACCGCAAGGCGGCGATGCGCACCGTGCGGGAATCGGACTGGTTCTCGCGCGGTATCACCGTGCGCGAGTCCTCCGGCGCGGGCGCGGAGGGTGGTCGCTGATGCGGGTCGTCTTCGCGGGCACCCCCGAACCCGCGGTGCCCTCGCTGCGCCGGTTCATCGAGAGCGAGCGGCACGAGGTCGTCGCGGTCCTGACCCGGCCCGACGCGGTCGCGGGCCGTGGCCGCAAACTGCTGCGGTCCCCGGTGGCCGCCCTCGCCGACGAGCACGGCATCCCCGTGCTCACGCCCCGCAAGCCGTCGGAACCCGAATTCCTCGACCGGTTGCGCGAACTCGCGCCCGACTGCTGCCCGGTCGTCGCCTACGGCGCGCTGCTCCCGCAGGCCGCGCTCGACATCCCCCGCTTCGGCTGGATCAATCTGCACTTCTCCCTGCTGCCCGCCTGGCGCGGGGCGGCGCCGGTGCAGGCCGCCGTCGACGCCGGGGACGAGATCACCGGCGCGTCCACCTTCCTGATCGAGGCGGGCCTGGACACCGGCCCGGTCTACGGGATGATGACCGAGAAGATCCGCCTCACCGACACCGCGGGCGACCTGCTCGGGCGCCTCGCCGACGGCGGCGCGGCGCTGCTCGAGCAGACCCTCGACGGCGTCGAGGACGGGACGCTGCAGGCGGTTCCGCAGCCCACCGAGGGGGTGTCCTACGCCCCCAAGATCACCGTCGAGGCCGCGCGCATCCGGTTCGACCTGCCCGCCCTCGCCGTGCACCGCCGCATCCGCGCGGTCACCCCGGCCCCCGGCGCCTGGGCCGAACTCGACGGCGCGCGACTGAAACTGGGCCCCGTGGAGATGGTCGAGGACACCCTGCCCGAGGGTCTGATCGAGGTCCGCAAGTCCGGCGTGCTCGTCGGCACGGCGACCACCGCCGTCCGCCTCGGGCAGCTCCAGCCGCCCGGCAAGAAGATGATGAACGCACTCGACTGGGCCCGCGGCGCGCGCCTCGCGGAAGGCACGGTGCTGCGATGACCCCCGACCGGCGCAAGATCGACCCCAAGACCGTCGACGGCGGCTGGGCCGCCCGCGCCGCCAAACAGCGCGGCGGCGGCAAGGGAGACGACAACAGCGACGTGGACGGCGGCTGGGCCGCCCGCCGCGACCGCT
>NZ_BAGK01000145.1 GCF_000308795.1 Nocardia thailandica NBRC 100428 | reverse complement strand
GGCGAAGGTGCAGGCGCGGCTCCGGCCGAGACGACCGAAGGCGGCGATCCGGCGCCTGCCGACGCGGGCGAAGATGCAAGCCCGGCTGTAGTCGAGGCGACCGAGCGCGGCGGTCGGGCACCTATCGACGCGGGCGATGTAGTCGGCGCGGCTCTAGGCGATGCGACCGAAGGCGGCCACCCGGCACCTGCCGACGCGGGCGATGTTGCCGGCCCGGCACTGGTCGACCTGTCAGGCCCGGTGCGGTCGGCGGAAACATTCGCTGCCGGAGGCGGTTCCGGCGGGGTCGCCCCCGCGGCGGGCGCGTCGGATCGCGGCGAGCGGCCCGAGGGCGTCGCCTCGGGTGAGGCGGCCGGCGGGCGAGGGAAGCCCGTGAGGCTGTCCGCGGATGACCCGGCGATCGCGCCGAACGAGGCGGCGGCGCAGCGTCTTTCGCGAGCGGAAGCCGGCGCGTCGGCCGAGGGCGGCCCGGCAGAGGACGGCGGCCCGGCAGAGGACGGCGGCCCGGCAGAGGACGGCGGCCCGGCGGAGGACGGCGGCGGACGCGCGGGCTCCGGAGAACGCGACGCCGAGCCGGCGTGGCCGCCCGTCGACACCGGGCGCTGGGACCGGTATCTGCACGGCCCCGCTTTCGTGGCCGCGCTGCGCGCGGGCAGGGGCGCCAGGGCCGCGTGGCAGGCGCTGCCGGGGGAGGACTGGGCGGCGCGGCTGGCCGAGCTGGCGGCGACCGTCGCGGCGACGGGCCGCGGCGCGATCATCATGGTGCCGGATCAGCGCGATCTCGATCGGGTGCTGGCCGCGTGCGTTCGGCTGGTGGGTGACGCGGCGGTCGGCCTGTCGGCCGGGCTGGGTCCCGCCGCCCGATACCGGCGGTGGCTGGCGGTGCTGCGGGGGCAGGCGCGGATCGTCGTCGGGACGCGCGCGGCGGTCTTCGCGCCCGTGCGCGAGCTCGGGCTGATCGCGCTGTGGGACGACGGCGACGACACCTACGCCGAGCCGCGGGCGCCGTATCCACACGCGAGGGAGGTGGCGATGCTGCGGGCGCACGAGACCGGGTGCGCGTTCGTCGCGGCCGGATTCGCGCGCACCGCCGAGATCCAGTCCGTCGTCGAATCCGGTTGGGCGCACGACCTTCTCGCCGAACGGCGCGTGCTGCGGGAGGCGACGCCGCGGATCAGCGCGCCCGGCGACACCGACATCGCGCTCGAACGCGACCCGGTGGCGCGGGCGGTACGGATACCGGGCGTCGCCTTCGCGGCGGCCCGCTCGGCCCTCAAAGAGGGCG
>NZ_BAGK01000146.1 GCF_000308795.1 Nocardia thailandica NBRC 100428 | reverse complement strand
CCGGATGTCCATCAGCTCACGGTATTTTCGCGGCGGGGTCGGCGCCGTTGAGCAGCGGCCGGGTGTTGCTCGCACCGGTGCGCCGAAGCCCTTCGGCGACGCTGATCTCCAGGTACACGACGGTCACCGAGCGCAGCAGCTGCCGGGTCCGCGCCGACAGCACGGCCCCGCCGCCCAGGGAGACCACGCCGTCGTGCCCGAGCACGGCCCGGCGCACGACCTCCTCCTCGATGCGGCGGAACTCCGGCTCCCCGTCCACGGCGAAGATGTCGGGGATGGTGCGCCCGGTGTCCTCCTCGATCCCGTTGTCGGTGTCGTAGAGCGCCACCCCGAGCTCGCGCGCCAGCTTGCGCCCGATCGTGGACTTGCCCGCGCCCGGCGGGCCGATCAGCACCACCCGCACCGGGGCGTCCGCCCGCGGGGACGGCACGTCCCCCGCGGCGGAATCGCCTGCGGGGGAGCCTGTTCCGGTATGCGTGAGGTCGGGCGGCGCGGCATCCCGGGGCGCGGCGGCGTCGTGCTCCGCCTGCCCCTGCGGCACCTGCTCGTTCACTGCGTCCGGCTCTCCGCGGGCACGTGCGGACGGCTGCCGATGCGCTCGAGGTAGGCCGTGACGTTGTCGACGGTCTCGGTGAGGGAGTCGCCGCCGAACTTCTCCAGCGCCGCCTGCGCCACCACGAGGGCCACCATCGACTCGGCCACCACGGCGGCGGCGGGCACCGCGCACACATCCGAGCGCTGGTGGATGGCCACGGCCTCCTCGCCGCTGGACATGTCCACGGTCGACAACGCGCGCGGCACCGTGGAGATCGGCTTCATGGCCGCGCGCACGCGCAGCGCCTCACCGTTGGTCATGCCGCCCTCGAGGCCGCCGGCGCGGTTGGTCGAGCGCAGCACGCCGTCGGGGCCGGGGCGCATCTCGTCATGGGCCTGGCTGCCGCGCCTGCGCGCGGTCTCGAAACCGTCGCCCACCTCGACGCCCTTGATGGCCTGGATGCCCATGAGCGCGGCGGCCAGCCGCGAGTCGAGGCGGTTCTCGCCGCTGGTGAACGAGCCGAGGCCGACCGGCAGCCCCTCCACGATCACCTCGACCACGCCACCGAGGGTGTCGCCGTCCTTCTTGGCCGCCTCGATCTCGGCGATCATCGCGGCCTCGGCCTCGGCGTCGAACGCGCGCACGGGGCTGGCGTCGATCGCGTCGGAATCGGCGGCGGTCGGGGCGACCCCGGTGGTGTTGGTGGCGGTGCCGATGGACACCACGTGCGAGACGACCTCGACGCCGAAGGCCTGGCGCAGGAAGTTGCGCGCCACCGTGCCCGCGGCGACCCGGGCCGCGGTCTCGCGGGCACTGGCCCGCTCGAGCACCGGGCGGGCGTCGTCGAAGTTGTACTTGAGCATGCCGGAGTAGTCGGCGTGGCCGGGACGGGGGCGGGTCAGGGGCGCGTTGCGGGCCATGCCCGCCAGCGCCTCGGCGTCGACCGGATCGGCCGACATGACCTCGGTCCACTTGGGCCACTCGGAGTTGGCCACCTCGATGGCGACCGGGCCGCCCATGGTCCGGCCGTGGCGGACACCGCCGACGAGGGTGACCTTGTCGGCCTCGAACTTCATCCGGGCGCCGCGCCCGTAGCCGAGCCGCCGGCGCGCCAGCTGTGCGGAGACGTCGTCCGTCGTGACCTCTACTCCGGCCACCATCCCTTCCAGGAGGGCGACGAGAGCGGGACCATGGGATTCTCCGGCAGTTATCCAGCGCAGCACGCCTCCCATCCTTCCATGTCGGCCGCGATCTCCGGGCACGCGGTCCGCTGTGGGCTCGTGCACACCCGCGTGCGCGGGCCGGCGTCGCCAGGCCTCCCACAGCACCACCTGTCCCGCGCGGGACGAGCGGCCCGCCGGATGCCGGGAACGGGCGGCGTCGGCCGCCGCGTCCGCCGGGGCTCGCCGCGCCGGATCGCCGGGTGGGGGAACGAGGCGCAGGTGGCGGCGGGCGGTCATGCCGCGACGATCGCGGCCAGGGTCGCCGCGCACATGGCGGGCCCGTGCGGGACGGGGCTGTGGCGCAGGGCGCGCACGCCGCCTCCCGCCCGCCACCGGTGGGCCAGGAAGACCGCGGCGGCCACGGCGGTGCCGAGCGGCGCGGCGACGGCGGCCCACACCCAGGCCGACGGGCCCGCCAGGGCCGCGGCCGCGCCGAGCGCCACCGCCAGCTTCACGTCCCCGGCGCCGAGGGCGGCGGGGGCCAGCAGGTGGCACAGCAGGTACGGCACCGCGAGCAGCAGCGCGCCGACGGCGGCGACAGCGAGCCTGCCCTCGAGCGCGGCGTAGCCGAACACGGCGAGCGCGCCGATGCCGGTGAGCGCGTTGGGCAGCCGGCGCAGATGCAGGTCGAGCACGCCGAGCAGCAGGCACCAGGCGGCGAGGCAGCAGAACGAGGCAGTGGTCATGCCGAAGATCCTGCGGCGCCGCGGCACCCGGCGGCGGGGCCCGACAGGCGAATGGGGACAACGGGACCCATTGTGGACACGGCCCCTTCCACCTGTCGCCGACCTGGGGCTCCGCCGTCGCGGACCCGGTGTTCGGTGCCCCACCGCCGACGCGGGAGCGGTAGCGTTGACCCATGTGTGCTGACTACGCGGGCCCCGGCCCGGACTACGCGGCGCGGCGCGGCAACCTGCGGAGCCTGCTCGTCGAGAACGGCCTCGACGCGCTGCTGGTGACCGATCTGGTCAACGTCCGCTACCTGACCGGGTTCACCGGCTCCAACGCGGTCCTGCTCGTGCACGCCTGGGACACCCGCGCCTCCGAGGACCGCTCGGTCATCGGCACCGACGGCCGCTACTCGGCCCAGGTCGCCGCCCAGGTACCCGACCTGCGCGCCGAGATCGCCCGCGCCACCGCGCCGCGCATCCTCGGCCTGGCCGGGGAATGGCAGCTGGGCCGGGTCGGGTTCGAGAGCCACGTGGTCACCGTCGCCGAGCACACCGCGTTCGGGGAGCTGCGCACCGGCCTGCAACTGGTGCCGACACCGGGACTGGTCGAGCAGCTGCGCATGGTCAAGGACGCCTACGAGATCGAACAGCTGCGCGCCGCCTGCGCCGCCGCCGACGCCGCCCTGCGCGACCTGCTCGACCAGGGCCTGATCCGCGCGGGCCGCACCGAACGCCAGATCGCGCGCGACCTGGAGTGGGCCATGTTCGCCCACGGCGCGGAGGCGGTGTCGTTCGAGACCATCGTCGCCGCGGGCGCGAATTCCGCCGTCCCGCACCATCGCCCGACCGGTGCCGTCCTCGCCGTCGGCGACTTCGTGAAGTTCGATTTCGGCGCGGTCGTCGGCGGCTACCACTCCGACATGACCCGCACCCTGGTCCTCGGCAGGCCCGCGGACTGGCAGCTCGAGATCTACGACCTGGTCGCGCGGTCGCAGCGGGCGGGCTGCGCGGCGCTCGCGCCGGGGGTGGCGACCAGCGCGGTCGACGCGGCCTCGCGCTCGATCATCGAGGACGCGGGCTACGGTCCACAGTTCGTGCACGGCCTCGGTCACGGGGTCGGTCTGCAGATCCACGAAGCGCCGGGAGTGGCCAAAACGTCAACCGGTACACTTCTCCAAGGCGTGGCGGTGACCGTCGAACCAGGTGTGTACCTTCCCGGCCGCGGCGGGGTCCGGATCGAGGACACCCTCGTGGTGCGCGAGGGGACCCCGGAACTGCTCACCCTCACCAGCAAAGACCTGACCGTCGTCGACTGACGCCGGTCGGCCCCAGACGCAGTAACTCACCAAGGAGATCCGAGGACAGTGGCGGACACCAGCGACTTCAAGAACGGCCTTGTGCTGAAGATCGACGGTCAGCTCCAGCAGATCGTCGAATTCCAGCACGTCAAGCCGGGTAAGGGCCCCGCCTTCGTGCGGACCAAGCTGAAGAACGTCGTGTCCGGCAAGGTTGTCGACAAGACCTTCAACGCCGGTGTCAAGGTCGAGACCGCGACCGTCGACCGTCGCGACATGACCTACCTGTACCACGACGGCACCGACTACATCTTCATGGACGGCGAGACCTACGACCAGATCTCGATCCCGGAGGAGACCATCGGCGACGGTGCCCGCTTCCTGCTCGAGAACATGGCCGTGCAGGTGGCCGTGCACGAGGAGGCCCCGCTGTTCGTGGAGCTCCCCGTCTCCATCGAGCTGGTCGTGCAGCACACCGACATCGGCCTGCAGGGCGACCGCTCCACCGGCGGCACCAAGCCGGCCACCCTGGAGACCGGTGCCGAGGTGCAGGTCCCGCTGTTCATCAACACCGGCGACAAGCTGCGCATCGACTCGCGCGACGGCAGCTACCTCGGCCGCGTCAACGCCTGATCCGGTGGCCGAGGACCAGAAGGGCTCCTTCAAGAAGCTCGGTGCCCGCCACAAGGCGCGCCGCCGCGCGGTCGACCTGCTGTTCGAGGCGGAGGCGCGCGACGTCGACGTCTCCGATCTGCTCGCCGAGCGCGCCGAGCTGGCCACCCGCGACCAGGCGGTCGCCCCGGTGCACGCCTACACCCACACCCTGGTCGAGGGCGTCGCCGACGACCTGGACCGGGTGGACGGCACGATCGAGTCCTACCTGCAGGACTGGACGCTCTCGCGGCTGCCCGCCGTCGACCGCGCGATCCTGCGCGTCGCGGTGTGGGAGCTGTTCCACGCCACCGACGTCCCGCCGGTCGTCGCGGTGGACGAGGCGGTCGAGCTCGCCAAGGAGCTGTCGACCGACGACTCCCCGTCGTTCGTGAACGGGGTGCTCGGCCAGGTCGTGCAGGTGGCGCCGCAGGTGCGGGCCGCCGCGGCCGCCACCCGCGCGCCGCGTCCCGAGCCGGAGCGGTAGTGGACACCAAGTACCTGGTGATGGTCATGCGCACGCCGCGCTTCGACCAGTCGGTGATCGAACCCCATCGCGAGTTCCTGGCGGGCCTGCTCGCCGAGGGCAGGCTCGTGGAGAGCGGCAAGTTCACCGACGGCACCGGCGGCGCCTATGTCGTGCGCGCCGCCGACCTGACCGAGGCCACCGCCCTCGCCCACGCCGATCCGGTGTACACCACCGGCGCCTCGGACGTGACGGTCCACGAATGGGAGATCACCGCCTCGGCGTGATCGGTCCCGCTATGACGGCCGCGTACCCCCGCCGGGGGCGCGGCCGTCGTCGTCGGCGGGGGCCTCCGCGAGATGCCCGGCGAACACCGCGGCGCCGCTGGGCCGGTGGACCGCGAGGAACGAGAACGGCCGATTGACGGTGACGCGGCGGACGACGATCTCGTGCGCGTCGGGCCGCAGCGCGGCGCGGACCATGCCGATCGCGGTGACCGCGGCCGCCGAGAAGCCCGCGGCCGTGAACTCCGCGAACACCCGCTGGCGTGCCTGGGAGACCCGCAGCGGCGTGTCGGCGACGCCGGGGAAGTGCCCACCCGGGCCGCCGGCCGCGCGCAGGCCGAACGCCGCGGCGTGCGCGAGGAGGTCGTGCTCGGAGGACAGCCGGAACGGGGGGAGCGTGAGTTGTTCCCGGTCGCCGGGCCGGGGCGCGCGCTCACGCACCACGTCGAGCCCGGGCGCCCGCGTGCCCGGCGGCGGGGACGGCATCGCCGGGCAGTTCCCGTCCAGCGCGTCCAGCCCGCTCGCGAGCACCTCGCCCGCCGGGCCGTCTCCCAGCAGCACGTGGACGTCGAGGTCGCCGGTCCCGCGCACGACGACCCGGGTGACCGGACGCGGCCCGTGCAGGACCGCGACGGACCCGGCGTCGGGGACGGCGCGGTCAACCCGGGCAGCGGACGTCCCGCCCACGGACCCCGCCCGGCGACGAGCCGGGTCGGCCGGAACGGAGTGGTCCAGGTGGTGCGCGCGGCAAGCGCCGTGGCCAGCACGAGGAGCGTGTCCGGTCCGACGTCCAGCGGGAACCGGGGGATCAGCCCGCCGGTGTGCTCGCGCGCCCAGGCGTCCCGCCCGGCGCGGTCCGGCAGCGGTCCCGCCGCGCCCGGCAGCTGCGCGACCCAGTCCGCGCGCGGGACGATGCCGCGGAACCAGGCCGCGAAGGCGCCCGAGATGCCCTCCGCCGCCTGGAGCTCGGCCATGACGGCGCGGGCCACCCGCGTGGGCCCGGTCGAGGGGGAGGCCGACCGCCTCGGCGAGTTCGGCGCGCGCGGTTCCGGTCGCCGCCGGGGCCAACGCGGCGAGCAGCGGCCACAGGCCCGCCCCCGAGAGCACGAAATCACCCTCGCTCGCGGCGCACCAGCGCGCGGTCAGGCGATTGCTCGCCACCGCCCACGGCACCTTCGTCTCGGCCATCCCGGCAGCCTAGCCGCCGGCGCGGGCTCCCGAGTGCCTCCGCCGGTGGGTGTACGGGCCCGGCGGAGGCGTGTGCGAGAGCACCCACCGATCCTGCAACCTCGAGCGCGCTCGAGGTCAAGCGCGGTCGCCCGCCGAGGTCAGCGATCGCGGACGAGGGGCGCGAGCACCGCCGTGACCTGCCCGCTCGACGGCTGACCGAGCCTGCGCCCCAGCACATCCGGCGCCGAGGCGGCCGCCCGGCAGCGGTCGGGCTCGGTCGAGGCCGGGTCGTCGCTGTAGCGCTCCCCGACCAGGTCGGCCCGGGCGACCTCACGGCGCGTCCGTGCCTCGTAGACGACCAGCTGATAGGTCGCCCGGAACAGGTTGACCGTGCGCGCCACCCGCGCCGCCTCGCTCGGCGGGTACCAGCACGTCTGCACCAGATCGCCCATGCCGGTCTGCCGCAGGCACGCCACCAGCTGCACCTCGCCCGGATCCTCCGGGTGCCACGCGGGCCCGCCCGCGGGCACCATCCCGGCGAGATCGCCCGCCAGGCGCACCGGCCGGGCGCCCGCGTCCGCGAACTCCGCCGCCTTCGGGAACGTCTTGGTCTCGTCCCCGCAGAGACGGTCGTAGTCGGCGACCACGAACCGCGACGCCGCCACCGCGGTCACGCCGTAGAAGGTCGCCCCGAACAGCACCAGGACCAGCACCAGCCCGATCCCCGGACCGATCCGCGGGCGCCGCCGCGCCGGCGCCTGCCGCGCGACCTTCGCCGCGCGCCCGGCGCGCCCCGGACCCGACCTGCCGCGCCCACGCACGAACCCCGGCAGTTCCGGCCGCCACTTCGGCGCGGGCGCGGGCTGATTCGGCTGCCACCACTGCGCGCCACCGGACGCCGAGGGCACGGGTTCGCCACGCAACTGCTGGAACGCGCCGTCGACATGGTCGAATTCGCCGTCGGCGGTCCGGGCGTGGAAGTGCCCGCCCGGGGAGTCGTCGTATGCCCGGCCGTCGTCCGGGTCCGTTCCGGGCTCCCGGTCGTCGTAGCCGGATGCGTCGTCGTGGTCCCTCCCGTCGTGGTCGTCGGCGTCCACCGCGTAGCCGTCCGCGTCGTCGCGTTCGTCGTCGTCGGGTGCGCGCCACGCGCCGAGGTATCGCCGACCGGATTCGTCGCGATCGTCGCGCTGCCGTTCGCCCCGCCATCCGGCCCCGCGTTCGTCGTCGTCCCCATCGGCGTGGTCGGCGTAGTCGGCGTAAACGGCGTGGTCGGAGTGTCGGCCCTCTTCGGAGGCGGTTCCCCGCGTGTGGTCCCGGCCGGTGTCGCGTTCGTCGGTGCTCGTGTCGGGGAATCGCTCCCGCTCGGGGGCGTTTCGTTCCGCGTGGTCGCGCCCGGCCGCGTGTGCGTCGCTGTCCGCGTCGGGGAACCGATCCTCCTCGGGCGCGATCCGCCGCGCGTCGCCCCGCCCGGCGCCCCACTCGTCGCCGTCCGCTCCCGGGGATCGGCCCTCGTCGGACGAGGTCCGTTCCGTGTCGTCCCGTTCGGAACCGAGGTCGCGGCCGTCCAGCCGGTCACGGTCCTGGTCCTGGTCCTGGTCCTGGTCACGGTCGTGGTCGTCGTCGCGGCGCGACCGGGCGGCTCGCGCCGCGAGTACCCCGGCCCCGACCGCGCCCGCGAGGGCCGCCCCGGCGGCGACGCCGCGCAGGGTCCGCCCGCCCTCGCCGTCGTCGTCCTCTTCGACGTCGCCGTCGGCGCTGTCCGCCGGGGCGCGTCCTCCGCGATCGGGCGCGTCGTCGGTCTCGGTGGCAGCGACGCGCGCGTCCGCCGCCTGCTTCCGATCGCGGCCGTCGCCGTGGCTGTCGGCCTGGCGGGCGTCGCCGTGGGTGTCGGCCTCGCGGTCGCCGGCCGCATCCGCCTCGGCCGGCTCTCCGCCCCGGCCGTCGTTCGCGCGACGCTCGCCCGCGGATCGGCCCGCCGCGCCGGTGTCGACGCCGCGCCGATCCGCCGTGTCGTTGTCCTGTCCGCTCTCGGCGGTCGCCGTGTCGGTCTCGGGAGGCGTGCGCGTCTCGGTGTCGACGCTACGCCGATCCGCCGTGTCGTTGTCCTGTCCGTCCCCGCCGGTCGCCGTGTCGGTCTCAGCGGCCGTGCGCGTCCCGGCGGCCGCCGAGGCGGCTTCGACCGCCGCGCGGGTTCCGGCCGTGTCCGGAGCACCGGCGTCGCCGTCGCCGGGCACGTCGAGCGCGGTCGCCCGCGCTCCGGTGTCCTCGCCGCCGGAAACGTCCAGTCCGTCGTCGCTTTCGGCCCCGGGGGCAGCGCGATCGAGCTCGGCCGGCCGTTCGGTGGGGTGGTCCGCCCGGGGTTCCGCGGCTCGATCGACGTCGGTGCCGTCGTCCGAGCGGTCGGCTTGGGCGTCTCCTTCTCGCGCCGACCTGCGTTTCCGTGCCAGCGCCGCGGCGCCGGCGCCGATCACCCCGGCCGCGGCCACACCCGAGACGATCCCGCGCAGCCGCCCGCGCGACGCGCCCTGCTCTCGATCGGTGCCGTCCACCGCCGGGCCTCCTTCGCCGGCCGGCGATTCGCCTCGGCCGTGACCGGCCTCGTCGCCGGGTGACGTGGCGCGCGGCGCATCGCCGGCGTCGGGCCGTGCACCGTCGACGCCGCGGACGGTCTCGCGCGGGTCGGGGACGGTCCGCTCTCCGGTGTCACCAGCGCCCGGCGCGTCCCGGTCGTCGCCGGAATCGCCCCCGGACGACGCCCGCTCCTCGGCGGTGCCCGCGCCGGTTCCCCCGGCACCGATCGACCCGACCGCGATCTTGTTCGAGGACCCGGCCGCCCGCGAGGCGGCGGACCCGTGCGCCGCGTCGGCGGCCAGTTCCCGCTCGATGTCGGCGTCCTTGCGCAGGTTGATCACCGGGCGGGTGTCGGTCTCCGGCGTCGTCCCCGCCTCCCGGCCGTCCGCGGACGACCCGCTGTCGCCGCGGCCGAGCCGGTCGATGGCGGCCAGGAAGCCCGGGCCGGCGGCGCGTTCGGGGGCGGGTCTGCGGTCGCCGACCGTCTGGAACTCGTCGGGGAAACCGTGCGCGGCGAGGTCTTCCGGGGAGGGCAGCAGGTGGTCGAGGTTGAGGGTGTGGAAGACGGTGGCCACGTCGTCGATGCTGAGCCGGACGGTCCGGCCGATCTCGGAGCGGAAGTACTCGCGCAGGGCCACGCAGCCGTTGCGGTCGGCGATGAGGACCCGGTAGCCGTCGGCCAGGCGGGTCTCGTCGTAGGCGACGCGGGCCCACGGCTGGGGGAGCAGGGTGATGACGGCGTTGACCCAGCCCGTGATGCCCGCGCGCTGCAGCAGGTTCTTGGTGGCGAACACCTGCCTGCGGACCTGCAGGAACGGGTTGGGTGCGCGATCGGGGTGGTAGAGCGCGGCGAGGTCGTCGCCGACCTTCCACGGCCCGTTCGCCGGGGTCACCAGGGTGCCGTTCTGGCGGGCGGTGAAGCCCTTCACCTCCACGACGGTCACCCCGCGCGGCGTACACACCAGCGCGTCGACCTCGACGGACCCGCCCCGGTACTCGGGCACGTGGCACCGGAAGACGGCCACCCCGCCGATGCTGGGATCCCAGTCCCGCATCGCACGCCCGACCACCTGTTCCGCGCCGTCGAGCTCGGTACCGTCCGCAACGACGACGATCACCTACGACCCCCTGCACACCGAATAAGAATCCCCACCAGGGTACGGGCAGATCCGGCGCTGTCGACTCCGAATCCCCTTGCTGAACAACGCGATCGAACCTTGCATCGATCAATCCTCGGTCGCGCCGAACCCGCGTGGTCGCGCGCGCGGGTCACCGCGGCGGGCCGGCCGCGCAGAATCGGTTCCGCGCGTGCGGTTTCCGCCGCCATGGCCGATAGGGCGCGCGCGGGCCGGAGGGGTGCGCGGCGGCTTCGCCGCGATCGAGCGGATCGGCGGGGTGATCGCCGTCTTCGGCGGCGCCGGCCGCCTGCGCGAGTGGGCCGTGGCCCTCGACGGGCTCGACACCTCCCGTCATCCCAGCGACCACGCCTATCTCGACGAGTATCCCCAGGACGGCGAGGTGCAGATCTTCCGGTATTTCCGGCGCGACGTCGCCGTCGCCGGGGTCGCGCGGGCCGAGGTCCTGGCCGCCGCGCCCGCCTGCGATCCCGCCGAGCTCGAACAGCGGATCTGGGCGCACGCGGCGCGGGTCCGGCGGCGCAGGCATCCGGGAACCGGTCGTGGGCCGTCGGGTCGCGTCCGCCGGGCCCGCCCCCCGGGTCGATCAGCCCGACCTGATCGGCCCGGCGCCGCTAGTTCCCTTGGGGCACGAGGGTGTTCTGGCGGGCCACGATCCACCAGCGCCCCTCGCGTTTCACCAGGACGTAGAGCGCGATCATGGCCGGGTCGGTGTCGAGCGGGGTGCCGTCGGCGGTCGTGGCGCGCGCCTCCTTGTGCGCCAGCGCCATGTCGGCGAGCGGGAAGCTGACGCCGGTGACGTCGTAGCGCACGAACTCGTCGCGCAGGAAGCCGCGCAGCCCCGCCCGTGACGACGCGAGCACCTCCGCGCGACCGTGGGTCAGGGCGCCCGCCGCGTTGCCCACCACGGCGTTCTCCGCCAGATCGGCGGTCATCAGGTCGGGATCGTTGGTGTTGAAGGCGGTCTCGACGCCCGCGATGATCGCCTCGATGGCGGCGATGTCGGCGGCGTGATCGGTGGTGGCGTCCTCGATGACGGGCGCGCTGCCGTGCGATGTGCTCATGACCCACACCCTGGTACCTCGAGTGCGGTTCAGGTCAAGCGCCGGTCAGCGCACGCCGCGCGGGCGGAACTGGATGCTGATGCGCGGACCGACCGGTTTCGCCGTCTTGGGGACCGCGTGTTCCCAGGTCCGCTGGCACGAACCGCCCATCACCAGCAGGTCGCCGTGCCCGACGGCGAACCGCAGGCTCGCGCCGCCGTCACGCGGGCGGAGCAGCAGCGCGCGCGGGGCGCCCACCGACACGATGGCGACCATGGTGTCGTGGGTGGCGCCGCGGCCGATGGTGTCGCCGTGCCAGGCGACGCTGTCGCGCCCGTCCCGGTAGTAGCACAGGCCCGCCGTGCGGAACGGCTCGCCGAGCTCGGCCGCGTAGTGGGTGTTCAGGTCGCGGCGGGCCTCGGCGAGGACGGGCTCGGGCAGGTCGTCGTCCTCGCCGTAGAAGGCCAGCAACCGGGGCACGTCGACCACCCGGTCGTACATGGGCCTGCGCTCGGCCTGCCACGGCACCCGGTCCGCGAGCCGCTCGAAGACCGCGTCGGCGCCCGCCAGCCAGCCCGGCAGGACGTCCACCCAGGCGCCGGCGGTGAGCGGCGTGCGGCGGATGCGGCGCAGGGGGCGCAGGTGCGCCGCATCGAAGCCGTCGAGCAGGGAGCCCTGGAACGGTAGCGACATGGGACCATCGTAGCGCGTATTCGAACAGGAGTTCGAAGGTGGTCGCCGGGTCGGCGGCGCTCAGACCAGCAGCAACGCGGCGACGGCGGCCCCGGTGGCGGCCACCGCGAGGACCAGACCGTGGACCGCCGTGCGGCGCAACGAGATCCGCACGCCCCGGTCGCGGCAGTACTCCAGGCACAGCAGGGTCGCCAGGGAGGCCCACGGCGTGACGAGCGGCCCGGTGTTCGTGCCGATCAGCAGGGCGAGGAGCACGTCGGGGTGCGCGGGGTCGATCACCGTCTCGCCCGCGGTGTAGGCGGGCAGGTTGTTCACCAGGTTCGACAGGCCCGCCCCCGTCGCGGCGGCCCTGACCGCGCCCGCCGCGCCGGGGTCGTCGCCGATCATCGCGTGCACCACCTCGGTCAGGCCCCACCGCGACACCGTCGGCACCACGAGAAACAGCCCGACCACGAACACGAGCAGCCGCCACGGCACGAGCTCCCAGCGCAGGGCCCGCCGGTCCGCGATCAGGTAGGCGCCGAGCGCGATGGCCGCGGCGCCGAGGGCCGCGAGGTCGACGTGGGTCCCCGCGAACGGGATCGCGACCACGAACGCCGCCGCCGCCGTCCCGGTCCCGTACAGCAGGAACCGCTGCCGTGTGCCGGTCACCCGCACCGGCGCGGGCGGGCGGTAGGTGCCGGTCTCGCGGGCGGCGGGCCGCCAGTACCAGACCCACAGCAGCGCCAGCGTGACGAGCAGCGCGGCCAGCTGCGGCGCCCACATCCGTGCCGCGAACCCCGCCGCGTCCAGGCCGGTGCGGTCGGCGGCGAGCAGGTTCGTCAGGTTCGACACCGGCAGCAGCAGGCTCGCGGTGTTGGCCAGCCACAGCGTCGTCACCGCCAGCGGCAGCGGCGGGATGCCCGTCGGTTCCGCCAGCGCCAGCAGGACCGGGGTCAGCAGGACGGCGGTCGTGTCGAGATTCAGCGTCATCGTCACGACGGCCGCGAACCCCGCGCAGAGCACGAACAGCAGCGGGTACCGGCCCCGCCCGAGGATCGCGAGCCTGCGGGCCAGCACGTCGAAGACGCCCGCCCGGCGGGTGAGCTCGGCCAGCACGATCACCGAACACAGGAACACGAGCAGCGGACCGATCCGCGCCAGGTTCGCCTCGGCCTCCGCGCGCGGCAGCAGCCCCGTCGCCACGCAGGCCACGCCCGCCGCGAGCACGCCGAGCCGTACCAGATCCAGACGCGAGAGCCGACGGCGCGCCGGGGCGTCCCCGGGCGCCTCGGACGGGGGCCGCAGCGTGTCGGTCACGGGGTGCTTTCGGTCTCGGGAGGTGCCGCCGGTCGCCGGCGCGGGCCTCCCGGCGGCCCGGACGGCGCCGGGCCGTCCACGGGGTTCCTGCGGGCGGTGCTCACCGCGCCAGCCTGCCACGTCGGCGGGCCGGCCGCCGGTGCGGGCCGAGTGGCCGTGAGCTACCGGCGGAAACCGCCCTCGGAATCGATCACCTGGCCGACCACCCAGCGTCCCGCGTCCGAGACGAGCCAGGCGACCAGCCGCGCCGGATCGTCGGGTTCGCCCACCCGGCCGCGTGGGAAGGCCGACCGCACGCGCTCCAGCACCGCGAGGTCGCGGTCGGCGGTGGCCGCGGTGAGATAGCCGGTGTCGACCGGGCCGGGGTTGACCGTGTTGAGCAGGATGCCCCGGTCGATCAATTCGTCGGCCACGGTGGGCGTGAGCCCCGCCAGGACCGACTTCGCCGCCGCGTAGGCGATCTCGCCGCGCATCGGGCCCCGGTGCTGCCCGGACGTCAGCCAGATCACCCGCCCGCGGTCCCGCACGGCGTCGGCGTCGGGGCGATAGTGCCGCGCGAAGGCCTGGGTCAGCAGCAGCACCGAGCGGGCGTCGACGGCCCAGTGCCCGTCCAGCATCGCGGCGTCCACGTCGAGCAGCGCGCCGTCCCCGCCGCTGCGCGCGTGGTTGGCCACCAGGATGTCGACCCGCCCGAAGACCCGCACGGCCTCCTCGATCACCTCGGCCGCGGCCTCCGCCCGCTCGAGATCGACCGCGAGCGCGCCCACCCGCGTCACCGTTCCGAGCTCCCGCACCAGCTGATCGGGATCGTCGGCGCCCCACGGCTGTTCGGCGTCGTGCGGCGCCCACTGGGTGACCAGCAGCGCGGCCCCCTCCGCCGCCAGCCGTCGCGCGATCGCGAAACCGATCCCTCGCCGCCTGCTGACCCCTGTCACCACCGCGACCCGGCCTGCCAGCTCTCCCGCCGTCATCCCCCGATTCCACGCCCGTCACCCCGACGGCGGCAACCGGATTTCCGGGGTCGGCCGAGGTTCGAGGACCACTGCGGACAAACCTGGACGTTCCGCTCAGCGACGGCTTCGATGTCCGGATGACCTCGGAGACCGCCGATCTCGACCGCTGTGCCGTGTGCGCCAAACATCGCGGGCGGGGGCCGCTGGCGGCGCCGCTCGTGTACGCCGACGACCTGGTGGTGGTGACCCATCGGCTCCGTGGCGCGCGGCCGGGTGTGGTTCCGGGATACCTGTTCGTCGAACCCCGGAGACACGTCGCGGGGCTCGGCCTGCTCTCGGCGGCGGAGGCGCGGGCGGTCGCCGACGCCGCCTGGCGGGGTGCGAGGGCGCTGGAGGCGGAACTGGCTCCCCGGCACGTGTTCTCGATGATCGCCGGGCGCAGCGTTCCGCACCTGCACCAGCATCTGTTCGCCCGGCCGTGGTCGGTGCCCGATCACATCCCGTGGCACGACGCCGACTCCGGCGCGACGGAATTGCTCGACGGGCCCGGTGTCGACGCCCTGTGTGTCCGGCTGGCCCGCTGGTTCGGCTAGCTGCCGCAGCGTTCGCCGAAGCGGGCGACGCAGTGCCACAGGCGTTTCAGGAGCTGGGGGTCGGTGTCGGGCGGGGCCTCGCCGAGGATGCGGGGGTCGAGGAAGCCGTAGCGGGCCAGTTCGGCGCCGAGGATCAGGACGTCGGGGCCGCGGTAGTCGCGGTGGCGGCGCAGGGTGTCGAGGGACAGTTCGAAACCGGGGTGCCATTCGACGGGACAGGGGAGTCGACGGGCGGCGCGTTCGATCTCGGTGCCCTGGTAGGAGGGGTCGAGGACGAGGGCCTCGACGTCGCGGTCGAAGCGGACGGGGCCGTGGATGTGGGTCTCGACGTAGTCGTCGAGCGGATCGTCGGTGCCCGCCCAGGCGAGGTCGACGACGCCGGCGTGTTCGGCGGTGCCGAACGCGGTGGGCCCGAGGTGGCTGTCGGGGTAGCAGAAGGTGGCGCGGTCGAGCACGGCGGGGGACAGGCGCAGGTGGGCCGACCCGAACCGGGGGGCGGCCCCGACCGGGCGCTTGGCCAGGTCCAGCGCGCCGTAGACGGGCCGGGCGACGGCGGGCCCGTCGTCGTAGGCGCCGCCGAAGAACGCGCTCTCCCACTCCCAGCGGTCGCCGCCGGGATAGGCGGTCAGCCCGCCGTTGCCGACCCCGGTCGCGAACTGCGACAGGTAGCGGCCGTCGGCGGCCATCGCCGCCAGGACCGGTACGCCCCCGACGAGGCGGTCGGGATGGAAGTTGACGGTCACCGGCAGCGCGCGGTCGACCGGCCCGCCGAACGCCCGCTTCTCGACCCATCGCACCGCCAGTTCCGCCCGCCGCTCGACGGGATCGGACGAGAAGAAGGAATCGATGGTGTGCTCCCGGGTCCGTGCTGCTGTCGAATGTCTGGACGCTAGCGACCCGTCCGCATCCGCGCCACCATTGGAATCACCCTGCGCTCGAGCAAAATTCGACGTTTTGCACCCGGTAGGGTCGCGGCGGCGGTGCCGCGGGGCCGCCGACCGGGCCGGACCAGCCCGGTCCGGGTGACGGTGCGGGCCGGGCAGGGCCGCGCGGCGTGCCGGGCGCGGTGTCCGGCGTCCGCCGCCGCGTCCGGTCCGCCGGCGCGGCGCGGCGCGGGACCGCTACGGTGAGGCAACCGGACCGGTCGGCCGGTCGCGGTGAAACCGGTCACCCCGAGGGGGAGGCGCGAACGGGGGCCGCGGCGGCGGTGGGCCGGGCAGGGCGGCGAAAGTCCGCGGTGCCCAGGGATTTCCCCGCCGCTGTGAGCGCGGCCGCACCGACGGCGCCGCGCGGGGCGGCCGTGGCGCCGCTCACACCCCTATATGCCTGGTGAAAGGCACCTTCGGGGCACTGTTACCCTTCTACCCGTAAGACATCCTTTAACGGACCGTCCGGTGAGGCGGGGAAGGAGGTCGGCATGGCTGTGCCCGAAGAACGGGCCGCCGGAACCGGCGTGAGCGAGCGTGCGAGCGAACCCCAGACGCGGCGCGCATCGGGCGCCTGTCCGCCGAGGACCGGCGGGGTGGCCGAGTGAGCGAGACCTCGCCGCGGCACACTCCGGAGTGGGTGTCGGCCGGGCGCGAGCTGCTGTCGCCATCCGACGTGAACCGGACCGTCGCGCGCATCGCGCACCAGATCATCGAGAAGACCGCGCTGGATTCCGGCGACGCCGACGCACCGCGCGTGGTCCTCATCGGCATCCCCACCCGCGGCACCACCCTCGCCGCGCGCCTCACCGGCAAGATCGAGGAGTTCACCGGCGTCCGTCCGGCGCTGGGCTCGCTCGACATCACCCTCTACCGCGACGACCTGCGCACCCGGCCGCACCGGCCGCTCGAGCGCACCTCGGTCCCCGACGGCGGCATCGACGACACCCTGGTCGTCCTCGTCGACGACGTGCTGTTCTCCGGCCGCACCGTGCGCTCGGCCCTGGACGGCCTGCGCGACCTGGGCCGCCCCCGCGCGGTCCAGCTGGCCGTGCTCATCGACCGCGGGCATCGCGAACTTCCCATCCGCGCCGACTACGTCGGCAAGAACGTGCCGACCTCGCGCTCGGAGGACATCTCGGTGCTGCTGTCCGAGCACGACGGCCGCGACGGCGTCTACCTGCACCAGGAGGCCCAGGCATGAAGCATCTGCTGACCGTCGCCGACCTGGATCGCGGCACCGCCACCGAACTCCTGGACGAGGCCCAGCGGTTCGAGCAGGCCCTGCTCGGCCGCGAGGTGAAGAAGCTGCCGACCCTGCGCGGCCGCACCGTGATGACGGTGTTCTACGAGAACTCCACCCGCACCCGGGTCTCGTTCGAGGTCGCGGGCAAGTGGATGAGCGCCGACGTCATCAACGTCAGCGCGTCGAGTTCCTCGGTCTCCAAGGGCGAATCGCTGCGCGACACCGCGCTGACCCTGCACGCCGCGGGCGCCGACGCGCTCATCGTGCGCCACCCCGCCTCCGGCGCCGCGCACCAGATCGCGCGCTGGATGGAGCAGTGGGCCCGCGCGGAGAACCGCCAGGCCCCGGCGATCATCAACGCCGGTGACGGCACCCACCAGCACCCGACGCAGGCGCTGCTGGACGCGCTGACCCTGCGCCAGCGCCTCGGCGACATCGAGGGCAAGCGGATCGTGCTGGTCGGCGACATCCTGCACAGCCGGGTCGCGCGCTCGAACGTCTTCCTGCTGAACACGCTCGGCGCCGAGGTGGTCCTCGTCGCGCCCGGCACACTGCTGCCGGTGGGCGTCGAGTCCTGGCCGTGCCGGGTGTCGAACTCGCTGGACGCCGAACTGCCCGGCGCCGACGCGGTGATGATGCTGCGCGTGCAGGCCGAGCGCATGAACGGCGGTTTCTTCCCGTCGGCGCGCGAGTACGCGGTCAACTACGGGCTGTCCGAGCGTCGGCTCGCCGTGCTCGGCGAGGACGCGGTTGTCCTGCATCCCGGCCCGATGCTGCGCGGCATGGAGATCGGCTTCGGCGTCGCGGATTCGCCCAAGGCGGCGGTCCTGCAACAGGTGACCAATGGAGTGCACATGCGGATGGCCGTGTTGTTCCGGCTGCTCGTGGGCACGGAGGAGGCGGCGTGAGCGACCTGCTGATCAAGAACGTCCGGCCCTACGGTGAGGGCGAACCCGTCGACGTGCTCGTGCGCGCCGGGGTCGTCGCCGAGATCGCGGCCGGGCTCGACGCGCCCGAGGGCGCCGAGGTGCTCGAGGGGCACGGCCGGATCCTGCTGCCCGGCTTCGTCGACCTGCACACCCACCTGCGCGAGCCCGGCCGCGAGGACACCGAGACCATCGAGACCGGTTCCGCCGCCGCGGCGCTGGGCGGGTACACGGCGGTCTTCGCGATGGCCAACACGAACCCGGTCGCGGATTCGGTGGTCGTGACCGATCACGTGTGGCGGCGCGGGCGGGAGGTCGGCCTGGTCGACGTGTACCCGGTCGGCGCGGTCACCGTCGGCCTCGAGGGCAAGCAGCTCGCCGAGATGGGCACCATGGCCGCCGGTGTCGGGCAGGTGCGCATGTTCTCCGACGACGGGCACTGCGTCTACGACCCGCTGATCATGCGTCGCGCGCTGGAGTACGCGACCTCCCTCGGCGTGCTCATCGCCCAGCACGCGGAGGAGCCGCGCCTGACCGAGGGCGCCGTCGCCCACGAGGGACCCAACGCCGCCCGGCTCGGGCTGGCCGGCTGGCCGCGCGCCGCCGAGGAGTCGATCGTGGCGCGCGACGCGCTGCTGGCCCGTGACGCGGGCGCCCGCGTGCACATCTGCCACGCGTCGACCGCGGGCACCGTCGAGCTGGTGCGCTGGGCCAAGTCCCAGGGCATCTCGATCACCGCCGAGGTCACCCCGCATCACCTGCTGCTCGACGACTCGCGCCTCGAGACCTACGACGCGGTGAACAAGGTGAACCCGCCGCTGCGCGAGTCCTCCGACGCCGCCGCGCTGCGTCAGGCCCTGGCCGACGGGATCATCGACTGCGTGGCCACCGACCACGCGCCGCACGCCGAGCAGGACAAGTGCTGCGAGTTCGCCCGGGCCCGCCCCGGCATGCTCGGCCTCGAGACCGCCCTGTCGATCATCGTGGAGACGATGGTGCGCCCGGGCCTGCTCGACTGGCGCGGGGTGGCGAAGGTGATGAGCGAACGACCGGCGCAGATCGTCGGGCTCGACGAGCACGGCCGCCCCATCGCGGTCGGCGAGCCCGCCAACCTGACGCTGATCGACCCCGATGCGAGCTGGACCGTGCGCGGCGCCGAGCTCGCCAGCATCTCGAACAACACCCCGTTCGAGGACATGACGTTCCCGGCCGAGGTGACAGCCACCGTGCTGCGCGGCCGGGTGACCGCCCGGGACGGCAAGGCGGTCGGGGTCTAGGAGGGCAGGCAAGTGGAGAGAACGCTGTGGGTGCTGGGGTTGCTGGCACTGTTCGTGCTGTGCCTGTGGCTGATGTACCGGGCCTGGGGCAAGCGGGCGGCCCGGCAGCAGGCCCTGATCGGGGAGCTGCCCCCGGTGCCCGCCGAGCTGGGCGCGCAGGTGCTCGAACCGACCACCGGCCTCTACCTGGGCTCCACCATGGCGCCCAGCTGGCAGGACCGGATCGCGGTCGGTGACCTGGGCTTCCGCGCGACCGCGGAGCTCACCCGCTTCGAGCGCGGAATCCTGCTCGAACGCGACGGCGCGGCGCCGGTGTGGATTCCCGCCGAGTCCGTCGTCGCGGTGCGTACCGAACGCGGTCACGCGGGCAAGGTGATGACACAGAATGGTGTGCTGGTGATTCGCTGGACACTGCCGACCGGAACCGAGATCGACACCGGATTCCGGGGAGACGACAAGACGGTGTACCCGGCGTGGACAGCGGACGCGACCAGGGTGACGACGGGAGATGACGAGGAATGACGAAGACCAAAGCGGCCCTGGTGCTGGAGGACGGCCGCGTGTTCCGCGGTACGGCCTTCGGCGCGCAGGGCCAGACCCTGGGTGAGGCGGTGTTCTGCACCGCGATGACCGGTTACCAGGAGACCCTGACCGATCCCAGCTACGCCCGCCAGATCGTGGTGGCCACGGCCCCGCAGATCGGCAACACCGGCTGGAACGACGAGGACGACGAGTCCGGCCGGATCTGGGTCGCCGGGTACGCCGTGCGCGACCCCTCGCCGATCTCCTCGAACTGGCGCGCCACCGGCACCCTGCAGGACCAGCTCGACCGGCAGGACGTGGTCGGTATCGCCGGCATCGACACCCGCGCCGTCGTGCGGCACCTGCGCACCCGCGGCTCGATGAAGGCGGGCATCTTCTCCGGCGAGGCGCTGGCCTCCGACGAGGAGCTGCTGACCCGGGTCAACGGGCAGCCCTCGATGCTGGGCGCCGACCTGGCCGAGGAGGTCAGCACCGACGGCCTGTACACGATCGAGCCGGTGGGCGAGCATCGCTTCACCGTCGTCGCGGTCGACCTGGGCATCAAGACCAACACGCCGCGCATGTTCGCCGAGCGCGGCGTGCGCACCCACGTGGTGCCGTCGAACACCTCGCTCGACGACATCCTGGCGCTGAACCCGAACGGCGTGTTCCTGTCGAACGGCCCCGGCGACCCGGCCACCCAGACCGGCGCGATCGCCCTGACCCAGGGTGTGCTCGAGCGCGGCATCCCGCTGTTCGGCATCTGCTTCGGCAACCAGATCCTGGGCCGGGCGCTGGGCCGCGACACCTACAAGATGAAGTTCGGTCACCGCGGCATCAACATCCCGGTGGTCGAGGCGGGCACCGGCCGCATCTCCATCACCGCGCAGAATCACGGCTTCGCCCTCGAGGGCGAGAAGGGCGAGGTGTTCGACACCCCGTTCGGCAAGGCCGAGGTCTCCCACATCTGCGCCAACGACGGCACCGTCGAGGGTGTGCGGCTGCTCGACGGCCGCGCCTTCTCGGTGCAGTACCACCCCGAGGCCGCCGCAGGCCCGCACGACGCCGCATACCTGTTCGACCGTTTCGCCGGTCTCATGGAAGGAGCCTGATGCCTCGCCGCGAGGATCTGAAGCACATCCTGGTGATCGGTTCCGGACCGATCGTCATCGGCCAGGCGTGCGAATTCGACTACTCCGGCACCCAGGCGTGCCGGGTGCTGCGGTCCGAGGGACTGCGCGTGTCGCTGGTGAACTCCAACCCGGCGACCATCATGACCGACCCCGAGTTCGCGGACTCCACCTACGTGGAGCCGATCACCCCGGAGTTCGTCGAGAAGGTCATCGAGAAGGAGCGTCCCGACGCCATTCTCGCCACCCTCGGCGGGCAGACCGCGCTCAACACCGCGGTCGCGCTGCACGAGCGCGGGGTGCTGGAGAAGTACAACGTCGAGCTGATCGGCGCCGACTTCGACGCCATCCAGCGCGGTGAGGACCGGCAGAAGTTCAAGGACATCGTCGCCAAGGTCGGCGGCGAGAGCGCCCGCTCCAAGGTCTGTTTCACCATGGACGAGGTCCGCGAGACGGTCGCCGAGCTCGGCTTCCCGGTCGTCGTGCGCCCGTCGTTCACCATGGGCGGCCTCGGCTCGGGCATGGCCTACAACCACGAGGACCTCGACCGCATCGCCGGCGGCGGCCTCGCCGCGTCGCCGACCGCGAACGTCCTGATCGAGGAGTCCATCCTCGGCTGGAAGGAATACGAGCTCGAGCTCATGCGCGACGGCCGCGACAACGTGGTCATCGTCTGCTCCATCGAGAACGTCGACCCGATGGGCGTGCACACCGGCGACTCGATGACCGTGGCCCCGGCGATGACGCTGACCGACCGCGAGTACCAGAAGATGCGCGATCTCGGCATCGCCATCCTGCGCGAGGTCGGCGTCGACACCGGCGGCTGCAACATCCAGTTCGCGGTCGATCCGCGCGACGGCCGCCTGATCGTCATCGAGATGAACCCGCGCGTCTCGCGGTCCTCGGCGCTGGCGTCCAAGGCCACCGGCTTCCCGATCGCCAAGATCGCCGCCAAGCTGGCCATCGGCTACACGCTCGACGAGATCGTCAACGACATCACCAAGGAGACCCCGGCCTGCTTCGAGCCCACGCTCGACTACGTCGTGGTCAAGGCGCCGCGGTTCGCCTTCGAGAAGTTCCCCGGCGCCGACGGCACGCTGACCACCACGATGAAGTCCGTCGGTGAGGCCATGTCGCTCGGCCGCAACTTCACCGAGGCCCTCGGCAAGGTGCTGCGGTCCCTCGAGACCAAGGCCGCCGGCTTCTGGACCGCCGAGGACGGGAAGTGGGCCCCGGCCGACGCGAACGACCCGGCGTCGGTGCGCGCGGCGATCGAAGCGATCCTCGCCGACCTGCGCGTGCCCACCGAGGGCCGCATCTACCAGGTCGAACGGGCGCTGCGGTTCGGCGCGAGCATCGAAGAGACCGCCGCCGCCTCCGGCATCGACCCCTGGTTCGTCGCCGAGATCGCGGGCCTGGTCGGCCTGCGCGAGGAGATCCTCGACGCGCCCGTCCTCGACGAGGACCTGCTGCGCCACGCCAAGCACTACGGCCTGTCCGACCGTCAGCTCGCCGCCCTGCGCCCCGAGCTCGCGGGCGAGGCGGGCGTGCGCGCGCTGCGGCACCGCCTCGGCGTGCGGCCGGTCTACAAGACCGTCGACACCTGCGCCGCGGAGTTCGAGGCCAAGACCCCGTACCACTACAGCGCCTACGAGCTCGATTCCGGCGCGGAGTCCGAGGTCGCCCCGCAGCGCGAACGCGACAAGGTGATCATCCTCGGCTCGGGCCCCAACCGCATCGGCCAGGGCATCGAGTTCGACTACTCGTGCGTGCACGCCGCGCAGACGCTGTCGGCCGCGGGCTACGAGACCGTCATGGTCAACTGCAACCCCGAGACCGTCTCGACGGACTACGACACCGCCGACCGCCTCTACTTCGAGCCGCTGACCTTCGAGGACGTGCTCGAGGTCTACCACGCCGAGTCCGAGTCGGGCACCGTGGCCGGTGTCATCGTCCAGCTCGGCGGCCAGACCCCGCTCGGCCTGGCGCAGCGCCTCACCGACGCGGGTGTCCCGGTCGTCGGCACCTCGGCGGCGGCCATCGACCTGGCCGAGGACCGCGGCGAATTCGGTGACGTGCTCGTCGCGGCGGGCCTGCCTGCGCCGAAGTACGGCACCGCGACCACGGTCGAGCAGGCCAAGAAGATCGCGGCGGGCATCGGCTATCCGGTGCTGGTCCGCCCGTCCTACGTGCTCGGCGGGCGCGGCATGGAGATCGTCTACGACGAGAAGTCCCTCGAGGGCTACATCTCCCGCGCCACCGAACTCAACCCCGAGCACCCGGTCCTGGTCGACCGCTTCCTCGAGGACGCCATCGAGATCGACGTCGACGCCCTGTGCGACGGCGAGGAGGTCTTCCTCGGCGGCGTCATGGAACACATCGAGGAGGCGGGCATCCACTCCGGCGACTCCGCCTGCGCGCTGCCCCCGATCACCCTGGGCCGCAGCGACATCGAGGCCGTGCGGCGTTCCACCGTCGCCCTGGCCAAGGGCATCGGGGTCAAGGGCCTGCTCAACGTGCAGTACGCCCTCAAGGACGACGTGCTCTACGTCCTCGAGGCCAACCCGCGCGCGAGCCGCACCGTGCCGTTCGTCTCCAAGGCGACGGCGGTGCCGCTGGCCAAGGCCTGCGCCCGCGTCATGCTCGGCGCCACCATCGCCGAACTGCGCGCCGAGGGCATGCTGCCGCCCGAGGGCGACGGCGGGCACGTCCCGCTGGACGCGCCGGTCGCGGTGAAGGAAGCGGTGCTGCCCTTCCACCGGTTCCGCCGCGCCGACGGCTCCGGGGTCGACTCGCTGCTGTCCCCGGAGATGAAGTCGACCGGCGAGGTCATGGGTATCGACGCCGACTTCGGCACCGCCTTCGCCAAGAGCCAGGCCGCCGCCTACGGCTCGCTGCCCACCGAGGGCACCGTGTTCGTCTCGGTCGCCAACCGCGACAAGCGCGCCATGGTGTTCCCGATCAAGCGCCTGCACGACCTGGGCTTCCGCATCCTGGCCACGGAGGGCACCGCGGAGACCCTGCGCCGCAACGGCATCCCGTGCGAGCAGGTCCGCAAGCACTCCGACCCGGAGAGCACCGATCCCGAGACCGGCGCCCCGCTGGCCTCGGTCGTCGAGCAGATCCGCGACGGCGAGATCGACATCGTGTTCAACACCCCCTACGGCAACTCGGGCCCCCGCGTGGACGGCTACGAGATCCGTACCGCCGCGGTGGGCGCGAACATCCCGTGCATCACCACGGTGCAGGGCGCGGCCGCGGCCGTGCAGGGCATCGAGGCGGGCATCAACGGCGGTATCGGCGTGCGGTCCCTGCAGGAACTGCACTCGGTGCTGCGTGGCTGACCATCCAGGAGAAGGGTCGATGACGACGTTCGGCACCCGATTACAGTCCGCCCTGCGGGAATTCGGCCCGCTGTGCGTCGGCATCGACCCCCACCCGGGCCTGCTGCGGGCCTGGGGCCTCGCCGAGAACGCCGAGGGTCTCGAGACCTTCGCCGAGATCTGCGTCGAGGCCTTCGACGGCCGCGTCGCCCTGGTCAAGCCGCAGGTCGCGTTCTTCGAGACCTACGGCTCGGCGGGCCTGGCCGTGCTCGAACGCACCATCGAGGTGCTGCGGGCCTCGGGCACCCTGGTGCTCGCCGACGCCAAGCGGGGCGACATCGGCTCCACCATGGACGCCTACGCCCACGCCTGGCTGGGTGACGGGCCGCTGGGTTCGGACGCGGTGACCGTCTCGCCGTACCTGGGTTTCGGTTCGCTCGATCCGGCGCTGTCGCTGGCGGAGGCCAACGGCCGCGGCGTGTTCGTCCTGGCGGCGACCTCGAATCCCGAAGGCGCACAGCTACAGCGGATCACCGCCGCCGACGGCCGCACCATCGCCCAGACGATGGTGGACGAGGCCGCCGCGCGCAACGCGGGCAGCGCGTTCGGTTCGGTGGGCGTCGTCGTCGGCGCCACGCTCACCGAGGCGCCGGACCTGTCGGAGCTCAACGGCCCGGTGCTCATGCCCGGCGTGGGCGCCCAGGGCGGGGGAGCGGACTCGATCCGCGCCCTCCTGCCCGCCGACGGCCTGCGTTACGCGGTCCCCAACGTCAGCCGCGAGGTGCTGGCCGCCGGGCCGTCGGTGACCGCGCTGTGCGAGCGAACCGCGCAGCTGCAGGAGGAGTTCGCCTTCCTGCAGAACTGAACCCGTCTCCGTGACACCGGGGCAGGCCGAGCCTGCCCCGGTTCTCGGCGTGTCCGGAGATCAGCTGGATCAGCTCGCCCACGCCGCCGCCCGCTGCTGCCGCCGGGTCCCGATGACGCCGACCGCCAGCGGCGCGAGCAGTGTCCAGAAGCCCGAGACGGGCTGGAAGATCAAGCCGCCCACGGTGATCACCGCCAGGCAGGCCAGCATCGACACCGGCACGGCACCGCGTGCCCGTTCCAGTTCGATCACCGCCACCCCCAGCGCCATGGCCACCACGCCGAACGCGGTGAACCAGAACATCAGCTCGCCGTCCTGATCGCCGGTCAGCCACACCACCACGCCCAGCGCCGTGTGCACCGCGCCGATGAACACCAGGAGCGAACCGACCACCGGCCTAGTTTTTGAATTCATATTCATAAACTCTGTCACTAGGCTGATCCGGTGGCAAGACCCCGGCGCTTCACCGACGATCAGGTCCTCGACGCCGCCCGCGACCTGCTGGCCGATCCCACGGTGCTGCGGCCCGCCATCGCGGCCATCAGCGCCGCCTCGGGCATCCACACGGGCTCGATCTACGTCCGCTTCGCCTCCCGCGACGAACTGCTGGCCCGGCTGTGGCTGCGGTCGATCCGGCGCTTCCACGTGGGGCTGCTCGACGCCTTGCGCGGGCCCGATCCCCTGGCCGCCGCGGCGAGCTACCTGCCCCGCTACTGCCGCGAGAATCCCACCGAGGCGCGGGCGATGAAGATGTTCCACCGCGACGAGCTCCTCGAGGTCGGCCCGCCCGAGCTGCGCGCGGGGATCGCCTCCGTCAACGACGAGATGAACGCGGCCCTGCTGGCCGCCGTGCGCGCCGAGCTGGGCGACGACGAGCGGGCCGTGGAGATCGCCCGGATGGCCGTCAAGGCCATCCCCTACGGCCTGGTGCGCGAGTACATCGCCCGCGCCGCGCCGATCCCGCCCTGGGTCGACGACGTCGCGGTGACGGCCGCGCGCGCCGCCCTCGACGCCCATCGCGGCGCGCGGGCGCCACGGACCGGACCCGCCGGGTCCCCGGACGGCCTCGGCCTGGTGTCCTTCGGCCAGACCCGGGTCCTCGTCGACGATTTCGGCGCGAGCTACCGCTTCTACCGCGACACCCTCGGCCTGGTGCCCAAGGACCCGGTCGCCGATCCCGAGGCGGGACCCTACGCGTGCTTCACCGTCGGCGGCACCGACCTGGCCCTGTTCAGCCGCGCGTTCATGGACGCCGCGATCGGGGCCGCGCACGGGCCGCGGCCCTCCGTCGACACGGTGGTCGTCGTGCTGCGGGTGGCCGAGGTGGATCACGCGGTCGCGGTGGCCGCGGCCCGGGGCGCGCGGGTCGTCGCCGGGCCCGTTGACCGGCCCGCGTGGGGCATGCGGGTGGCGCAGCTGCGCGCGCCCGAGGGGACGCTCGTCGAGTTCTGCCAATACGCGGACCGGGCCTGAGCCCCGCGACCGGGCCGGCGGTGGTTACCGGCGGGGAAGGTGCGACACGCGGTGTGAAATGCGACGACACGCGGGGAATTTCCGGAAACCCCCTGGTCGCGCGGTATCGGGTCTGCCGGGTCGTGCGCCGTCCACCTCGCAATTCGGTGGCTACCTCGGACGCTTTGGCTATAACCGCTGTTGATGCCGTGTTTTTCGAATTCGCCGACCGGTCGCACGGGCCGGAATGCGCGGTCACCGCATCTGGTCCGCGCGTCCCATACGGCATCCGTAAACTTGCCCTGACCTGGGGGTCGGGTTCGCAATCGGCGGGCCACGTGGGTACGGTCGCTGGGACCGTCCGGGTAACCGGCGGTAGATCTAGCAATGAACGATGAGACGGAGGAACCGTGGCCCTTCCCCAGCTGACTGACGAGCAGCGCGCCGCTGCTTTGGAGAAGGCGGCTGCCGCTCGCCGTGCTCGGGCGGAGCTCAAGGAGCGCCTGAAGCGTGGCGGCACCAACCTGAAGCAGGTCCTCACCGACGCCGAGTCCGACGAGATCCTCGGCAAGATGAAGGTGTCGGCCCTGCTCGAGGCTCTGCCGAAGGTGGGCAAGGTCAAGGCTGCCGAGATCATGACCGAGCTGGAGATCGCGCCGACGCGCCGTCTCCGTGGCCTCGGCGACCGGCAGCGCAAGGCGCTGCTCGCTCGCTTCGACTTCGACGCCTGATACGAGGGTGGTCGAACACACGCGGAAGGGCCGGCTGGTAGTACTGGTCGGCCCCTCGGCCGTGGGCAAGTCCACGGTCGTGCGGTGCGTGCGGGAACGCCTGCCCGAACTGGTCTTCAGTGTGTCGGCGACGACCCGGGCCCCCCGGCCCGGGGAGGTCGACGGCCGCGACTACCGGTTCGTCACCCGGGAACAGTTCGACGCCATGATCGCGGCGGGCGAACTGCTCGAATGGGCCGACATCCACGGCGGGCTCCAGCGGTCGGGCACCCCGGCCGCCCCGGTGCGCGAGGCGCTGGACGCCGGACTGCCGGTGCTGGTCGAGGTCGACCTCGAGGGCGCCCGGTCGGTGCGCGCGGCGATGCCCGAGGCGCGGCTGGTCTTCCTCGCCCCGCCGAGCTGGGACGAGCTGGTCTCCCGGCTCACCTCGCGCGGCACCGAGACCCCCGAGGTGATCGCGCGTCGGCTCGAGACCGCCCGGGTCGAACTGGCAGCCTGTGACGAGTTCGACACCGTCATCGTGAACAGCGAGGTAACGACTGCCTGCGAGGAGTTGGTATCGTTGTTCGTTAGCTCTGATTCGAGTACGTAATCCGATCACCGACCCGCCAGGAGCCTCTTCAGTGAGCGACACCAAGACCGCGCCCGCGTACGACACCCCGATCGGCCTGACCAACCCGCCGATCGATGAGCTGCTCGAGCGCACGTCGTCCAAGTACGCCCTGGTGATCTACGCGGCCAAGCGGGCGCGTCAGATCAACGACTACTACAACCAGCTCGGCGACGGCATCCTCGAGTACGTCGGCCCGCTGGTCGAGCCGGGCCTGCAGGAGAAGCCGCTGTCGGTGGCCATGCGCGAGATCCACTCCGACCTGCTCGAGCACACCGAAGGCGAGTAGGGCGAGACCAGTCCGGAGGCGGAAGAGATCATGCGGATCGTCGTCGGGGTCGGCGGGGGCATCGCCGCCTACAAGGCGTGCGCGCTGGTGCGCCGGTTCACCGAGACCGGCCACCAGGTGCGGGTGATTCCCACCGAAGCTGCCCTGCAGTTCGTCGGCAAGGCGACGTTCGAGGCGCTGTCCGGACAGCCGGTGCACACCGGCGTCTTCGCCGACGTGCCGGAGGTTCCGCACGTGCGGCTCGGCCAGGAGGCCGACCTGGTGGTCGTCGCCCCGGCGACCGCCGACCTGATGGCGCGCGCCGCGCACGGCCGCGCCGACGATCTGCTGACGGCCACGTTGCTGACGGCCCGATGTCCGGTGCTGTTCGCGCCCGCGATGCACACCGAGATGTGGGAGCATCCGGCGACGGTGGCCAACGTCGCGACCCTGCGCGCGCACGGCGCCAACGTCATGTCGCCCGCCTCGGGCCGGCTGACGGGCGCCGACACCGGCCCGGGCAGGCTGCCGGAACCGGAGGAGATCTTCGTCCTGGCCTCGCTGCTGCTCGAACGCGCCGACGCCCTGCCGCGCGACCTGGAGGGCCGCCGCCTGGTGATCAGCGCGGGCGGCACCCGTGAGCCCCTCGACCCGGTACGTTTCCTCGGCAACCGGAGCTCCGGGAAGCAGGGCTACGCGCTGGCCCGGGTCGCCGCCCAGCGCGGCGCCCAGGTCACCCTGATCGCGGGCAATACGATCGAGCTGGCCCCGCCCGCCGCGGTCGACCTGGTGCACATCACCACGGCCGAGCAGCTGCAGGTGGCGGTGGACAAGCACGCCGTCGGCGCGGACGCGGTCATCATGGCCGCCGCCGTCGCGGATTTCCGGCCGACCAACGTGGCCGCCGCCAAGATCAAGAAGGGCGCCGGGGAGCCGGACACGATCCCGCTCACCAAGAACCCGGACATCCTGGCCGGTCTGGTGCAGGCGCGCGGCGAGGGGCAGCTGCCCGGCACCGCCATCGTCGGTTTCGCCGCCGAGACCGGGGACGAGAACGGCGACGTGCTGACCCACGCCCGCGCGAAGCTGGCCCGCAAGGGCTGCGACCTGCTCGTGGTCAACGCGGTGGGCGAGGGCAAGGCGTTCGAGGTCGACACCAACGACGGCTGGCTGCTGGGCGCCGACGGCGCCGAACAGGCGCTCGATCACGGCTCCAAGGCCCTGCTGGCCAGCCGCGTGCTCGACGCCCTCGTGCCGCTGCTGCGGTGAACCGGCGCGCCGGGAACGGCGGGCCGAAGATCGCGTATCCCGTTGCGAGACAACGGCGATCACGCGCGAAGTGTACCGGTCACCGACGTGTTACGGGCAGGCTTAGGGACTGTCACCACCGCGTCGGTGGTTTGGAATAGTCTGGATAGAAGGCTTGTGCCGTAGCACCGAGACATTACGGTGGCAAGCCGTGACGTGTTACCCGTTGAGGGAGAGGGAAGAACTGTGACGACCGGCAGCCGCCTATTCACCAGTGAGTCCGTGACCGAAGGCCACCCCGACAAGATCTGTGACGCCATCAGCGATTCCATCCTCGACGCGTTGCTGGCGGAAGACCCGCGCAGCCGGGTCGCGGTGGAGACCCTGGTGACCACCGGCCAGGTCCACGTCGCGGGCGAGGTCACCACCTCCGCCTACGCCGACATCCCGCGCATCGTGCGCGAGAAGGTCCTCGAGATCGGTTACGACTCCTCGGCCAAGGGTTTCGACGGCAACTCCTGCGGCGTGAACATCGCGATCGGCGCGCAGTCGCCGGACATCGCCCAGGGTGTCGACACCTCGCACGAGGCCCGCGTCGGCGGTTCCGACGACGAGATCGAGCGCCAGGGCGCGGGCGACCAGGGCCTGATGTTCGGGTACGCCACCACCGACACCCCCGAGCTGATGCCGCTGCCGATCGCGCTGGCGCACCGCCTCTCCCGCAAGCTCACCGAGGTTCGCAAGTCCGGCGTCCTGCCCTACCTGCGCCCCGACGGCAAGACCCAGGTCACCATCGAATACGACGGGGACAAGCCGGTCCGCCTCGACACGGTGGTCATCTCCACCCAGCACGCCGCCGACATCGACCTCGACAACCTGCTCGCGCCCGACATCCGCGAGAAGGTCGTCGACGCGGTGCTGGCCGACCTGGACGTGCCCGGCCTCGACACCACCGGAATCCGGCTGCTGGTCAACCCGACCGGCAAGTTCGTCCTCGGCGGCCCGATGGGCGACGCGGGCCTGACCGGCCGCAAGATCATCGTCGACACCTACGGCGGCATGGCCCGCCACGGTGGCGGCGCCTTCTCCGGCAAGGACCCGTCGAAGGTCGACCGCTCGGCCGCCTACGCCATGCGCTGGGTCGCCAAGAACGTCGTCGCCGCAGGCCTGTCCGAGCGGGTCGAGGTCCAGGTCGCCTACGCCATCGGCAAGGCCGCCCCGGTCGGCCTGTTCGTGGAGACCTTCGGCACCGAGAAGGTCGACCCGGCGCGCATCTCCGCCGCCATCTCCGAGGTGTTCGACCTGCGTCCGGGCGCGATCATCCGCGATCTCGACCTGCTGCGCCCGATCTACGCCCCGACCGCCGCGTACGGCCACTTCGGCCGCACCGACGTCGACCTGCCCTGGGAGCACACCGACCGCGCCGAGAAGCTGCGCGCGGCCGCCGGCCTGTAGGAGCCCTCACCCCGCGTGGACATCGCGGAGAACGACACGACAGCAGCGGGACACCCGATCGCACGGGTGCTCCCGCTGCTGTCGCCTGCGCACCTGGACCGGGACTTCGACTATCTCGTCCCGCCCGAACTCGACGAGATCGCCCAGCCCGGTGTCCGGGTCCGCGTCCGGTTCGCGGGCCGCCTGGTCGACGGCTACCTGCTGGCCCGCCTGCCCCGCACCGACCACACCGGCCGGATGCTCGCGCTGGAGAAGGTGGTCTCCGCCGAACGGGTCCTGACCCCGGAGGTGCTCACCCTGGTCGCCGCCGTCGCGGCCCGCTACGCGGGCACCCGCGCCGACGTCCTGCGCCTGGCCATCCCACCCCGCCACGCCCGCACCGAGACCGGCGCCCCCAAGAAACCCACCGCCGCAACGCCGATGGCGGCGGCGCCCGCCGCCGCGCCCCCCGCCGCCGGCCGGGCCGTCGTCGAGGCGAGCGAGCCCGCCCGCACGGTGTCCGTCGACGCGACCGAGATCAGTGGTCCGCCACCCGCCGCGGTGGGCGACCCCGATGGTCCGACGCCCGCGGACGCCGGCGGAACCAGTGGTTCGGCACCCGCCGCCGTGACCGAGCCCGGCGGCACGGCGCCCGCCGACGCGTCCCGGGGCACCGCGGGAGCGAGCGGCACTGCGGGAGCGAGCGGCACTGCGGAAGCGAGCGGCGCCGCGGGTTCGGCCGTTGCCAGGTCGCGTGGCGCCGCGGGTCCGGCCCCCGCCAGGGTCGCCGAGGCCGCCGGCCCCGCTCCCGCCGAGGCGAGAGAGCCGGGCGGTCCGGCAGCTGCCGACGCGATCCGGGCCGCCGCGCCGGTCCCCGCCGGACCGAGCGCGTCGGCCTGTCCGGCCCCTGACGGGGCGAGCGGCGCTGCGGGTTCGGCGTCCGCCGGGGCGGTCGCGGACGCTGGTTCGGCGTCCGCCGAGGCGGGCGGGCACGGCGAGACGGCACCCGCCACGGCCCAGGACACGGTGCCGGCCGGGGCGAGCAGGGCCGCCGGATCGGCCCTCGCCAGGGCGA
>NZ_BAGK01000147.1 GCF_000308795.1 Nocardia thailandica NBRC 100428 | reverse complement strand
AAACCCCATCGCGAGTTCCTGGCGGGCCTGCTCGCCGAGGGCAGGCTCGTGGAGAGCGGCAAGTTCACCGACGGCACCGGCGGCGCCTATGTCGTGCGCGCCGCCGACCTGACCGAGGCCACCGCCCTCGCCCACGCCGATCCGGTGTACACCACCGGCGCCTCG
>NZ_BAGK01000148.1 GCF_000308795.1 Nocardia thailandica NBRC 100428 | reverse complement strand
CACGCTGTGGCTGGTCGCGGTCGTGTTCGCCGTGTTGTTCGTCGGCGCGGTCGGTTTCGCGGGCTACAAGTTCATCAGCGACATCGCGCCCGCCGAGGACTTCGCCGGGCCGGGCGGTGACCTGGTCGTGGTGCAGGTGCACTCCGGGGACACCGCCACGCAGATCGCCGAGACGATGTTCGACAAGGGCGTCGTGGCCAGCTCGGCCGCCTTCTACGAAGCGGCCGTGAAGAATACGGCGATGAACAGCCTGCAGCCCGGCTATTACGCCGTGCCGCAACGCAGTCCGGCCGCCCAGGCGGTGACGACGTTGGTGGGCAAGGGATCCCGGGTCGGCAACCTGGTGATCTCCGAGGGCAGGCAGCTGCACGACCAGCAGGACGTCAACACCGGCGCCCGCAAGGAGGGCCTCTACACCAAGATCGCCGCCGCCAGCTGCATCGGCAGCGGACCGTCCCCGCGCTGCGTGACCGTCGACCAGCTCGACGCGGCGGGCGCGAGCACCGACCTGGCCGGGCTAGGCGTGCCGGAGTGGGCGCGAGCCTCGGTGTCGGCGGCGCCGGACCGCAAGCGTCAGCTCGAGGGCCTGATCGCCGCGGGCACCTGGGATTTCGATCCCGGCCAGACCCCGCAGCAGATCCTGCGCCAGCTCATCACCACCAGCGCCGCCAAGTACGAGGAGACCGGCCTGCTGCGCTCGGGCACGAGCAATGGCCTCGACCCGTACCAGACGCTGATCGCGGCCTCGCTCGTCGAGCGGGAGGCGCTGCCCCAGGACATGCCGAAGGTCGCCCGGGTCATCGTCAACCGCCTGAAGATCGATCAGCCGCTGCAGTTCGACTCGACGGTCAACTACTCCCTCGACCAGACCGAGGTGGCCACCACCGACGCCGACCGCACCCGCGTCACCCCGTGGAACACCTACGCCATGGCCGGGCTGCCCGCCAATCCGATCTCCTCGCCGTCGCTGAACGCGCTCAAGGCCATGGAGAACCCGGAGGTGGGCCCGTGGCTGTACTTCGTGACCATCGACAAGAAGGGCACCACCCTGTTCACCGAGAGCTACGCCGAGCACCTGCGCAACATCCAGAAGGCGCAGCAGAGCGGCATCCTCGACAGCGGGCGGTGACGCGATGACCCGCAAGGCCGCGGTGCTGGGCTCCCCGATCGCCCACTCCCGTTCCCCCCAGCTGCATCTGGCCGCCTACCGGGCGCTCGGCCTGGACTGGACCTACGAGCGCGTCGAGTGCGACGCGGACCGGCTGCCCGGCCTGGTGGCCGGGCTCGGCCCGGAATGGGTCGGCCTGTCGGTGACCATGCCCGGCAAGGAGGCCGCCCTGGCGGTCGCCGACGAACGCACCGAACGCGCGGTGCTGGTCGGGTCGGCGAACACGCTGGTGCGCACCGGGTCCGGCTGGCGGGCCGACTGCACCGACATCGACGGCGTGTCCGGCGCCCTGCGCGGCGGAGGCGTCGAGGCGCTCGCCGAGGCCGTGGTGCTGGGAGCGGGCGGCACCGCCCGGCCCGCCCTGCTGGCGCTGTCGGACCTCGGCGCGAAGGCCGTCACCGTGGTCGCCCGGGACGCCGGACGGGCGCGCGGCGCGCTCGACCTGGCCGAGCGGCTCGGCATGGCGGCCACGGTGATCCCGCTCGAGCCCGGCGCGGTGCGCGCGGCGTGCGCGGGCGCGGGGGCGGTCGTCTCCACCATCCCCGCGTCCGCGGCCGCCGGCATCGCCGAGGCCGTCGCGGTCGCGCCGGTGGTGCTCGACGCGATCTACAACCCGTGGCCGACCCCGCTCGCGAGCGCGGTCGCGGCGGCGGGCAACACGGTGGTCAGCGGGCTGCAGATGCTGCTCAATCAGGCCTACGGTCAGGTGGAGCAGTTCACCGGCCGCCCGGCGCCCCGCGCCGAGATGGCCGCCGCGCTCGGCGAAAACTGATACGTGTTCTACTAATCGTCGCTAGGGTGGTCCCCATGGGTGTGTCGATGAGCGCGTGGATGCTCCGGGCCGTCGGGCTCGGCGCGGTGGTGGTGGCTTTGCGGCTGCTGCTCGGCTTCGCGATGGTCTACTGGCCGACCTGGGGGACGGCGATGCGGGTGCTGTGCCTGGTGATCATCGTCGCCGCCACCGTCTGGTGGGCGGTGCGGGACGCGCGCGCCGACCCGGGCGCCGACCTTCTGGTGCGCTGGCTGCAGGTCGCGGTCGCCGCCGGACTGGGCAGCGGCCTGGTCTGCTGGCTGCTCGACTTCGTCCCCGGGATCGACCTCGGCGACAGCGGCGCGCTGTTCGAACTCACCGCGGGCGCCTCGTTCATCGTCCTGCTGATCTTCCTGCCCGCCCTGGCCGGTGCCGCCTTCGGCCGCCGCCGCCCCGGCCGCGACAAGCCCTCGGCGCCGACGGCCGAGCCCAGCTCCGAACTCTCGCCCGCGCTCTGAGCGGGCACGGGCGGCGCGCTGCCCGGATCGTGCCGAACCCGGCCGGGACGCGCCACCGCGTCCCGGCCGCTGTGCGTCAGAGCAGGATGGCGCCGCTGTTCGGGGTCGGCTCCTTGGCGATCACCGAGTAGGCCGCGGCCAGCAGGGCCGGGTCCGGACCCTCGAGGCGGCCCGGCTTGGCCAGTCCGTCGAGCACCACGAAACGCAGCACGCCCGACCGGGTCTTCTTGTCGGTCTGCATGGCCTCGAGCAGCTGCGGCAGCGCGTCGGCGTCGTAACCGGTGGGCAGGCCGACACTGGCCAGCACGGCACGGTGCCGGTCCGCGGTCGCGTCGTCCAGCCGCCCGGCAAGGCGGCCCAGCTCGGCGGCGAACACCAGGCCGACCGACACCGCGGCGCCGTGGCGCCAGCGGTAGCGTTCGCGCCGCTCGACCGCGTGCCCGAGGGTGTGGCCGTAGTTGAGGATCTCGCGCAGGCTCGACTCCTTGAGGTCGGCGGCGACCACGTCGGCCTTGACCTGGATCGAGCGGCGGATCAGTTCGGGCAGCACGTCACCGGCCGGGTCGAGCGCGGCCTGGGGATCGGCTTCGATCAGATCCAGGATCACCGGGTCGGCGATGAAGCCGGTCTTGATGATCTCGGCCATGCCCGCCACGATCTCGTTGCGCGGCACCGTCTCCAGCGTCGCGAGGTCGACCAGGACCGCGGCGGGCTCGTGGAAGCAGCCGACCAGGTTCTTGCCCGCCTCGGTGTTGATGCCGGTCTTGCCGCCCACCGCCGCGTCGACCATCGCCAGCAGCGTGGTCGGCACGTGCACGATCTTCACCCCGCGCATCCAGGTGGCCGCCACGAAGCCCGCGAGGTCGGTGGCCGCGCCGCCGCCGAGGCTGACGATCACGTCGTTGCGGGTCAGCCCGATCCGGCCGAGCACCTCCCAGCAGAATCCGGCGACCGCCAGGTCCTTGCCCGCCTCGGCGTCGGGGATCTCGATGCGGTGCGCGTCGATGCCGGTGTCGGCCAGCGCCTTGCGCACGGCCTCGGCGGTCTCGGCCAGCGGCGGCTGGTAGAACACCGCGACGGTGCGCACCCCGGAGGCGCCGGTGACGGTCTCGACGAGGTCGCCGAGCAGACCGCGGCCGATGATCACCGGATACGGGTCGGCGGTGCGGACCTCGATGGTGGTGGGCTCTGTCACGTGCGCTGCTCCGAT
>NZ_BAGK01000149.1 GCF_000308795.1 Nocardia thailandica NBRC 100428 | reverse complement strand
AGACCGGCCACGATGACCGCGCCCACGTTGGTGAACTGGAAGAACGACCCGAACGAGGGCTTGTTGCCGTCGGTTTCGTGCAGCGCGCCGCGGACCAGCGCGGCGGTGATCAGGTAGCCGACGACCGCGCCGACGATGGAACCGATGATCTGCCAGATGCCGAACGCGACCTGGAAGCCGGTGCTGGAGTCGGAATCGGTGCTGGT
>NZ_BAGK01000150.1 GCF_000308795.1 Nocardia thailandica NBRC 100428 | reverse complement strand
AGCGGGGTGTTCACGAACGGCGTCGTGGGGACGTCGGAGGCGGTGGTGTCCGCCGAGTCGTCGCCCTTGGTGAGGAAGTAGACCCCCGTGATCGCCGCGGCGACCACGATCACGCCGAGCACCGAGCCCGCGATCATCAGGCGCTTGCGCTTGCGCTCCTGCTCGGCCCTTCGTTCCAGCTGCCGCTCCAGCTTGCGCTTCGCCGCCGCCCGGCGCTGTTCATTGCTCGGCACTACCGCGTTCCTCTCGTCCCGGTCGGGTAACTGGTGAGAGTGTGCCATCTCTCGCTGAGAACTCCCGGCGCCCGCGGTGACCCGGGCCGCGCCGCGATACCGGTTGGACTCGGGTGGGGCCCGTACGGAAAACTGGGTCCCGTGACCAAGACCAGCAGCTTCACCGCCCCGAAGGGGGTCCCGGACTACGTGCCCCCCGGCTCGGCCGAGTTCGTCGCGGTACGCGACGGCCTGATCCGCGCCGCCCGACTCGCCGGGTACGGGCACATCGAGCTGCCGGTCTTCGAGGCGACCGCGCTGTTCGCGCGCGGCGTCGGCGAGTCGACCGACGTGGTCAGCAAGGAGATGTGGACCTTCGCCGACCGCAACGGCGAGAGCTTCACCCTGCGCCCGGAGGGCACCGCGGGGGTCATGCGGGCGGTCATCCAGCACGGCCTGGACAAGAGCGCCCAGCTGCCGGTGAAGCTGTGCTACGCAGGCCCGTTCTTCCGCTACGAGCGGCCGCAGGCCGGTCGGTACCGGCAGCTGCAGCAGGTCGGCATCGAGGCCATCGGCGTGGACGATCCGGCGCTGGACGCCGAGGTCATCGCCGTGGCCGACGCCGGTTTCCGGGGGCTCGGCCTGGACGGGTTCCGGCTCGAGATCACCTCGCTCGGCGACGAGACCTGCCGTCCGCAGTACCGCGAGCTGCTCCAGGAATTCCTGCTGAAGCTGCCCCTCGACGAGGAGACCCGCCGCCGCGCGGAGATCAACCCGCTGCGCGTGCTCGACGACAAGCGGCCCGAGGTGCGGGAGCTGACCGCCGACGCGCCGCTGATGATCGATCACCTCTCGGCGTCGGCCAAGGCCCACTTCGACGAGGTCCTGGCGCACCTGGACGCGCTCGGCGTGCCGTACGTGGTCAACCCGCGCATGGTGCGCGGCCTGGACTACTACACCAAGACCACCTTCGAGTTCGTCCACGACCGGCTCGGCGCCCAGTCCGGCATCGGTGGCGGCGGCCGCTACGACGGGCTCATGGCCGAGCTGGGCGGTCAGCCGCTCTCGGGCATCGGCTTCGGCATCGGGGTCGACCGGACCGTGCTGGCGCTGGCCGCCGAGGGCAGGTCGGCCGCCGATCCGGCGCGCTGCCAGGTCTACGGTGTCGCCCTCGGCGACGCGGCCAAGGCCCGCCTCGTCGCGCTGGCCGGGGAACTGCGCGGGGCGGGCATCAGCGTCGACCTCGCCTACGGCGGCCGCGGCATGAAGGGCGCCATGAAGGGCGCCGACCGCTCCGGGGCCAGGTTCACCCTGGTCCTCGGTGACCGCGACCTGGCCGAGAACAGCATCGGCGTCAAGGACATGGCCACCGGTGACCAGCGGCAGGTGCCCCTCGGCGAGACGCTCGCCGTGCTGACCGCCGCCCTGCGCGGCTGACCCCGTGCCGGGCGAAGATCAGGACGCGATCGGGCTCGACCTGGTCGCGCCGGAGATGTTCGCGCCGGTGCTGCGCACCCTCATCTGGGCGGCCGTCGGCCTCGGGACCGGCGCCGCGCTGCTGTCGGCGCTGTGGCTGACCTGGCCCGGCGCGTTGGCGGTAGGGCTGGCGGTCGCGGTGCCGACGATCGGCTACGCCGTCGCGCTGCGACGCAGACGGATGTGGCTGCGCGGCGGTGTCGTCCACGCCCGCACGCTGTTCGGCACGCGGACGCTGGACATCGCCGAGGCGACCGGCGTCGAACTGCTGGTCTATCCGGGGCGGCTCAGCCGGATCGTGCTGCGGCTCACCGCGCGCGGCGAGACCCGGATCGTGCCGCTCGCCCTGTACACCGACACCGGCAGCGGCCGGGAACTGCACGTCCTCGGCCTCCGCAAGCTGGCCGACGCGCTCGCGGGCACCGACCTGGCCGCCGGGGTCGCCGTGGCCGACGTGCTGGTCGCGCAGCTGCGCGCCGAGGCCCGCGACGCGGCGCTCGGGGAGCGCCCGCTGTACCGGGGCGTGCGGCTGGTCCGCGAGAAGGACGCGGTGCAGCCCGTGGTGCTCGGCGACGCGGAAGTCGCCGGGCTGCTGTAGGAGTCGCCCCGGCCTGTCTGCTTGCTCACGTGCGCGGGCACCGGCCGGATCCGCTCCTAGGGTGGGGGACGAGGGTCCGCCTACCGTGAGGAGCGCGTCGTGAGCACAGCCGTCCGGAACACCCCCGTCACCGTGACCGTGACCGGAGGGGCGGGACAGATCGCCTACGGCATGCTGTTCCGCATCGCGGCGGGCGCCATGCTCGGCCACGACACCCCGGTGCGGTTGCGGCTGCTCGAGATCCCCGCCGCGGTGGCCTCCCTCGAGGGCGTCGCCATGGAGCTCGCGGACGGCGCGTTCCCGCTGCTGGAGTCGGTCGACATCACCGACGACCCCGCGTCCGGGTTCGAGGGCGCGAACATCGCGCTGCTCGTCGGCGCCCGCCCGCGCCAGGCCGGCATGGAGCGCGCGGACCTGCTGGCCGCCAACGGGCCGATCTTCGCCGCCCAGGGCGCCGCCATCGCCGCGCGCGCCGCCGCCGACGTGAAGGTCCTCGTCGTCGGAAATCCCGCCAACACCAATGCCTACATCGCCGCCCGCAACGCGCCCGGCGTCCCGGCCGCGCGGTTCACCGCGCTCACCCGTCTCGACCACAACCGCGCCGTCGCCCAGCTGGCCCGCCGGACCGGCGCCCAGGCCGCCGACATCACGCGGATCGCGATCTGGGGCAACCACTCCGCCACCCAGTTCCCCGATCTGGGCCACGCCGAGGTCTCCGGCAAGCCCGCCACCGAACTCGTCGACGACGCCTGGGTGCGCGAGGTGTTCGTGCCGACCGTGCAGCAGCGCGGCACCGCCATCATCAAGGCCCGGGGCGCGTCCTCGGCGGCCAGCGCCGCGAGCGCGGCCATCGACCACATCCACGACTGGGTCCTCGGCACGCCCGAGGGGGACTGGACCTCCATGGCCGTGGCCTCGGACGGCTCCTACGGCGTGCCCGAGGGGCTCGTGAGCTCGTTCCCGGTCACCTGCGCGGGCGGCGAGTTCCGGGTCGTGGAGGATCTGTCCCTCGACGACTACGCCCGCGAGCGGATCGCGGCGAGCGTGGCCGAGCTGGTGGCCGAACGCGACGCCGTCGTCGACCTCGGCTTCGCCCCGCGGGACTGACCGGCCCCGGTGTCCGGTCAGCCGAACAGGGCCAGCTGCGGATGCTCCGCCGCCGTCGCGGGACCGCCCGGAGCGGGCGGTTCCGCCCTGACCCGGTGCAGGCCGTGCCGCGCGAGCAGCGGGTCGGTGCGTTCGCGCAGCCACGCCGCGTACTCCGGGACGACGGTGCCGCCGCGCGCGTAGAGGCGCCGGTAGCGGCGCACCAGCGCGGGATGCTCGGCGGCCAGCCACTGCAGGAACCAGCCGCGGGTGCTGCCGCGCAGGTGCAGGGGGAAGGCGACGGCGGAGGCCGCGCCCGCGTCGGCGACGGCGCCGACCAGGGCGGCGAGATGGGCGCGATCGTCGGTGAGGCACGGGATGATCGGCGCCAGCATGACGTGCACCCCGAACCCCGCCGCGGTGAGCGCGCGGACCAGGTCGAGGCGGGCGCGGGGCGACGGCGTGCCCGGTTCCAGGCCGCGGTGCAGGTCCTCGTCGAGCACGGCGATCGACACCGCCACACTCACCGGCACCCGCTCGGCCGCCGCGCGCAGCAGGGGCAGGTCACGGCGCAGCAGGGGGCCCTTGGTGAGCAGCGAGAACCCGGTGCCCGAGTCCGCCAGGGCGCCGATGATGCCGGGCATGAGGCGGTAGCGGCCCTCGGCACGCTGATACGGGTCGGTGTTGGTGCCCAGCGCGACCGTCTCCCGCCGCCAGGACCGGCGGGCCAGCTCCCGGCGCAGCACCGCGGCGACGTTGGTCTTCACCACGATCTGGGAGTCGAAGTCCGCGCCGGGGTCGAGGTCGAGGTACTCGTGGGTGGGCCGGGCGAAGCAGTAGCGGCAGGCGTGCGAGCAGCCGCGCATCGGATTGACCGTCCACCGGAACGGCAGCCCGGAGGACTCGGGCACCTTGTTCAGCGCGCTCTTGCACAGCACTTCGTGGAAGGTGATGCCCTCGAACTCCGGCGTGACGACGGTGCGCACCAGCCCGGCCCTGTCGAGGCCGGGCAGCGCGCCGTCGTCGGCGTCGAGACTCTGGGGCTGCCATCGCACACCCTAGAGTCGAACACAGGTTCGAATACGGGTCAAGCGGCGCGCGCGGCGGCGAAGAAGTCGACGAGGTCGGCGACCGTCTCGGCGAGCGGGCGCGGCCGGTAGCCGAGTTCGCGTTCGGCCTTGCCGTGGTCGACCTCGGGGGCGGACAGGATGGCGCCGAGGGCGGCCTTGCTGATCACGTCCGAGCCCATCCGGCGGCCGATCGGCTCGAGCACGGGCATCAGCTTGTCGATGGCCTTGGCCGGGATGACGAACCGCGGGCCCGACTTGCCCGCCTGCGTCGCGGCGAGGCGGCACAGGTTCGAGATCGAGGTCATGTAGCCGCCGAGGAGGTAGTTCTCGCCGGTGCGGCCGTTCTCGCCGGCCAGGATCAGGCCCTTGGCGACATCGCGGACGTCGACCAGGTCGAACCCGCCGCCGATCATGATCGGCACCCGGCCGCGGGCGGCGTCGGCCACGATGCCGTTGATGCGCGAGAGCCTGCCGAGGTGGTCGGCCGGGCCGTAGACGCCGGTCGGGTTGACGATCACCGCGTCGAGGCCGCGTTCGATCACCGCGCGCAACTCGCGTTCGCCCTGGTACTTGGAGCGGTCGTAGACCGGGATGGAGGGGTCGACCGAGCGGCCCGAGGTCTCGTCGATCCGGCCGCCGCAGCGGTACTGGTCGAAAGCGTGGATGGAGCTGGTGTGCACGAAACGCCGGACGCCGACCTCGAGGGCGGCCTCGGCGGTCACCCGCACGCCCTCGGTGTTGACCCGCCAGGCGACGTCGTGCTTCTCGGCGAGGGTGATCAGCGCGACGAGGTGGTAGACGACCTCGCAGCCCGCCAGCACCGCGCGCATCGAGGCCGGGTCGAGCACGTCGCCCTCGACCCAGGTCACCGCCGGGTCGGTGGTCGCGGGGGCGGCGCGGTCGACGGCCACGACCTCGTGGCCGAGCTCGACGAGCTGGGGGATCAAGTTGGAACCGAGGTAGCCGGCTGCACCGGTCACTGCGACCTTCATGAGCCGAGAATATAGAACAGGTTCTAGTTATGCCGCGAATCCCGCAGATCGGGCCCGGCACGGCTCGAAAACGGCGGTGCCCGTGGGCTATATTCGGCTCACTGCGCCGACGCGGTGCCGCGCCGGGAGTTGTGTGGCGCCGGGACGGTGCGCGAGCAGACGTTTCACGACGAATGGGGGGTTACACCATGACCGATCTCACGGTGCAGACCGAGGCGGTGGAGACCTTCGCCGCGACCAACGCCGCGGTCTCCGGGGACATCGCGGCCGCCAGCGGGTGGGACCAGGCGGCCAACATCGCGGCCATGACACCGGTCTTCGGGCTGATCGGTGCCGACTACCTCGCCATGTTCGCCGCCGCGCAGGTCCTGCAGGCCAAGGACATCAACGACCTGTCCGACAAGTACAACAAGCTCTCCCAGGCCGCGTTCAGCACCGCGAGCACCTTCACCGCCACCGACCAGGGCAACGCCGCCGACATCGCCCGGCAGGCGGCCCAGATCGGCGGCACGCTGTGAAGCCGATCAGCACCTCCGGCGACGGCGTCATCGCGCCGACCGCCGCCGAGGAGGCCTCGCTGTCCTACGCCACGGCCGTCAGCGCGAACGGGCAGGCCGTGCTCGACGTCCCGCTGGTCCAGTTGCCCGCCGACCTGTCCTCGCTCGGCGAGGAGCCGGTGTTCGCCCTGGCCCGCAAGATCGTCGACGACGGCTCCGGCGGCCTGACCACCCCCGCCGGTCTGTCGGGGCTGTCCGGGCTCGGCACCGGCACCACCGACGCCCAGGACATCCTCTCCGGGGTCTCCGCCGGCGCCACCGGCGCCGCGACCGGCCTGTTCGACGGCGCCCAGAGCGCGCTCACCGGCGCGAACACGCTGCTCGGTTCGAGCGGCGCGCTCACCGGCGCGCAGACCGCGCTCGACACCGCGCGCAGCTCGCTCGGCCTGACCGGTACCTCCTCGGGCACCGCCGCCTCGGCGGCCGCGTCCACCATCACCGAGGACCCGGTCTCGGCCCTGCTCAGCGGCATCTCGATCCCGGCCCTGCCCGGGGTGGACACCCTCTTCGAGCCGATCCTCTCCCTGCTGAGCAGCTTCGGCACCGGCGTGTTCAGCTCGCTGGATCCCACCAGCATCCTGAGCAACTCGTCCTCGCTCATCGACACCGCCATCTCGGTCGCGCAGGGCGGGCTGACCACGGTGCAGCAGCTGTGGGACGGCGACTCGGCCGACGCGGCGACCACCGCGAGCAAGCAGGCACAGGCCAGCGGCACCGAGACCAGCCAGCGCGGCGTCGACATCGCCGCGCTCACCGAGCAGGCGGCCGCCGTCGTCCAGGCGGGCAACGCCCAGCTCACCGGCATCGCCACCACCTTCGCCACCCAGGCGACCGTGCTCGCGCCCACGATCATGCTGCCCACCACCCAGACCGCGCTGATCGCCCTGGCGACCGAGCACCTGGGTTCGGCGGTCACCGTCGTCAACACCACCCGCGGCGAGCTGGCGGGCAAGACCGCCGAACTCACCTCCACGGTGCAGTCGCTCGTCGCCAACAGCGGCCTGCCCTCGCCGGACGAGGTCGCCTCCACCGCGGCCCAGAACATCGGCGAACCGCTGCTGGAGAAGGCGCAGTCCGCGCTGTCGGGCGACTCCACCACCAGCGGCGGCACCAACACCACCACCGCGGGCACCAACGCCGCGGGCTCGGGGTCGCCGACCACCACCTCGGCGGCCGGCCTCGGCACCGGGGGCAAGGGCGGCACACCGTCCACCGGCAAGGGCGGCGGGGGCAGCCCGTCGCTCGGCGCGCTGGGCAGCACCGGGTCGCCGACCACCGGCACCCCGAAAGCCGGTGCGAGCGTGCCGGGTTCGGGCGGCGTGCCCGCCGCGGCCGTGCGCCCGGTCTCGGCAGGTCTCGGCTCCGGCGCGGGCACCACGACGGCGGGCACCGGCAACAGCTTCATGGGCGGCGGCGCGGGCGCGGGTGCGGGCGCCGGCCGCGGCGGCAACGACGACGAGCACGGCCGCACCGTCCAGCCCTACCAGAGCCGTTCGGGCAACGACGATCTCACCGGCCCGCTCGGCGAATCGACGCCCGAGGTCATCGGCGCCACCAGCGCCGACGAGGCGGGCACCATCGACGAGAGCCGCTTCTGACACGGCCCGCAGACGGCGAGGCCCCGCGCACCGGGTGCGCGGGGCCTCGCCGTCTGCGGTGTCTCAGCGCTTCTCGGTGAACGCGTCGAGCAGCTTGCGGTACAGGTCGGTGAAGCGCTTGCGGGCGGCCTGCTGGTCCGGGGTGAGCCCGTCGGTGACCTCGGGGGAGTAGACCACCACGTGCGCCTCGCCCGCGAGATCGGCGGGCATGAGGTCGATGAGCCGGCTGCCCTTGCCCTCGCCGGTGGGCACGCCGAAGTCCAGCTCGCGCAGCGCGCGCACCTCGTCACCGGCCGCGCTGATCACGTCGGCCGGGACCGTGCCCTCGACCTTCTTCGGCTCGGTCTCCTTCTTGCGGTCGGCGCTGATCGCGTCGGGCGACTTGATCGCCTTGCCGTCGGCGAAGATCCGCAGCTCCGGGCGCAGGTCGGTGCGCTCCTGCCAGCCCGCCGGAATGGTGGTCAGCGTGATCAGCGGCACCGGGGCCGGATCGGCGGTGGCCACGGCCGCGGCGCCCGGCAGGGTCAGGGCGCAGACGAGCGCGGCGAGCAGGGTCGATCGCATGGAGGGTCCCCTCGGATTCGGTGATGGACGGTGCGGCCGGGTCAGCGCAGGCCCGGCGGGTTGTTCAGGTCGTTGGCCGAGTAGGTGTCGCACGCCTGCACCGACCCGGTGCGGTAGCCGGTGAGGAACCACTTCTGGCGCTGGGCCGAGGAGCCGTGCGTCCACGCCTCCGGGTTCACCCGCCCCTGGGCGGCCTTCTGGATCCGGTCGTCACCGACCGCCGAGGCGGCCGAGAGCGCGTCGTTGATGTCCTTCTCGGTCAACGGGTTCAGGAACGGGGCGGAATTGCCCGGGCCCGGCTGTTTGTCGGCGTAGTAGGCCCAGATCCCGGCGTAGCAGTCGGCCTGGAGCTCGGTACGGACCGCGCCGGACTCGGGTCCGCGCGGGTCCCGCTGGGCGCGGTTGATGTCGCCGAGCAGGGTCTGCAGGTGGTGGCCGTACTCGTGCGCGACCACGTACTCCTGGGCGAGCGGCCCGCCGTTGGCGCCGAAGCGGTCGACCAGTTCCTGGAAGAAGCTGGTGTCGAAGTAGGCGGTCTGATCGGCCGGGCAGTAGAACGGCCCGACCTCGCTCGACGCCGCGCCGCACCCGGTGTTGATCTGCCCGGAGAACAGCTTGAGCTGCGGCTTCACGTAACGCTTGCCGGTCTGCTTCGGGAACTGCTGCTCCCAGACGGCGTTGAGGCTCTGGCCGGTGGCCACCACGCGGCAGTCGACGTACTTGTTGGCGTCGGCGCCGGTCTTGCACTTGGCCAGCGAGTTGTCGCCCGCGGTCTGGGTGCTCTGCGCGTCGCCCCCGGTGAGGTTGCCGATGACCGAACCGGGATCGCCGCCGAGCAGCAGCGTGACCACGACCAGGATCAGGCCGCCGATGCCGCCGCCGACCGCCAGGCGCGGGCCCATGCCGCCACCGCCGCCGGACGAGGCGCCGTCCGGGTCGATCTGCATGCCTTCGTTGAAGGTCATCTCGTTCCCCTGTTGTCTCGGCGTGGCGTCGGCCACAGCCTAATCTGCTCCGTGCGGCGGCGGCGGGGAGAACCCGGGTTCGCTTGCCGTGCACAGCTTGACACGTCGGGGTGGATATCGGTTTTCCTCCTCCCGCCGTGTCTCACTACGATGGCAGTGCACCCGGTCCACCCGTCGCCGGGCGCGAGCCCCCGTCGAAAGGATTACCGTGCTGCGCACCCACTTGGCTGGTTCGCTGCGAAGCGAGCACGCCGGTCAGACCGTCACTCTCACCGGTTGGGTGGCCCGTCGGCGCGACCACGGTGGCGTGATCTTCATCGATCTGCGCGACGCGTCCGGTGTCGCCCAGGCGGTGTTCCGCGAGGGCGAGGCCGCCGAGCAGGCGCACAAGCTGCGCGCGGAGTTCTGCGTGCAGGTCACCGGCGTGGTCGAGCAGCGCCCGCAGGGCAACGAGAACCCCGACCTGCCGACCGGGCAGATCGAGGTGAACGTGACCGAGCTGGTCGTGCTCAACGAGAGCGCGCCGCTGCCGTTCCAGCTCGACGAGACACCGGGCGAGGAGGCGCGGCTGCGCTACCGCTACCTCGACCTGCGCCGCGAGGGCCCCGCGCACGCCATCCGGCTGCGCTCCAAGGTCAACGCCGCGGCGCGCGAGGTGCTGGCCCGGCACGAGTTCGTCGAGGTCGAGACCCCGACGCTGACCCGGTCGACCCCCGAGGGCGCCCGCGACTTCCTGGTGCCCGCGCGGCTGCAGCCCGGCACCTTCTACGCGCTGCCGCAGAGCCCGCAGCTGTTCAAGCAGCTGCTCATGGTCGGCGGTATCGAACGCTACTTCCAGATCGCGCGCTGCTACCGCGACGAGGACTTCCGCGCCGACCGGCAGCCCGAGTTCACCCAGCTCGACATCGAGATGAGCTTCGTGCGCCAGGAGGACGTGATCCTGCTGGCCGAGGACATCCTGACCGCGCTGTGGAAGCTGGTCGGTCACGACATCACCACCCCGATCCCGCACATGACCTACGCCGAGGCCATGCGCCGCTTCGGGTCCGACAAGCCGGACCTGCGGTTCGGCGTGGAGATCACCGAGCTGACCGAGTACTTCAAGGACACGCCGTTCCGGGTGTTCCAGTCGGAGTACGTCGGCGCGGTCGTCATGCCGGGTGGGGCGAGCCAGCCGCGGCGCCAGCTCGACGCCTGGCAGGAGTGGGCCAAGCAGCGCGGCGCCAAGGGCCTGGCCTACGTGCTGGTCCAGGAGGACGGCACCCTCGGCGGCCCGGTCGCCAAGAACCTGACCGACGCCGAGCGCGAGGGCCTGGCCAAGCAGGTCGGCGCCGTGCCGGGCGACTGCGTGTTCTTCGCCGCGGGCGCGGTGAAGTCCTCGCGCGCGCTGCTGGGCGCCGCGCGCGGCGAGATCGCCCGCAAGTGCGGCCTGATCGACGAGAACGCGTGGGCGTTCGTGTGGATCGTGGACGCGCCGATGTTCGAGCCCGCCGCCGAGGCGACCGCGAGCGGCGATGTGGCCCTCGGCTATTCGGCCTGGACCGCGGTGCACCACGCGTTCACCTCGCCGAAGCCGGAGTCGATCGACACCTTCGACACCGACCCGGGCTCGGCGCTGGCCTACGCCTACGACATCGTCTGCAACGGCAACGAGATCGGTGGCGGCTCCATCCGTATCCACCGCCGGGACGTGCAGGAACGCGTGTTCGGCGTGATGGGCATCGGCCACGAGGAGGCCCAGGAGAAGTTCGGCTTCCTGCTCGACGCCTTCTCCTACGGCGCCCCGCCCATGGGCGGCATCGCCTTCGGCTGGGACCGGATCACCGCGCTGCTGGCCGGGGAGGATTCCATCCGCGAGGTCATCGCCTTCCCCAAGACCGGCGGCGGCGTCGACCCGCTGACCGACGCGCCTGCGCCGATCACCGCGCAGCAGCGCAAGGAGGCCGGGATCGACGCGAAGCCGGAGGTCAAGGGCGAGAAGAAGTCCGACGCGCCGAAGGCCGGCGAACAGGAGTAGTCCGGCGGGGCGGCACCCGGTACCTTCTGGTCTGATCCCGCGCTCTCGTGGCGCAGACCGGAAGGGGCCGGAGTGCTGCACGTGCGTGTCATCTGTCCACCCGCGCAGACCGACGAACTGGTGCGGCGGCTGGAGAACGATCCCGGCGTCACCCACGTGACGCTGGCCCGCGGCGCCGCCGTCGAGCCCGCCGGGGACGTCGTGCAGGCCGACGTGGCGCGCGAGGGGGCCAACAAGGTCCTCGCCGACCTCAAGGAGCTGGGGATCCGGCACACCGGCGGGGTCACGGTCGTCCCGATCGAGGCGGTGTTCTCCGACGCGGCCGACGAGGCCACCGAGCTGTCGCCCGGCGATCCCAGCGACGCGGTGGTCTGGGATCAGCTGCTCGCCGAGACCCACGAGGAATCGACGCTCAACGCCACCTTCGTGGCCTTCCTGACCATCGCCTGCCTGCTCGCCTCGATCGGCGTGGCCACCGACTCCCCGGTCACCGTCGTCGGCGCGATGGTGGTCGGCCCGGAGTTCGGGCCGCTGGCCGCGCTGGCGGTGGCCGTGGTCCGGCGCAACTGGTCGCTGGCCCGGCGCTCGGTGATCGCGCTGGCCGTGGCGTTCCCGATGGCCATGGCCATCACGATGGGCGCCACCCTGGTGTGGGAGCAGCTCGGCTGGATCACCACCGAGAACGTGCTGGACGCGCACAACGTCGACTTCATCTACGAGGTCGGGCCGTTCTCCCTGGTGGTCGCGCTGCTGGCCGGGGCGGCGGGGATGCTCTCGCTCGTGACGGCCAAGTCCGCGGCCCTGATCGGGGTGTTCATCTCGGTGACCACCGTGCCCGCCGCCGGCTACGCGGTGGTGGCCGCGACCCTCGGCCAGTGGCACCGGGCCTTCGAATCGGTCGGCCAGCTGGCGGTCAACCTGACCGGCATCGTGATCGCCGGGGTCGTCGTGCTGCAGCTGCGGCCACGGGCGGGGGACGACCCGGGCCCGCTCGAACGCTTCAAGCGGGCCATCGGGATGCGCGTGGTCAGCGCGCGACCGGGCCCGCGGTGAGCATGCGGTAGGCGTAGGTCACCGCGATCGTGCACACCGGGCCCGCCACCAGCAGGCCGAGGCCGCACAGCAGCAGCCCGACGAAGGTGATCAGCGCGACCGTCAGCGCCAGCAGCACGACCGCCCACACGTTGGCGAGGACCAGCCGGGCGCTGGCCCGCAGCGCGGCGAACGGGCCGAGGTCCTGATCGATGACATAGTGCACGGAGAACATGCACAGCACGCCGACGATCACCCCGGGCAGCACGAGGAACAGCGACGCCACGAGCGTGGCGCCGAAGGCGAGCAGCGCGGTGAGCAGGACGTTGCCCGCGTTGACGAAGCGGAAGAACGACGCGAACGCCGGTGGGTAACCGTCGGTCTCGTAGAGCGCGCCGCGCACCATGGCCGCCTGCAGCAGCCACAGCGCCACCATCACGAGCAGGAAGAGCAGCAGCACCCCGAACAGCGAGGTCGGGTCGAAGACCTGCACCAGCGCCACGACGGTCAGATAGACGAGCACGCCGATCGCCGTGACGCCGAGCCACGGCCCGGCGTTGGCGCGGAAGCGCGCGATCCCGTACCCGATCGACTGGCCGACATCGAGGGCCTGCGCGCCGGAATGGTAGTAGCCGGGCGTCTGCTGGACCGGGCCCTTCGACACGCCGGGCGCGGGCGGGGCGGCCGGTGGCGGCGGCGGTGGATAACCGGACGGCGCACCGAATCCCGGGCCGGTCCCCGACGGACCGTAGCTGGGCTGTTGCCCGCCGGTCCGCGGCAGCGGCGGCGGCGGCTCGACCGGCTCGGTGCCGTACTGGGCCGCGCCCGGTCCCTCGAACTGCGGATAGCCTGCGCCGCCTGCCATTCCGTGCCGTGCCGGACCACCCGGACCCGCCGGTGCGGGGGCCTGGCCGCCGTGGCGGCCCTGGGGTGGGGCGAACTGTTCGCCACCGTGGGTTGCCTGCGCCCGGCCAGGTGAATCGTTCGATGCGGCAGACGATGTGTCGGTCACTGTGGTAGACCTTTCGGACTCAACTGGTTTGCGGTGTGGCGCACAGCAGTTGACGATGAGAAAACCCGACGACGGTCCGGTGTGTCAAGCGAACAGCGCCCACCGCGCAACCCCGGCGCCAACACGCCGGGCGACGCGGAAAGGTTGTGTAACCGCTCGCTAGAAGTGACCCGGAACGAGTAGCTTGAGAGGCGATGACCGCACTATTGGCCGAACGTGCCGCCGACGTCGTATCCGCAGCGCAACAGTTGCTCACAAAGCGAATGGGCGCTCCGGTGAAGCTGAGCGATCCGATCGAACTCAGCGGAAGTGGCAGGACGACAGTCCTGCGTGTGCGGGTCGCGGAGAACGCTTTCTCGCTGCCGCGCACCCTGATCGTGAAGAAGGTGCGCGGCTCCGCCAAGGAGCGGCGCACCGGAGGCCTCGCGCCCGGTGTCGCCAGCATCGACTCGGCGTTCCTGCGCGAGGCCGCCTCCTACCAGTTCACCACCGCGTTGAGCCGGGAACACCGTCCCGGCGCCTACCTGATCGCGCACAGCCTGCCCGACCGGCTGCTCGTGCTCTCCGACCTGGGCGACAACGCGCTGCTGACCTCGGTGCTGGCCGGGCGCGCCGAACCCGCGACCCACAACGCCCTGATGGCGTTCGCCCAGGCCCTCGGCCGGATGCACGCCGCCACCGTCGGCCGCGAGCCCGACTTCGTCGCCCTGCTGCGCCGGGTCGACTCCGCGCACCGCGTGGACGGCATCGCCCAGCAGGCCCAGGCCGCCATCGCCGAGGTGCCCGGGCTGCTCGCGCGGGAACTGGGCATCGAGGTGCCGGGCGAGATCGCCGACCGCATCGTGGCGGGCAACCGCCTGTTCACCGGTGGCAGGCACCGCGCGTTCAGCCCGTCGGACCTGTGCCCGGACAACGTCATCCTCAACGACGACGGCGCCCGGTTCCTCGACTACGAGTGGGGCGGCTTCCGCGACGCGACCCTCGACATCGCCTACGCGCTGGTGTCCTTCCCGGGCTGCCTGTGCGACTTCGAACTCTCGCGCGCCCGCGCGCGGGAGATGGTCGAGGCGTGGCGGTCGGCCGTGGTCGGCGTGTGGCCGTCGCTGGCCGACGACGCCGTGCTCGCCGAGCGGATCCTCGAGGCCCGGCTGATCTGGGTGTGGCTGTCGACCTACTGGTTCCTGCCCGCCGACCACACCCGCATCGCCATCGCCCGCGAGCACGGGCTGTCGGTGCCGCGCTCGGTGGCGCTGATCAACCGCTGGTCGGCGCTGGCCGAGGACGCGCGGATCACCGGCGACGACGCCGTCGGCGACTTCGCCGAGCAGGTGTCGGCGATGCTCGAGGAACGCTGGGCCGAGTGAGGCCCCGCGTCAGCCGGTGAGCGCGGCGAGCCTGCGCCGCAGGTGGGCGTGCTCGACGGCGTTGTCGGTGAGCAGCAGCGCGGCCTCGTAGGCGGCGATCGCGTCGGCGGTACGGCCGAGGTCGGCCAGGAAGGCCGCGCGGGCCGCCTCCAGGTAGCCGTACGCCGCCAGCGCCGGTTCCCCGGACAGCGGGCTCAGCAGCGCCAGCGCGCGCTCCGGATCGCCGGCGAGCCCGACCGCCACCGCGTGATTGAGCCGCACCACCGGGGAGGGCGCCTCGCGCAGCAGCAGGCGATAGAGCCCGATGATCTCCCGCCAGTCGGTGTCCGCCCAGGTGGGGGCCTCGTCGTGCACGGCGGCGATGGCGGCCTGGAGGGTGTAGCGGTCGGTGTGCGGCAGCGCCCGCTTCACCAGGGCGACGCCCTCGGCGATCGCGGCGCGGTCCCAGCGGGACCGGTCCTGGTGCTCAAGGGTGCACAGGTTGCCCGCGTCGTCCACGCGGGCGGCGCGCCGGGCGTCGGTGAGCAGGACGAGCGCCAGCAGCCCGGTCACCGACGGGTCGTCGGGCACGAGCGCGTGCATCATGCGGGCCAGCTGGCGGGCCCGGTCCGCCAGGTCCGCCCGGACCAGCACGTCGCCCGCGGGCGCGGTGTGGCCGGTCGTGAACAGCAGGTGCACGACCGCGCAGATGGCGTCGAGGCGCTGGGGCAGCTCCCGAACCGAGGGCACCCGGTAGGGGATCGCCGCCACCGCGATCTTCTTCTTGGCGCGGGTGATGCGCGCGGCCATGGTCGCCTCGCTCACCAGGAACGCCCGCGCCACCTCGGCGGTGGTGACGCCGCAGACCAGCCGCAGGGTCAGCGCGACCTGCGCCTGCGGGGCCAGCGCGGGGTGACAGCAGGTGCTGATGAGACGCAGCCGGTCGTCGGGGATCTCGGGGTCGTCCAGGTTCGCCAGGACCGTCTCGGCCGTGTCGTCGGCGTTCTCCTCCACCACCAGCTTCGGCAGGGCACGGCGCAGGGTGTCGGCCCGGCGCAGCAGGTCGAGGGCCCGGCGGCGGGCGACGGTGGTGAGCCAGGCGCCGGGCCGGGCGGGCACGCCGTCGGCGGCCCAGGCGGTCAGGGCGGTCGCGTACGCCTCCTGGACGCATTCCTCGGCGAGGTCGAAATCGCGGACCAGCCGCACCGTCGCGGCGAGCACGAAGGCCCACTCGCGACGGTGCGCCAGGTCGACGGCGGCGCGGACGCGCTCGTCGCCGGTCACGGCACGGCCTACTCGAAGACCTGGATCGGCCGCACCTCGACGCCGCCGTAGCGGGCGGGCACCCGCCGCGCCAGGGCGATGGCGGCGTCCAGATCGGGCGCCTCGATGAGGTAGAAGCCGCCCAGGGCCTCCTTGGCCTCGGCGAACGGGCCGTCGGTGAGGACGAAGTCGCCGTCGGGGCCGCGCCGGATGCTGGTCGCGGTGCTGGTCGGGGTCAGGGCGTGCCCGCCGAGCCGGGCGTCGCCCGCGATCTCCTGGAACGCGACGTGATCGGCGAACACCTCCTCCAGCTCGGCGGGGGAGACGCTCGCGTAGGCGGATTCGTCCTCGTAGATCAGTACCAGGTACTTGCTCATTGCTCGCTCCTTCGGTCGCGGCGCCCGAGCGGTTCGGGCCACCGTATCTCTCCGACGAACCGCTCCCGCCGGAATCGACAACCCGTCGCGTCCCGTTTTCCGCGCCGACGGCCTCAGGCGACCGGCAGCGCCCGCGGCTCGAGCCGTCCGCCGGTGGGCACCGCGAACGACGCGCCATGGCGCACACCCGAATTCGGGTCGAGCACGTCGGCGAGGTAGAACCAGTCCATCTGCGCCTGGGCGGGGGTCACGTCGAGGACCCCGTAGCCGTGCGAGTCCAGCTCGGTGTAGCGCAGGTGGTGGTTGGCCGCCTTGATGGCCTCCTCGGCGGGCACCGAGGCGGTGCGCGGCGGCATCTTCAGCAGGTCGCCGACGCTGGACGAGGTGACCGACGGGACGACGAACTCGGCGCCGACGGTCGGCCCGCCGGGGTAGTTGGCGGCGTCGAGCGGCAGGTCCGCGGCCCAGGACGTGTGGATGTCGCCGGTGAGGAAGACGACGTCGCCGACCCGGTTGCCCGCGATGGCGTCGAAGAGGGTGGCGCGGTCGGCGGTGTAGCCGTCCCACTGGTCGCCGTTGACCGTGAGCCCGCCGCGCGGCAGCCCGAGCAGGGTGGTGATCGCCTCGGTGGTGGCCGGTTCCAGCGGCGGGAACACCAGCGGCGCGATCATCACCGAGTTGCCGACGAGCTTCCAGCGGGTCGGCGAGGACACCAGCCCCGCGGTCAGCCAGGACATCTGCGCGCGGCCGGTGATGGTGCGCGCCGGGTCGTCGGCCACCCGCCAGCCGGCGACCGGGCCCGCCTCCTCGTCGCGGTAGCTGCGCAGGTCGAGCATGGACAGCTCGGCCAGCGTGCCGAAGCGGAGCCTGCGATAGATCTGCACCTCGCCGTCGGCGCGGGTCTCGCGCACGGGCATCCATTCGAGGTAGGCCTGCGCGGACGCGGCGCGGCGCGCGGCCCAGTCGCCCTCGGTGGCGGGGTCGTGGTTCTCGGCGCCGCCGCGCCAGGAGTTGTCGGCGGACTCGTGGTCGTCCCAGGTGCAGATGAACGGGACGGCGGCGTGCAGGGCCCGCAGGTCGGCGTCGGTCTTGTACTGGCCGTGCCGGGTCCGGTAGTCGGCCAGGGTGACGATCTCGTTCGCCGGGTCGTGCGGGCGAACCGCGGCGCCGCCGCGCCCGGTGTACCGGCCGCGCGCGTACTCGTAGATGTAGTCGCCCAGGTGCAGCACCGCGTCCAGGTCGGTGCGGGCGGCCAGGTGGCGGTAGGCGCCGAACCAGCCCGCCTCCCAGTTCGCGCAGGAGACCACGCCGAGCCGCAGCCGGTCGACCGCGGCGTCGGCGGCGGGCGCGGTGCGGGTGCGGCCGACCGGGGAGGTCGTGCCGAGGGCGGTGAAGCGGTAGAAGTAGTCCCGGGCGGGTTCCAGGCCGCGGGCGTCCACCTTGACGGTGTGGTCGGCGGCCGCGTCGGCGGTCACGGTGCCGGAGGCGGCGATGGTGGCGAAGGACTCGTCCTCCGAGACCTCCCAGCGGACCTGCGTCGCCGCGCCGAGCCCCGACCCGGGGACCGCGTCGGGCGCGACGGTGACCCGGGTCCACAGGATGACCGCCTGCGGTAGCGGGTCGCCGGAGGCGACACCGTGCCGGAACACCCCCTCGTCGGCGTGCGCGGTGCCCGCGGTGGTGAGCAGCGCGGTGACCGCGACGGCGGTACCGCTCTTGAACAGGGTGCGACGGGCGAAGGGCGGCAGGACGGCACCTGCGGAGTTGTCGGCCACGAACAGCGATCACAGCCGATCGATCGCGGCGGCGCAAATCGAAACGCCGACGTTTCCGTCGCTCGGCGTGGCGGGCCCTGTCGGGAGGGCTCGGTACCCTGCAGGACGTGACCGACAGTCTGTTCGACGTGCCAGGAGACACCGCCGCGCCCTCCGCCGGGCTCGACGCGGTGATCCGGCGGGACGCGGGGGCGCCGCTGGCCGTCCGTATGCGCCCGCGCACCCTCGACGAGGTCATCGGCCAGCAGCACCTGCTCGGCCCCGGCTCCCCGTTGCGGCGGCTGGTCGAGGGCTCGGGCGCGGCGTCGGTCCTGCTCTACGGCCCGCCCGGCACCGGCAAGACCACCCTGGCCTCGCTGCTGTCGCAGGCCACCGGCCGCCGGTTCGAGGCGTTGTCGGCGCTGTCTGCGGGGGTGAAGGAGGTGCGCGCGGTCATCGACGTGGCCCGGCGCAGGCTCACCGCGGGCGAGCAGACCGTCCTGTTCATCGACGAGGTGCACCGGTTCTCCAAGACCCAGCAGGACGCGCTGCTGGCCGCGGTGGAGAACCGCATCGTCCTGCTCGTCGGCGCCACCACGGAGAACCCGTCGTTCGCGGTGGTCTCGCCGCTGCTGTCGCGGTCACTGGTGCTGCAGCTGCAGTCGCTGACCCCAGACGACATCCGCGCGGTGCTGGCCAGGGCCATCGCCGATCCGCGCGGCCTGGCGGGGGAGTACGAGGTCAGTGACGCGGCCCTCGACCACATCGTGCGGATCGCGGGCGGGGACGCCCGCCGCGCGCTGACCGCCCTGGAGGCCTCGGCGGAGTCCTCGCTCGACGGCGTCGTCGACGTCGACCTCGTCGAGGCGTCGGTCGACAAGGCCGCCGTGCGCTACGACCGCGCCGGCGACCAGCACTACGACGTCATCAGCGCGTTCATCAAGTCCATCCGCGGCTCCGACGTCGACGCGGCGGTGCACTACCTGGCCCGCATGCTCGCCGCCGGGGAGGATCCCCGCTTCATCGCGCGCAGGCTGATGATCCACGCCAGCGAGGACATCGGCATGGCCGACCCGACCGCCCTGCAGGTGGCGACCTCGGCCGCCCAGGTCGTGCAGCTGGTCGGCCTGCCCGAGGCCCGCCTCGCGCTGGCCCAGGCCACCATCCACCTGGCGACCGCGCCCAAGTCCGGCGCGGTCACCGCCGCCCTCGGCGCGGCCATGGCCGACGTGGCCGCGGGCAAGTCGGGGGCGGTGCCGCCGCACCTGCGCGACGGGCACTACGCGGGCGCGGCGAAGCTGGGCAACGCGCAGGGCTACAGGTTCCCCCACGACGCGCGCGAGGGCGTGCTCGCCCAGCAGTATCCGCCCGACGAACTCGTCGGCACCGACTACTACCACCCCACCGATCACGGCAACGAACGCGCGATCGGCCCCCGGGTCGACAAGCTGCGCCGCATCGTCCGGGGGGAGTGAACACGCCCGCCGTGACCGGCCGGACACCGGCGTAAACCGCTCGACCGAACCCGGTAAGCTGGACACTCGTGCAGACCCACGAGATTCGACGGCGTTTCCTGGACCATTTCGTCCGTGCCGGACACACCGAGGTACCCAGTGCCTCGCTGGTCCTTCCGGACCCCAACCTGCTGTTCGTCAACGCGGGCATGGTCCAGTTCAAGCCGTATTTCCTGGGCCAGGAGGCCGCGCCGTTCCCGCGCGCCACCAGCGTGCAGAAGTGCGTGCGCACCGGCGACATCGAAGAGGTCGGCGTCACCACCCGCCACAACACCTTCTTCCAGATGGCGGGCAACTTCTCCTTCGGCGACTACTTCAAGGAAGGCGCCATCACCTTCGCCTGGGACCTGATCACCCGGTCCCAGGACGAAGGCGGTTTCGGCTTCGATCCCGAGCGGATCTGGGTCACCGCCTACGAGAGCGACCCCGAGGCCGCCGAGATCTGGCACCGCGTCGCCGGAATCCCCAAGGAGCGGATCCAGTTCCGCGACGGCAAGGACAACTACTGGGACATGGGCGTGCCCGGTCCCGGCGGCCCCTGCTCGGAGATCTACTTCGACCGGGGCCCGGAGTACGGCGCCGAGGGCGGCCCGGTGGCCGACGAGGACCGCTACCTCGAGATCTGGAATCTCGTCTTCATGCAGGACATCCGCGGCGACCTGAGCCCCAAGCAGGGCCACCCGCCGGTCGGCTCCCTGCCGCGCAAGAACATCGACACCGGCATGGGCGTCGAGCGGGTCGCCATGCTGCTCCAGGGCGTGGACAACGTCTACGAGACCGACCTCATGCGGCCCATCATCGACAAGGCCGAGGCGCTGACCGGCCGCCGCTACGGCGCCGACGCCGAGGCCGACGTGCGCTTCCGCGTCATCGCCGACCACGCCCGCACCGCGGCCATGCTGATCGCCGACGGCGTGAACCCCGGCAACGACGGCCGCGGCTACGTGCTGCGCCGCCTGCTGCGCCGCATCGTGCGCAGCGCCCGCCTGCTGGGCGCCGAGCAGCCGGTGATGGCCGAGCTGATCAAGGTCGTCTCCGACCTCATGTCGCCGTCCTATCCGGAACTGGCCACCGACTTCGCCCGCATCGAGACCGTGGCCGTCGGCGAGGAGACCGCCTTCCGCAAGACGCTCACGACCGGCTCCGCGCTGTTCGACAACACCGCCTCGGCCGTGAAGGCCGGGGGCGGCAGGCAGATCGCGGGCAGCGACGCCTTCACCCTGCACGACACCTACGGCTTCCCCATCGACCTGACCCTGGAGATGGCCGCCGAGGCCGGGCTGTCGGTCGACGAGGAGGGCTTCCGCTCGCTCATGGCCGAGCAGCGGCAGCGCGCCAAGGACGACGCGCAGGCCCGCAAGCACGCCCACGCCGACCTGACCGTCTACAAGGAACTCGTCGACCGCGGCGAGACCGAGTTCACCGGTTTCGACGAGCTCACCTCCGAGGCTACGGTGCTGGCGCTGATCGCCGACGGCGTGCGGGTCCCCACCGCCACCGCCGGATCCGACGTCGAGGTGATCCTCGACCGCAGCCCGCTCTACGCCGAGTCCGGCGGCCAGATCGCCGACCGCGGCTCCATCACCGCCTCGGGGCTGAAGCTGCGCGTCAACGACGTGCAGAAGATCGCCAAGAAGCTGTGGGTGCACAAGGCCACCGTCGAGCAGGGCCAGATCACCGAGGGCGACATCGTGCTCGCCCAGGCGGACCCGGCCTGGCGCCGCGGCGCCACCCAGGGCCACTCGGGCACCCACATGGTGCACGCGGCCCTGCGCCAGGTGCTCGGCCCGAACGCCGTGCAGGCCGGTTCGCTCAACAAGCCCGGCTACCTGCGCTTCGACTTCAACTGGCAGGGCGCGCTCAGCGAGCAGCAGAAGGCCGACATCGAGGCCGTCTCCAACGACGCCGTCGGCGCGGACTTCCCGGTCAACACCTTCGTCACCGACCTGCCCAAGGCCAAGGCGATGGGCGCGATGGCGCTGTTCGGCGAGAACTACGGCGACAACGTGCGCGTCGTGGAGATCGGCGGCCCGTTCTCGATGGAGCTCTGCGGCGGCACCCACGTGCAGCACTCCTCGCAGATCGGCCCGATCACCGTGCTCGGCGAGTCCTCGGTCGGCTCCGGCGTGCGCCGCGTCGAGGCGTTCGTCGGCCTCGACTCCTACAAGTACCTGGCCAAGGAGCGCGCGCTGCTCGCGGGCGTCGCGTCCTCGCTCAAGGTCCCCTCGGAGGAGGTGCCCGGCCGCGTCGAACAGCTGGTGGAGCGTCTCAAGGTCGCCGAGAAGGAACTCGAGCGCACCAAGATGGCCGCCGTGCTGGCCTCCGCGGGCACCTTCGCCGAGCAGGCCGAGCGCGTCGGGGAGGTCCGCCTGGTCGCCGCGGCCGCGCCGCAGGGCGTCGGCGCGGGCGACCTGCGCACCCTGGCCACCGACATCCGCGGCCGCCTCGGCAGCGACCCGGCCGTGGTGGTGCTGCTCGGTGACGCCGACGGCAAGGTGCCCTTCGTGGTCACCGTGAACAAGGCGGCCCAGGAGCTCGGGTTCAAGGCCGGTGATCTGGTGGCCAGTTTCGGTCCGAGCATCGCGGGCCGGGGCGGCGGCAAGCCGGAGATGGCGCAGGGTTCCGGCGCCGACCCGTCCGGTATTCCGCTCGGCCTGACCGCGGTCCGTGCCCGGGTGGCCGAACTCGCCGGCTGACATGGGCAGCGACGCCGCCGAAGCGGCCGCGGATCGTCCGGATCCGGTCACCGATCCCGGCCGCGGCCGCCGGATCGGCATCGATGTGGGCAGTGTGCGGATCGGGGTCGCCTCGAGCGACCCCGACGGCATCCTCGCCACGCCGGTGGAGACGGTGCCCCGGGCCAAAACCGGGCGCGGGCCCCGTCCCGCCCCCGACATCGCCAGAATTGCCGAAATTGTGCGGGAGTACGAAGCGGTCGAGGTCATCGTCGGGCTGCCCCGGACGTTGCGCGGTGAAAACGGTTCCGCGGCCACGATCGCCCGTCGGTTTGCCGGACAGTTGCGCACCGAGATCGCGCCGATTCCGATACGACTGTCCGACGAACGGTTGACTACGGTGTCTGCGTCACGTGCGCTTCGCGACAGCGGAGTACGCGCACGCGGCCAGCGACAGGTGATCGATCAGGCGGCAGCAGTGTCGATCCTCCAAGGATGGTTGGACGAGCGGAGTTCGGTGTTGAAGGACGCAACCGATAGCGAGACCGGGGACCACGCATGACCGATCGGTGGACCCGCGCCGAGGAGCGCTACAAGGCCGCCGAAGCCGACCGGCGGTACCGCCGCCGCGACGACGACTGGGGCGCCGACGCCCGGTCGGCCCGCGCGCGTACCGCCGAACCCGACGCCTACGCGGCGCGGGACTGGGACAACGAGGACGACGACACCAACGTCATCCCGCGCTTCGAGGACGACTACGAGCCGGAGCCGGAGCCGGAACCCGAGCCCGCGCCGCGGCGCAGGCCGCGGCCCC
>NZ_BAGK01000151.1 GCF_000308795.1 Nocardia thailandica NBRC 100428 | reverse complement strand
CGACCACCTCCATCGCGGGCCCGGCTCCCGGCCGCTGCCCGACACGGAGAAGATCGAGAAGGTCCGCCAGAGGCGTCCGGCGCCGGTCGACCGGCCCGACGACACCGCCGACCGTGCCATGGGCACCGGGAGGTCGGCGCGCAAACCCACCGGGCAGCGCAAGCAGACCGGGCCGTCCCTGCTCGACGACGTCACCCGGGCCCGGTACGAGACCATCGTGCGCGAGCAGTCGGGCCTGCGCGCGGTGTGGGCGACCTTCCGCCTGCACACCGACGACCTGCGCAGGCGCAACGCCCAGGCGCGGGACGAGGCGGTCGTGGTCGACGGATTCGACCGCAGCACCGCCGAACTCACCGATCGCGGCTACGCGGGCGCGGGCGGCGGCAAGATGAACGTCGTCGGCCGCCCGGTCGAGTACCGCGCCACCACCGCCCAGGTCGCCGGCCTGTGGCCGTGGTCGGTCGGCGCGGGCGCCCCGCTCATCGGCACCCCACTCGGCTCGCACCTGCACACCGGGGCCCCGGTGTGCTTCGACCCGATGAACTGGTTCATGCGCGGCAGCTTCATCACCGCGCCGAGCCTGTTCGTGCTCGGCCTCAACGGTTTCGGCAAGTCGTCGCTGGTGCGGCGGATCGTGCTCGGCGGCGTCGCCCAGGGCATCACGCCGCTGGTGCTCGCCGATGTCAAGCCCGACTACCGCAAGCTGGTCGAACTCGTCGGCGGCCAGGTCATCGACCTCGGCTACGGCCACGGCAAGCTCAACCCCCTCGCGGCGGGCGTGCTCGGGTCGATCGTGCCGCGCCTCGACGCGTTCCCGGCGCTGCAGCAGCAGGTGCTGCAGGATCTGCGGGCCCGCCAGGTGACCCTGATCGCGGGCCTGGTCGAACTCGTGCGCGGTGCCCGGGTGGCCGACTACGAGGAGACCCTCATCGCCACGGCGTTGCGGATCCTCTACCGGCCCGGCAGCGGATTCACCCCGGACCGGCCGCCGATCATGGAGGACCTGCTCGAGGTCATCGTCGCGGGCGGCCCCGAGATGAACCTCGACGCGGGCGCCGACGACGACGAGGAATACCAGCTGGCGATCAAGCATCTGCGCCGTTCGCTGCGGGCGCTGACCCAGGGCCCGTTCGGCGCGGTGTTCAACGGCCAGACCAGCGTGCCCATCGACACCACCGCGGTCGCCGTCTGCATCGACGTCTCCCACATCCCCAGCGGGGACAAGAAGCTCAAGGCCGCGGTCATGCTGGCCTGCTGGGCCGACGGTTTCGCCTCGGTCGAGGCCGCGCACGTCCTCACCGACGCGAAGATGGGGCCGCAGCGCTACTTCCAGGTCGTCATGGACGAGCTGTGGCAGGTGCTCGGCCTCGGCGACTTCATGGTCGACCGCGTCGACGAGCTGACCCGCCTGCAGCGCGGCATGGCGACCGCGCTGATCATGATCTCGCACACCATCAAGGACCTGCAGGCCCTCGGCTCGGAGGCGGCCATCGCCAAGGCCGTCGGCTTCCTGGAACGCGCCCGCGCCAAGATCTTCGGCGCGCTGCCCGCCGAGGAGATCGCGCGACTGGACTCCACCGTGCCCTTCACCGCCGCCGAGGCCGAGATGGTCACCGGCTGGTCGGCGCCGCAGGCGCTGACCGGCGAGGCGCTGCGGCCGGGCCAGCAGCGGCCCGCCCCGCCGGGCACCGGCCGATTCCTGCTCAAGATCGGTGAGGACCGCAGGCCCGGCATCCCGTTCCACATGGAGTTCACCGTGTCGGAGCGGGAGAGCGGGATCCACGACACGAACCAGCGGTTCAGCGAGTTCGGCGACAACCCCCGGGGCGGTGCGGATCCCGCCGTCGATCCGGAGGCGTCGTGAGGAGGGAAGCGTAGATGATGCCGCACCGTTCCTATCGCCGGGTCTCCCCGGAAGTGCGCAACGCCGCGGTCGAGCAGGTCGTGGCGCTGACCGACACGCTGCGCAGCGAGTCGGAGGCGTGCCGGGTGGTGGCCGAACAGATCGGCGTGCACACCAATTCGGTGCGCAACTGGGTGCGGGCCGCCGGCGACCCGGGCCTGGACGGGATGTCGGCCGCGGCGCTGCGCCGCAAGGTGGCGGTGCTGCAGCAGCAGCTGGCCGCCGCCGCGGAGGTGAACCGGGCCCTGGCCGACACCCTCAACGAAACCCGGCGCCGCGGGTGAGGCGTGCCCCGGCGGGCCGACGATGAACGCCCGCACCCTGGTCATGGCCGCCTTCGGGTCGGTCATCGGCCTCGTCGCCCTCGTGCTGGTCGTCGTGCTGCCCGCCGTCGAGGACTCCTGCGAGACCGGCAGCGTGCTCGGCAGTTCCGCGGCGGGCCTGCCCTCCCTCGGCGGCGGCTATCCTGGCGCCACCTCGGTGGCCGCGCCCGCCTCGACGACCGGCAACCCGGCCGTCACGGGCACCCCGTCGCTGGCCGCGGGTACCGGGCCGCTGCGGCGCACCCTGCCGCTGGCCGTGGGCACCTTCACCGTCTCCGACGTGTTCGGCTCACGCGACGGCGGACACCGCGGCGTCGACATGGCCGCCGCCGACGGCACCACCATCTACTCGGTGTCCGACGGCCGCGTGGTCGCGGCCGGGCCCGCCTCGGGCTTCGGGCACTGGATCGTGGTCGACTCCGTCGACACCAACGGCCGGGCCTTCTCCGCGGTCTACGGGCACATGTGGGCGAGCGGGGTGAAGGTGCGCGTCGGTGACACGGTGACCGCGGGCCAGCCCATCGCCATGGTCGGCTCCGACGGCGAATCCAGCGGGCCCCACCTGCATTTCGAGATCGTGCCCGGCGGCCGCTTCACCGGCGGCCGCCAGATCGACCCGATGCCGTGGCTCGACGGCGCCCCGACCCCGGATGTCGGTGGGGCCAAGGCGTTCTCGACCGACCCCAACTGCGTGCGCGGCTTCGGCAGCGCGGGCGGCGCGCTCGCGGTGGGCAAGGTGCCCGCCGACCTGGAGATCTGGTATCGGCGCGCGGGCACGGTGTGCGCGGAGATCCCGTCCTCGCTGCTGGCCGCCCAGGCCCGCCAGGAGTCCGGCTTCCAGCGCGGCCTCACCTCGCCGGCGGGCGCCCAGGGCCTGGCCCAGTTCCTGCCGGGGACCGCGGCGAGCATCGATCCCGACGACGGGCGGCCCTATGTCATCGATGCCGACGGCAACGGCACGGCCAGCGTGTGGGACGACGGCGACGCCATCATCGGCCAGGCCCGCTACATGTGCGCCATCGCCCACAAGATCACCGGCTGGATCCGCGAGGGCCGGGTCACCGGCGACCTGCCCGCCCTGACCCTGGCCGCCTACAACGCCGGTGAGGGCGCGGTCCTCGCCTCGGGCGGCATGCCCAACCAGTACGCGGCGCACTTCTCCGAGACCCGCCCGTACGTCACCAACATCCTGTCGATGGAACCGCAGTACCGCGCGCCGGGCTCCGGCGGCCGGTTCACCCCCGAGGGCTCCGGCGACGGCGCGCAGATCCTCGAGGCCGCCCACCAGTGGCTCGGCGCGCCCTACGTGTGGGGTGGCGGCGGGCCGCAGGGCCCGACCAACGGCGGGTTCGACGGCCCCGGCCTGACCGCCGCCGCGGTGTTCGCGGCCTCCTCGGGCGCGGTGACGCTGCCCGGGACGGCCGAGCAGCAGTGGGAATCCGGCACGGAGGTGCCGCTGGCCCGGATCGCCCCGGGCGACCTGGTGTTCAGCGGATTCGGGGTCCGGGGCCCGTCGGCGGTCGGGATCTACGCCGGCGACGCGACCATGATCCAGGCCGTGCCCGCCAGCAGTGGGGCGGGCGGCCGGGTCGCGGTGGTCGCGGTGCCGGGTGACGCGCGGGTGAGGAGGGTGCTGTGAGTGCCACACTGCGGATAACCTGGTGGGGGACAACACGAATCCGGACAAAACTGGCGGTGATGCTGGTGGCGGCGATCGTGACGGGCGTGACCGGTTGCGGCGGCGGCGATTCCGGCGCGCCTCCGGCCGCGACCACGACCACCCGGCAGCTCGAGGCGGCACCCGCGCCCGACCCGACAACACCCGACGGCGTCGCCGTCGCGGCGATCGCGGCCATCTACACCTGGTACCCGGTCACCGAACAGCCCGGCGACTCGCTGAACCGGGCGCGCCGGTGGCTGGGCCCCAGCATGCTGCGCGTGCTCGACGGCTCCGCGGGCGCCACCGACACCCCCCGGCCCACGCTGCAGTGGGCGCAGTGGGCCAAGGCGAAGGCCACGGTGGAGGCGTTCACCTTCGCCTCCGGCGAGAAGCCGCCGGGGACGGCCGATTCCGGGCTCGCCCAGTACAAGATCGGCATCGAGCAGACCGTGGTCTATCCCGACGGCAGGCGCGAGGCACTGACCCCGGCGACGGTCATCGCGACCGTCGTCTCGACACCCGAAGGCTGGCGGCTGGACGCCTACCGCTGAGAGCACGACCCCCAGAAGCGAATCCCACGGACGAGGTCACCAGGAGGCACACGTGGCGAAGAAGAAGAAGGTGACGGACCCGGCCGCCGTCGGCCCCGACCTCACCCTGTACGCGATCTATTTCGGTTTCGCGACCCTGATCACGGTGTGGGTGGCGCTGCACCTCGGCAACGCGCTGTCGGTCACCCATCAGGACATCCCCATCAACCCCATCGCGATCGTGGCCGACATGGTGCGCGGCAAGATCCACTGGCCGCGCACCTCGACGGTGCTGATCCTGCTGGTCATCGCCGCCGTCATCGGGTTCGTGGTGTTCCGGCGCCGCCGGGCCAAGCGGGCGCTCGTCGGTCGCCTCGCCGTCGACGACAAGGCCGACTACATGGGCATGGGCGGCGCCATCTCCTCGCTCACCGAGGCGGGCGTCCGCGAGAAGGCCGAGTTGTTCGGCCTGAAGCTCGGCCGCGACGACTCCCCGGGCGTCCCGATCGGCATCGGCGTCGCCGACGGCGTGCCGCTCTACGGCTCCTACGAGGACCTGCACCTCGACATCTGGGGGCCGCGCCAGGGCAAGTCCACCTCGCGCGTCATCCCGGCCATCCTGACCGCCATCGGCGCCGTCATCACCACCTCCAACAAGCGTGACGTGGTCGACGCGACCCGCAATGTGCGCGAGGCCAAGGGCAGTCCCACCTTCGTGTTCGACCCGCAGGGCGTCGCGGGGGAGCGCCCGACCTGGTTCTGGGATCCGCTGGCGTGGGTGGCGCCGCACCGGGACGGGGCGGAGATGCGGGCGGCCCGCCTCGCCGGTCACTTCGCCGACGCCGACAGCGAGGGCAGCGTCGAGAACCGCGACAGCTTCTTCGACGCCGAGGCCGAGGACCTGCTGGCCGGGCTGTTCCTGGCCGCCGCCTTCGACGGCCGGTCCATCACCGACGTGTGGCGCTGGGTGACCGACCCGCAGAACGCCGAGCCGATCGAGATCGTGCGCCGCGCGGGCCGCGACTTCATCGCCGACGGCCTCGCCATGCAGTACAACGCCGAACATCGCACCAAGGCGGGCATCTTCAGTACCGCCAAGAAGATGATCCGCTGCCTGCAGCTGCAGAACGTGCACGCCTGGGTGACCCCGGGCGACGAACCCGACCGCCTGCAGTTCGACGAGTGGGAGTTCCTCGAGCGCAACGGCACCCTCTACAGCCTGTCCCTCGAGGGGCGCGGCTCGGCGGCGCCGCTGGTCAGCGCCCTCACCGAGGCGGTCATCGACGTGGCGATGCGCAAGGCGTCGCAGTCCTCGGGCGGGCGGCTGCCCATCCCGCTGCTGGCCGTCCTCGACGAGGCGGCCAACGTGGTGCGCTGGAAGGATCTGCCCAAGCAGTACAGCCACTTCGGTTCGCGCGGCATCGTGGTGATGACGGTGCTGCAGTCCTGGGCCCAGGGCGTGCGCTGCTGGGGCGACGCGGGCATGAACGCGCTGTGGTCGGCGGCCAACATCAAGGTGCTCGGCTCGGGCATCGACGACATGGCCTTCCTGCGCGACCGCTCGGAGATCATCGGCGAATACGACTCGATCTCCCAGTCGATGTCGGAATCCGGTGGCGGCAAGAGCTATTCGCGGTCGCTGTCGTCCTCGACGACCTTCACCGCCCAGGCGCTGGCCACCCTGCCCCGGGGCCGCGCCATCGTGTTCACCTCCGGCCAGCCCGCGACGCTGGTGCGCACGGTGCCGTGGTGGGAGTCGAAGTACGCCGAGGCGGTCAAGGCGTCGATCGAGTACAACGACCCGACGCGCAAGACGCGCATCGACGATCTGATCGGCAAGGACGTGGGCACCGAACCCCAGTTGTCGGGGTCGGCGGGCACCACGCCGATGCCGCCGGGCGCGGCCGGCGCCACGCCTCCGCCGCCGAGGCCGGGTACCGCGCCCGCCCTGCCCGACGCGCCGGGCATCGCGCCGCCGCCCGGTCTGCGCGTGCCCCCGCACGGTGGCAACGGACCCGTCGAGGAGGTGGAGTCGCGATGAGCGAAGACGACTGGGCGCCGGTCGCGCCGGAGAACTGCAAGTACGGCAATCCCGTCGAGTTCTTCGTCCAGTACCTCGGCAAGGTCTACATGCGCCAGATCACCGACACCAGCGACACCGTCTGGTGCCCGGACTGGTACCGCCATCCGGAGGCCCTGGCGCGCGTCGACGCGCTGTGGCAGGCGTTCGAGAGCGCCCGCAACCACGGTGGGCCGGGCATGAGCCGGTGGTTCCGCGACCACGCGGACTGGCACATGGAGCGGTTGTTCGATCCGAAGGGGCCGTTCAAGTACTGCAGCGTGCGCAACGGGCACAAGGACATGCTCAGCCGCCTGCCCAGCGGGCCGGAGGTGGAGGCGCTGTATCCGGACGCGCCCGCGCTCAACGACCCCGAGGCTCCCGACACCGAACTCGAATGGACGGCCTGAGGGGCCTGCGCCCCTGAGTACGGGAAAGCCCCTGGCGCCGGGAGGATTCCGGTGCCGGGGGCTCGTGGTCGGTCGGGCGGGTCAGCGGCCGCGGTCGATGCCGCGCTGCAGACCCCGCGCCTCGCGGGCCAGGTCGCGGCCCATGGTCGCCTGCCGCGCGACCTCGTCGAGCCGGATCGCCTCGTCGGGGGAGATGCCGCGGCCCGCCTCGACCAGCATGCGCACCTGGGTCAGCTCGGGGGACACCCCGGATCGCTGGAGGTGAGCCGCGAGCGCCTGCCTGCGCTCGGCCGAGTCGTAGGCGAGGGACTCGGTGGCGTGGGAGGTCACCGCGAACGGGTTGTCCAGCTCCTTGGCCAGGGTGACGCCGTCGGTCATCGCGTCGCCGAGCGTGGGCCCGGAGCGGTCGAGGCCGGGGCGCTCGAGTGCGGGACCGGACTTCATCATCTCCAGTTCGATGTTGCGCGGATCCTTGGCCTTGGCCTCGCGCGCCTCGCGCAGCTGGAGTTCCTTGGCTTCCTTGATCTTCGCTTCGACCGCCTTGGCGCGGGCCTCGGCCTCTTTCTGGCCGTGTTCACGGGACTTGAGGGCGACCAGGGTGGCCATCTGGAGCATGGTGCGCATCATTGCCGCTGTTTCGCTACCGATGTCGTCGAGTTCCGCCATGGCTGCTCCCCGGATTGGCCGTTCACCGTGTGGACATGTACATGTACCCGCCTCGAGAATAACGCGGACGGGGCGCAGTGTCGTGCGCTGCGCCCCGTCATGTTACGTCCGATCTGCGAAGTTCAGCCGATCTTGACGGTCTCCAGCTTGATCGGCATGTTCGGCTGTCCGTCGCCGGGTCCGTTGGAGCCGTCGTCGCCCGCGCCCGCGACCTTGTCCAGGGTCTTCAGGCCCGCCTCGTCGATGGTGCCGAAGATGGTGTACTGCGGCGGCAGCTTGGTGTCGCCGAAGACCAGGAAGAACTGGCTTCCGTTGGTGCCCTTGCCGTCCGGGCCGGTGCCCGCGTTGGCCATGGCCACCACGCCGCGCTGGTAGTTCAGCGGCTGCTGGGCGGCCGGGTCACCGGCGGGGTACTGGTCGGTCGGGTACTCGTTGTCGAAGGAGTAGCCGGGGCCGCCCATGCCGGTGGCGGTGGGGTCGCCGCACTGCAGGATGCCGAAACCCTTCGTGGCCACGATGCGGTGGCAGCTGGTCTTGTCGAAGTAGCCCTGCTTGGCCAGGCTCACGAACGAGTTGACGGTGCACGGCGCCTGCGCGGCCTTCAGCGTCAGGCCGATGGGGCCCTGCGACGACGTGATCGCGACCGCGGTGTCCCCGGTCGCGGCCACACCCGTGGCGCCCGGCGCGGTCGCGGGCTTGGACGCGGGCTCCTGGCTGGCCGGGTAGGCGCAGTCGACGGTGGCGGCGCGCGCCGCGGGGGCGGGCGGGCCGGGCAGGTCG
>NZ_BAGK01000152.1 GCF_000308795.1 Nocardia thailandica NBRC 100428 | reverse complement strand
GGCGACCGCTGGACCAACCGCGCACCCGACCTCGGCAGGAGCACGATTCCGCGATGAGCACAGCCACCCCCACCGACACCTACGAGCGTCGCTCCTACGGTCTGTGGCAGAAGCCGCGCAGCGCGGGCCTCTTCGGCCTGCGCTGGGAAGAGACCGTCATCGGTTTCGTCGTGGTGATCACGGCCCTGATCAGCGCCATGGTCGGCGGATTCAAGTGGGGCCTGGTGGTCGGCGGCGTCGGCGCGGTGATCATGGTTCCCCTGGTCTGGCGGACCGGTGGGCGCTCCGGATACGAGACGGGACTGATGATGTTCAACTGGATGCGCTCGCGCAAACGCGGCGAGCACGTGTATCGCGGCGGCCGGTTCTCCCGGGTGCCCGGCGGCGTGACCCGGCTGCCCGGCCTGCTGGCGCCGTCGAAGATCTACGAAGGTGTCGACGCGGGCGGCTACCAGTTCGGGATGATCCACCTGCCCGCCTTCGCCCAGTACACGGTGGTGCTGCGCGCCTGGCCGCAGGGGCACGAGGCGGTCGACCAGCCGGTCATCGACCGCTGGGTCGCGGCGTGGGGCACCTTCCTGGCCTCGGTCGGCCAGACCAGCGACATCGTCGCGGTGGTGCCGGTCATCGACACCGTGCCGGAGACCGGTAACCGGCTGCTGACCGAGGTCTCCACGATCACGCGGCCCGAGGCGCCGGACCTGGCGCAGCAGGTGATGTACGAGCTGGCCACCGAACTGCCGCAGGAGCGCGTGCAGCTGCTGCCGCGGGTGGCGATCACCTTCAAGGCGACCACCGCCGAACGCCGCAAGAACCCGGCCGAGGAGGCCGTGGAGATCGGGCGCAGGCTGCCCGGCATCTGCGCCGCCCTCGCCGAGGCGGGCGTGCGGGCCCAGCCCATGTCCGCCGAGGAGATCATCTCCTTCATCCGCCGCAGCTACGACCCCGCCTCCCAGGCCGATCTGGAAGTGGCCGTGGGCGATCCGCACGGCCACGGCCTCGGCTGGGACGACGCGGGGCCGGTGTCGCAGGACGAGAAGTGGGACCACCTGGTCCACGACGGCGGCCGCTCGGTCACCTGGGAGATGGACACCGCACCCGAGGGCGCGGTCGACGAGCGGGTGCTGCAGCGCCTGCTCGCGCCCAACCCGGAGGTCCCGCGCAAGCGGATCGCCATCGTCTACCGGCCGCATTCGGCCGCGGACGCCGCCGAGATCGTCGACGACGACTTCAAGAACGCGCTGGTGGCCCAGCAGAGCGAGCGCGGCGTGGTGTCCGCGGCGGCCACCCTGCGGGTCGGTGCGACCCAGCAAGCCCGCGAGGAACAGGCCCGCGGTCACGGCGTCACGCGCTTCGGCGTGCTGGTGACGATCACCGAACCGTTGCGCGGCGACATGCCGCGCATCGAGGCGATCACCCGCGACCTGTCCACCCAGGCCCGGCTCCGGATCCGGCGCTGCTACCGCTACCAGGCGGCCGCCTTCGCGGCCTCCCTCGGCTGCGGCGTCATCCTGCCGGAACACGCGACCATCCCGAAGGCATTGGCAGGGTGAGCGACCCATGGCACGAGATCACGAACCCCCGCTGCGCGAACTCGACGAGGACATCGCGCTGCGTCCCGTCCACCGCCCGCCGCGCATCCGCGGCGAGGCCGCGCCGCGGCCGGCCGGCGGTCAGGCGCGGGTGAGCGAGGACATCCTCG
>NZ_BAGK01000153.1 GCF_000308795.1 Nocardia thailandica NBRC 100428 | reverse complement strand
CGACCACCGCCCAGCAGCGGGTCTTCCCCGCGCAGGTCCCCCCGACCACCCCGGCGGCGCCCGACGCGGGCACCCCGCAGGCGGAGGCGAAGAAGGAGATCGACGCGGCCCGCGCGGTGCGCCAGAACCCGGAGCTGGCCACCAACCAGCAGCTGCAGCAGCTGGCGATGGCCTCGCTCGACTGCTCCAAGAACGACCCGCTGGCCGGCAACGACCTGCCCGAGCAGCCGCTGGTCGCGTGCAGCACCGACGGCACCGAGGTCTACGTGCTCGGCCCGTCGCGCATCGACGGCCAGGAGATCAAGGACGCCAAGGCCGAGCTCAACTCCCAGCAGGCCCGCCACGAGGTCAACCTCGAGTTCAAGGGCACCGGCTCCGACGCCTGGGCCGACCTGACCAAGGAATACCTCTACAAGCGCGTCGCGTTCGTGCTCGACTCCAAGGTCGTCAGCGCCCCGACGGTCCAGCAGGGCCCGCAGCTGGGCGGGCGCACCTCGATCTCGGGCAGCTTCACCGCCGATTCGGCCAAGGAGCTGGCCAACACCCTGAAGTACGGCTCGCTGCCGCTGTCGTTCCAGGTCTCCGAGGCCGAGACCGTGTCGGCCACCCTCGGCCTGTCCTCGCTGAAGGCCGGCCTGCTCGCCGGCGCGGTCGGCCTGGTCGTGGTGCTGCTGTACTGCCTTGCCTACTACCGCCTGCTCGGCCTGATCACCGGATTGTCGCTGGTGGCCTCCGGTTTCGCGGTCTACGGCATCATGGTGCTGCTCGGTCGCTGGATCGGGTTCACCCTCGACCTGGCGGGCATCGCCGGTCTGATCATCGGTATCGGCATGACCGCGGACTCGTTCGTCGTGTTCTTCGAACGCATCAAGGACGAGATGCGCGAGGGCCGCAGCTTCCGCTCGGCGGCCCCGCGCGGCTGGCAGCGCGCCCGCAAGACCATCCTGTCCGGCAACGCGGTCAGCTTCCTGGCCGCCGCGGTGCTCTACGTGCTGGCCGCGGGCCAGGTCAAGGGCTTCGCGTTCACCCTCGGCCTGACCACCGTCCTCGACGTCGTCGTCGTCGTCCTGGTGACCTCGCCGCTGGTGCTGCTGGTCTCGCGGACGCACTTCTGGGCCAAGCCGTCGGTGAACGGCCTCGGCGCCGTCGCCGAGATCGGCCGTGAGCGCAAAGCGGCCGAGGCCGTGTCGGCCGGAAAGGCGTGAGGGACATGTCCAAGAACGGTTTCTTCAACCGGCTCTACACCGGTACCGGCGCCATCGACGTGGTCGGCAAGCGCCGCATGTGGTACGTGATCACCGCGGTCATCGTGCTGATCTCGCTGGCCTCGATCCTGATCCGCGGCTTCAACTTCGGCATCGACTTCGAGGGCGGCTCGCGCATCCAGTTCCCGGCGGGCACCGCCACGACCGAGCAGGCCGAGCAGGTCTACTCCCAGGCCCTCGGCATGGACCCGGTGTCGGTGCAGACGGTGGGCAACGGCGCCAACGCCACCATGCTGATCCGCTCCGAGGCGCTGGACCAGGCGCAGGTCGAGAAGGTCAACGCCGCGCTGTTCGCGAAGTTCCAGCCGGTCGGCAAGGACGGACAGCCCAGCCTCGCCGCCATCTCCACCTCCGACGTCAGCGAGACCTGGGGTGAGCAGATCACCGACAAGGCGCTCATCGCGCTCGCGGTGTTCCTGGTGCTGGTGACGGTCTACATCGCCATCCGCTACGAGTTCCACATGGCGCTGGCGGCGCTGGCCGCGCTGGCCTTCGACCTCCTCGTCACCGCCGGCGCCTATTCGCTCGTCGGCTTCGAGGTCACCCCGGCCACCGTGATCGGCATGCTCACCATCCTCGGCTTCTCGCTCTACGACTCGGTGGTCGTGTTCGACAAGGTCGAGGAGAACACCCGCGGCGTGCTGCACACGACCCGCCGCACCTATGCCGAGCAGGCCAACCTCGCGGTGAACCAGACACTGATGCGGTCGATCAACACCGCGATCATCGGCATGCTGCCCATCATCGGCCTGATGGTCGTCGCGGTGTGGATGCTCGGCGTCGGCACCCTGAAGGACCTGGCGCTGGTGCAGCTGGTCGGCCTGCTGGTCGGCAGCTACTCCTCGATCTTCTTCGCCACGCCGCTGCTGGTCTCGATCAAGGAACGCTGGGGCCCGGTGGCCGCGCACACCAAGAAGGTACTCGCCCGGCGCGCCACCCGCGGCCACGAGCGGGTACCGGTGGGCGCGGGCGCCGCACCGGCCGCGCGGCCGCAGGCGGGGGCGCCGCGGCCCGGCGCGCGTCCGAGCGGAAAGCGGCACAAGGGCAGGAACTGACGACGGGGAACGGGGAACCAACCATGCGACGAAGCACGATTCGGCTCCTCGGCCTGGCCGGCGCCGCGGCGCTGGCCGCCGGACTGGTGACCGGCTGTTCGGACACCAGTCAGGTACCGTCCATCGGCTACGCGGTCGACGCGGTGGTCGCCTCCTTCAACGGGGGCTCCACCCTGGGCGCGAGCAGCGGTACCGGCGCGGTGTTCCCGCGGGTCTCGACCGGGTTCTTCTACACCGGTCCCGACGGGCAGCCCATCGCGGACACCGATGTCGGCACCGCCAAGGAGGTGCCCGGCGAGACCCAGACCGTGCAGTACCGGCTCAACCCGGACGGGGTGTACTCCGACGGGGTCAAGACGTCCTGTGACGATCTGGTGCTGGCCTGGGCCGCCCGCTCGGGCCGGTTCACCCGGCCCGGCGACCGCGCGCGCACCCCGCTGTTCGACGCCGCGAGCACGGCCGGGTACGCCGACATCGAGCGGGTCGACTGCCAGCCCGGTTCCAAGGACGCCACCGTGGTGTTCCGGCCCGACCGGCACTACCAGCCCTGGCGGACCCTGTTCGCCGCGACCGAGCTGATGCCCGCCCACGTGGTGGCGCAGGCGGCGGGCGTGCCGAACCTGGTGTCGGTGCTGCAGACCGGCGACGACATCGCCGCCATCGGCCGCGTCGCCGACTTCTGGAACACCGGCTGGAACCTCACCCCCGGTCAGCTCGACCTGACCCGGCTGCCCTCCTCGGGCCCGTACCGGATCGAGTCGTTCACCGTCAACGGCGGCCTGGTGCTGGTGGCCAACGAGAAGTGGTGGGGCCTGCCGCCCGGCACGAGCCGGATCGTGGTGTGGCCCAAGGGCACCGACTTCGCCGCCAAGGCCCGCGAGAACGCCCTCGGCGTGGTCGACCTCGGCGCCGGCTCGGTGAAGGACCTGAAGCTCGACGGCTTCGACGAGCAGACCCTGGCGGGCCGGGGTTCCGAGCAGCTGGTGCTGGCCACGGCGGGGGTGTTCGGCAAGCGCGAGGTGCGCCGGGCGTTCGCCCAGTGCGTGCCCCGGCAGTCGCTGTTCGACACGCTGGGCAAGGTGCCCGACGCCCCGAAGGAGGGTCTCGGGTCGGGCCCGCTGGATTCGCGTCTGGTCCAGCAGGATTCGCTGTACTACCCGTCGGTGGCGGGAACGGCGGCCGCCTACCGCACCCCCGACGCCGCCGCGGCCGCGGCGGCGCTGAAGGGGGCGGGGGAGCCCGCGCCCACCGTGCGCATCGGCTACCGCGCGCCGGACGAGCGCCGCGCCCGCACCGTGGCCACCATCGCCGACGCGTGCCGCGCGGCGGGCATCACCGTGGTCGACGCGGGCGCACCGGATTTCGCGCCGACCCGGCTCACCGAGGGCGCCGTCGACGCCGTCCTCGCCGGGACCGGCTCGGCGCCGGGCCCGTCGGGTTCGGTACCCGGCGTGGCCGCCGCGGCGTCGTTGCGGATCGGTAGCGGACTCGATTTCGGCCGATTCGCCAACGGCCGATACGATGCCATCACCGATCAGCTCGCGGCCGAGGACAACTCCGCCACGATGCTGAATCTGACGACAGAGGCCGAGAATCTGCTCTGGTCGGAACTGCCGAGCATCCCGCTGTTCGCTGGTCCACGGACCATCGCGTTCGGCCACGGCATGCGCAACGCGATCGCCGGTCCCACCCAGGCGGGTACGGGCTGGAACATGGATCGCTGGGTCTGGCAGCGGTAAGGGGTGTGTCGAGACGTGAGTGAGAAAGAGGTGCCGATGAGCAAGCACGCGGTGATCGAGTCCGAGGACGTAGTGACCGAACGGGCGGCGCGCGCCGCGGCGGCGGTCGAACGGCTCACCCGCTGGCACGACGACTTCCCCACCCCCGGCGTGCGTTTCGCCGATCTCACCCCGGTCTTCGCCGACGCGGAGGGCTTCCGCGCCGTGGTGGACTGCCTGGCCGCGGCGGCGCCGCAGGCCGACCTGGTCGCCGGTGTCGACGCGCGTGGCTTCCTGCTCGGCGCCGGCGTCGCCGCGACCTTGGGCACCGGGGTGCTCGCGATCCGCAAGGGTGGCAAGCTGCCGCCGCCGGTGGTGTCGCGGGAGTACTCGCTCGAATACGGTTCGGCCGCACTGGAGATCCCCGCCGACGGGGTCGACCTGGCGGGCAAGCGCATCCTGCTGCTCGACGACGTGCTGGCCACGGGCGGCACGCTGGCGGCGGCGGCGCAGCTGTTCACCGAGGTCGGCGCGGAGGTCGTGGCGGCCGCCGTGGTGCTCGAGCTCGGCTTCCTGAAGGGTCGCGAGCATCAGGGGGACTACCCGCTGACCTCGATCGTCACGCTCTGACTCCGGTTCCGCCCGCGTAGCCCGGTCCCCGCCTCGGGGGCCGGGCTTTCGCGTTCCCGGGTCGGGGCCCTTGACCGGATGAGTTTTGGTGTTTTAGACTAAAACGCATCGAACAACGAGAGGGCGTGAGCCACATGGGATACGGACACTGGGACGACTCGGCCTACATCGCGGCCCGCAGCTACCGGGCGAGCCGGGGGATCGACGACTTCGGCTACACCGCCGAGATGGCGGGCAAGCCCTACGACACCTGGGCGGCGCACCCGTCGCTCGACCCCTTCGGCGTCGGGCTGCGCGAATGCCGCGACTCCGCCGAACACGGCGCGTCGCTGCCGATCGTGGTGCTCTTCGACGTCACCGGCTCGATGGGCCGCGTGCCACGGATCATGCAGACCAAACTGGGCAAGCTGCACGGCCTGCTCACCAGCAAGGGCTACGCCACGGACCCCCAGATCCTGTTCGGCGCCATCGGCGACGCCGACACCGACCGGGTGCCGCTGCAGGTCGGGCAGTTCGAGTCCGACAACCGCATGGACGAGCAGCTGCGCAACATCCTCCTCGAGGGTGGCGGCGGCGGGCAGAAGTCGGAGAGCTACGAACTGGCCGCCTACTTCCTGGCCACCCACGTCGCCACCGACGCCTGGGAGAAGCGCGGCCGCAAGGGATACGTGTTCGTCATCGGCGACGAACTGAACAAGCCGCGACTCGCCGCCCGGCACATCCGCTCGGTCATCGGCGACCACCAGCGCCGCGACATCGCCGTCGACTCGGTGTACGACATGCTGGCCCAGCGCTGGCACGTCCACTACATCCTGCCGAATCAGAGCTCCTACTACCGCGATCCGGAGATCGCCGAGCACTGGCGCGGGCTGCTCGGGCAGAACTTCCTGAAGCTGGACGACCCGGCCGCGGTGTGCGAGCTCATCGCCCTGACCATCGGCCTGGGCGAGGACGCCGTCGACCTGGACACGGGCCTGGCCGACCTGCGCGACGTCGGGTCGGGCAGCGAGGCCGCGGCCGTGCGCAAGGCGTTCGGCGACGGCGAACCGCCGATCCGCGCGCTGCCCGCGGGCCGCTGAACGAGGAAGGAGCCCCGATGTTCGGACAGCGGCACATCATCGTCGTCGACCTCGGCTTCGGCGACGCGGGCAAGGGCGCCACCGTCGACTGGCTGTGCGCGCGCCTCGGTGACGTGGCGGCGGTGGTGCGCTTCAACGGTGGCGCGCAGGCCGCGCACAACGTCGTCGCCGAGGGGCGCCACCACACCTTCGCCCAGTTCGGCGCGGGCACCCTCGCCGGGGTGCCGACGCTGCTGTCGCGGCACATGCTCGTCGAGCCGATCGCCCTGGCCGCCGAGGCGCAACGGCTCGCGGCCCTGGGCGTCGGGTCGCCGCTGGCTCTGCTCGCGATCGACGAGCGCGCCCTGCTCACCACCCCGATCCACATCGCCGCCAACCGTGCCCGCGAGGACGCGAGGGGTTCCTCGCGGCACGGTTCGTGCGGGCGGGGGATCGGCGAGACCGCCGCCTACGCCCTCGACCACGACGCGCCCCGCGTCGGCGACTGCCTGCGCCCGGCCGTGCTGCGGCGCAAGCTCGACGCCCTGGCCGCCCACTACGCGCCCCTGATCGACGGCAGCGGGCACACCGTCGAGCCGATCGACGCGCTGGTGGCGATGTACGGGGAGTTCGCCCGGTCCGTGCGCCTGACCGGGGGCGGCGAGCTCGGCCGCCTCGCCGCCCGCGGCAGGCTGATCTTCGAAGGGGCCCAAGGGGTTCTGCTCGACGAATGGCGCGGGTTCCACCCCCACACGACCTGGTCCACCGTCGAACCACGCAATGCCCGCGCCCTGCTCGCCGAGATCGGCGCCCCCGGATACGTCCTCGGCGTCACCCGCGCCTACGCGACCCGGCACGGCGCGGGCCCGTTCCCGACCGAGGCGGACACCGGAATCCCCGAGCCGCACAACGGCGCCGGCCACTATCAGGGTGCGTTCCGCAGTGGCCACCTCGATCCGATCCTGCTCCGCTACGCGATCGAGGTCTGCGGCGGTGTCGACGGTCTGGCCGTCAACCACCTCGACACCGGCACCGGCCGCGCCGCGACGGCCTACGACACCGCCGCGGGCCGCATCGACCGCCTCGTGCCCGGTGCGTGGCAGGACCTCGACCACCAGCGGCGGCTGACCGAGCTGCTCGCCACCGCGCGCCCGGTCCTGCGCGACATCCCCGCGGACCCGATCGCCTGGCTGGAGAGCGAGCTGGGCGCGCCGGTCGTCCTCGCCGCCCACGGCCCGGACCGCGCCGATCGGGTCCGGGTCGGGGCGCGCGCCGCGGCGCGTTGAGAACCACCGGAACCGCCTCCGGCGCACCACCGTTCGGCCCCGAACCGACGCGGCTGTGGTCGCGGTGGGCCGCTCGAGGCAGGATCTTCGGAGTGGAGCAATCGGTGGTGTCGATCGACGTGGTGACCCTGCGGTGCTGGGGCGACGACGAGCGGGTGTCGTTGGGGGTGGCGGCGCGGGAATTCGAGCCGTACACGGGGCAGCTGGCGCTGCCGGGGGTGCTTCTCGGGCGCGGGGAGCGCCTGGCCGACGCCGCCCGGCGCGCCGTGCGCACCAAGCTGGGCGTGCCCGACGACGCCGTCGGCGCGGTCGGTCAGCTGGTGACCTTCGACGAGCCGAACCGCGATCCGCGTGGCCCGACCCTGTCCATCGCCATGTGGGCCGTGGCCGCCCCCCACGAGGGCCCCGCCGAGTGGGTCGGCTTCGACGAGGTCCCGCCGCTGGCCTTCGACCACAACGCCATCGTCGCCACCAGCCGCGCCCTGCTGGCCGGCCTGCTCTGGAAGGACCTCACCTTCACCCGCGCCCTCACCGGCGACGAATTCCCCGCCACCCGCGCCGTCGACCTGAGCACCTCCCTCCACGGCACCCGCCCCGACCCGGCCAACCTCAACCGCACCCTCGCCGCCGTCCCCGGCCTGACCCGCACCGGCGAACGCCGCCGCGTGAAGGCCACCGGCCGCCCCGCGGTGGTCTGGGCGTTCGAATAGGGAACGCTATTCGGCCCACATCTCTCCGTGCGCGTAGTGCAGTTCGGTGTCCGGGGTGATCGAGGGCCGACTGATCGTGAGATCCGGGTTGGCAGCCGTCCAGATGACCGCCTGAACCGGGACTCCCGCATCGAAGAACAAGGTGTAGCGGTAGCTGGGCCGGTCGCTGTCGTTGTACTTGGGTGGGAATCCCTTGATACACGAACTTTCGAGGTGGGTTCCCACGTCCTTGTTGATGTCAGCGACCGTGGTCAGAGGACCAACGGAGGTCGCCTGGGTCCAGGTGCCGGTCCAGCCCGCGCGGGTGGTCATCTCACCCATGGTCACCGACTCCGTCTTCGCGGCGACGGCCTTGGCGAACTCGTCGACGAGTCTCGCCGACGAGCCGAGTGGTTCCGCCGAGCCACCAGATCCGTCTCGTGCTTTCAAGTCGAATACCGGTATGGAGCACCGGGGCTCGGCTGCGGGATGGTCGATCGAACCGCACCCCGGGACGGCAGCGACCGCCACGCTGAAGGCCAGCAGCCGAGCTACCTTCATCTTTCCCCCTTGGACGTCCGGATGACCGGTCAAGGTTGAGCCTTCATTTGGCCCGGTGCTGTGCTCTTGCGGAATCGATCGGCGGTCCGGTTGGCCGAATCCGGCAGCGCGATCGTGCGGTCCCCATAGATCGGGATTTAACCTGGACCCAGCTTCCCTCGCGAGATGCGAGGGCTCCTATACAGATCGCTCGGCCCAGTTCGCTATCGTGGCGCCGAATATTGCCGGGTGTAGGCCACCGGCAGGCCCGTGGTGGTGTGGGCGTTCGATGCGATCCGTGCGGCGTGTCGGTCAGCATCGCGCAGGCGCGCCTCTGGTGCACCCGTTAAGCGGCAGCCGTCAGCAGGGTCGGCCCAACACGTTAAACAAGCTACTTCGGCTCCATCCTGCCTGCGGTGAACTGCAGTTCAGTGTCCGGTGCCACATAGGGGCGGCCGATCACGAGCGCTGGCATGGCGGCAGTCCAGAGAACTGCCTGAATCGGTACTCCGGCGTCGAAGAACAAGGTGTAGCTGTAGCCTGCCCTGTCGCTGTCAGAGCTACTACTCGGGAACCCTGTGATGCACGATTCTTCGAGATGTGTTCCCAAGTTCTGGTTTAGCTTCTCGACTGTCGTTCTCGGTCCGACATACGTGGCATGCGTCCAACTGCCCGTCCACCCCGCCCTGGCGGTCATTTCCGCCATCGTCACCGACTCTGTCCTCTGAGCGACGGCCTTGGTGAATTCGTCAATGAGCTTCGCCGATGAGCCGAGCGGTTCGGCCGAGCCGCCTGACCCGTCGCGTGCCTTCAGGTCGAATACTGCGATGGAGCAGGGAGGCGCAGCGGGCTGGTGTACAGAACTGCAGCCCGGGGCGGTCAGAAGCGTCAGAAGGATGGCGGGGATTTGCATTTTCGTCATCGGGTCCCCTTGGGCATCGGAACGCCGGATCCGGGTTGAGTCACAGTACGTCCCGCCGTTTCGCTGTTACTGAACCCGATCTGGGCGCCCGTGGGGGAGTCCACCAGGACGAGTGCGCGGTTATCATTGATAGCGGACTGAACCTTCGCCCTCAGCTCTTCAGGTGTGGCATCGAGGTTCTCTTGGCCGATCGTTCGGCCGAGTTCGTTGTTGTAGAGGTCCATTGCTTCGCGTGCAGCAGGATTGCCGCCGAGCTTCTCGTGCCCAGTGGTGAATGTCTGTGTCCAGTCGGCTCCGAACTCCTGTGTCATTCTCGCATTCCAGTATGTATGCCGGAATGCATCGCCGTGGCCATCGGCCAAAGCAAGTGGCAATTTGTCTTCCGGAAGGAAGGAGTATGCCTGCTCCGCAGCGATCTGTGCTTCTTCCTGTATGTCATAGAAGGTCTGCAACTTCTGTGCGCCGCCGGGCTGCATGAACAACGCTGTCAGGGCAGCGGCTTCTTGGGTGGACATCGACTTCGGCTCGACGCCCGGAACTACCGCTCGAATCGCTTCGAGCAGCACCCCACTCGGGAAGATGACCGTCTCGCCGCTGCCGTCGACCTGGTACTTGGTCATGATCTCGACCAGTCGGGGGTCGGTCGGCATCGATATCAGGGCCGTCCGGACCGTATCCGGCAGGTTTTCCAACAGGGTGCCGATTGCTGCTTGGGTGCGCTCGTCGGCTTCCATCACCCGAGACATGGCTACTCGTAGGAGGTCCTGATAGTAGAAGGACTGAACTGTTTTTTCCACGAATCCCGCCGGATCGGCGAGATACTCCCAGTTCGCTTTTCGTGAAGCCACTGTTCCATCGCCGGTATAGAAGAGCTCGTGTTCGGACGCGGCTATATCGGCGACGGTCTGCTCGAGGGATTTCTTGGCCTCTTCGAACAGTGTCGTCACGCCCTCGACATTCGTCGCCAGGGAATTCAGGATGTCCACCGTGATGAGGCACTCCTTTCGATCGATCGCGAACTGGGTGCGGAGGGCGTCACCTGACGTTCCCTCGAAGTACGGGTAGGACTCCCGCACCGATGCGGCGGCAGCCTCGATGCTCTGCTCGATCTGTTCGGCGGAGCCCCGTACGGTGGAAACCAGCTGGTGCGCCGGGGCCATGTTCCACGCGAGGACCTGGTCGACGGTGATCTGCATCTCGCTCACGGGAGATCCAACTTCTGTAGGTCGGTCGCGAAGTCGAGGTCCTGGGTCTCGAAGTCCTGTGCGGCCTTGTCGATGGCCGTCGCAGTCGACTGGATTCGACCGACGTGATACTTGACCACTCGGTCGAGATTTCCAAGCACTTCTTCGGCCCGCGTGTAGGACTTCGATTCGAATGCGGCCCCGCGGGTGGCGGCACGTTCGGCCTGGGCGATCGGGGACTTCACGTCGATGATTCCTGCTCGCCAGCGCAGGCCGTCGGCGAGTTCGCGCAACTTGGCCGGAATGATGTTCATCGGGGTCCGCCCTGGCCGGTTCGGTGGATGCGTGACCGCATTTCGCGGTAGATCCGTTCGCCTTCGGTCAGGGCGGCCTCACGTGCTCTCGCATAGCTCTCGAGAATCGAGTCCGCGAGCCGATCGCCCCCGCGGTCGCCCGCATGGTCGGCGAGCCATGCCGACGCGATCTGTCCGGTGGTCGTTACCTCGAGAAACACGGCGCTGTCGCCGGAGTACGCGCCACCCGAAGCCCGGTCGGTCGCGTCGTTGATTCGTGCGATCTCGGCGGCGAGGGCTTCGACATCTTCGCGGTCCGGCTGATGTGGTGGTGCCGACGCGACGGGCCGCTGATGGAGGTCCGCGTGCACGTGCTCCTCGACCTGCCTGAGCGCGCTCGCTACCGCGCGGCTGTGGCATGCGAGAAGAGTCTCGATGAGCCGATCTGGGCCGTCGTCCATCGCGAAATCGGCGATGTGCAACGACGTGATTCGGCCGGTGACGTCGGCTTCGATGGTGACGCAGCCATCTTGTGACCGGTTGCTACCGTGGATCTCGAGCACGCGATCGCGCCAAAGTGTGCGTGTATCCATAACTCCCCCATCAGATCCAGCACGTGCGGCATGACACGTTAGCGCATGCGTCCGGATACGCCCGGATTGTCCGCATACGCCGAGAGTGTATGGAGCAGTCAACCGTGCGTGTGGGCGGGCAAGTGCTACAGGCGCACGTATCCGCCGTCAGATCTCGTATATCGCGTAGCTGCGGCGCAGGACCGGGTGGGCCACGTTGCGGACCTCGACGCCGCCCGCGGTGCGGGCGGTCTCGGTACCGCCGTGGGCGTGTCCGTGTACGGCGAGGGTGACGCCGCCCGCGTCGATGGCCTCGGCCAGCGCGTGACAGCCGAGGCCGGGGTAGATCTTCACCGGCTCGCCCGCGAGGGTGCCGACGACGGGGGAGAAGTGGGTCAGGGCGACGCGGGTGTCGCAGTCGAGGGTGCCGAGCACGGCGGCGAGGCGGGCGGCGTCGACCGGGCCGCGCAACATACGTTCGCGGTGGCCGGGTGAGGCCGAGTCGGGGTCGCCGGGGTGGCCGGGGAAACCGCCGCTGCCGCCCATCACCCCCGCGATGCCGATGCGGCGGCCCGCCAGCTCCAGCACGACCGAATCCCCGTCCAGCACGGTGACGCCCAGCCCGGACAGCGCGGCGGCGATGCGGTAGCCCAAGGCCCGGTCGTGATCGTGATTGCCCAGCACCGCGACGGCCGGGACCGGCAGGTCCGCGAGCTCGGCGCACAGCAATTCGGCCTGGGCGAGGGTGCCGCCCTCGGTGAGATCACCGGCGAGCAGCAACAGATCGGCGTGCTCGCCGAGGCGGAGCAGATCGGGCCGGAAGCGGCCCGCCACCTCCGGGCGCATGTGCAGATCGGCGACGGCGGCGACCCGCACCGCGACAGAGTTCCCCACGTTCCCCACCCGCCGATCCAGCCACAGTGCCGGCCGCCTGTCAACGGTCGGCGGCGCGTTGTTCAACCGGGCGACGGCCCGGTGCGCACCTCGTGAAGGATCGGTGAAATGCGGTGCGGGGCACTTCCGGTCGCGGCCGGCGCGTCCCATCGTGAACCCATGCGCGCCCCGTCGTACCCGGTGCACCGTCCCGCCCGTCCGCGCGGGACCGGCCAGGGGCGGGACGGGTTGCCGTCGCCGGCGCGGGTCCTGCTCGCGATGGTCACCGCGCTGGTGTCGCTGCCGATGGTGTTCTCCGGCGCCGCCTCGCACGCGGACCATCCCGACCCGCACGCCCCCGCCGCCGGGGACTGGCCCGTCGGGGCCCCGCCGCCCGCGCCCGCCGCCGGCGTGGACAAGGTCGTCGTCATCGGGATCGACGGCCTCATGATCGACAGCGCCGACCGCGCGCACGCGCCGCGCCTGCGGGCCCTGGCCGCGCAGGGGCTGCTCGCGCGGGGCACGCTGGCCGGGCACGTCACGATGTCGGGCCCGTCGTGGGCGACGGCGCTGACGGGCGTCTGGGACAGCAGGCACGGCGTCCTCGGCAACGAGTTCGACCAGCGGCCGTTCGACCGGTACCCGAGCGTGTTCACCCGCGTCGAGGCCGCCGATCCCGCCCGCCGGACCGAGTCCGTGGCGACCTGGGACAAGATCGCCACCGTCACCACCGCGGGCGCCCATCGCGCCGACATCGCGCTGACCACCACGCCCGTCGCGGGCGACGCCGACGAATCGGCCACCGACCGCGCCACCGCCGAGGAGGCGGCCGCCGCGATCGCCGCCACGGGGCCCGACCTGCTGTTCGTCCACCTGGACCAGGTCGACCTGGCGGGGCACGGCCACGGGGGCGCGTCCCGGGCCTACCGGGCCGCGGTCACCCGCGCCGACGCGCTGACCGGCCGCATCGCCGCCGCCGTCGACGCCCGCGCCGCCGCCCACCCCGGCGAACGCTGGACGATCCTGGTGACCGCCGACCACGGGCACCGTCCCGCGGGCGGGCACGGCGGGCAGAGCCCCGCCGAGACCACGAACTTCGTCCTCGCGCGCGGACCCGACTTCGCGCCGGGCTCGACGGCGACCGGGCGCAGCATCGTCGACATCACCCCGACAGTCCTCGACCTGCTCGGGGTCCCCGCCCCCGACCTGGACGGACACTCCCTGCGCGGGCCGCGCGTCGCCGACAGCCGTTGATCACGCCCGTCCGTGGGTACCCCCGGGAAACCGGTCGGATGCCGCTTCGGCGTCGGCGGAGCAGCTGGTCGGTATCGTCGCCGTCCGGTCCGGCGACAGCGGGTCGGCGCGGGGACTAAAGTTGGTGGTCCGGGCGGTTGCAGCAGGAGGCCGAAGACGGCCGGACTGCGGCGTGGAGAGGTGGTGGCATGACTCGACAACTGGGCGAGGCAGAGGTCGGCAAGACGGCGACCGGGGCCCCGCAGCCCGACGCTGCCCAGCCCGCGACGCCCGCGACCGCCGCCGCCAACGCGGCCCGCCAGTCCGCCTCGGCGGCCGTGCCCACCTCGGCCTCGCGCCGGGTCCGTGCCCGCCTCGCCCGCCGCATGACCGGCCAGCGCGGCATCTCGGCGGTCAAGCCCGTGCTCGAGCCGCTGGCGACCGTCCACCGCGAGCTCTACCCCAAGGCCAACCTCGCCCTGCTCCAGCGGGCCTTCGACGTCGCCGACGAGCGGCACGCCAAGCAGTTCCGCAAGTCCGGCGACCCCTACATCACCCACCCTCTTGCGGTGGCCAACATCCTGGCCGAGCTCGGCATGGACACCACGACGCTGGTGGCCGCCCTGCTGCACGACACCGTCGAGGACACCGGCTACTCCCTCGAACAGCTCACCGCCGAGTTCGGCCAGGAGGTCGCCCACCTGGTCGACGGCGTGACCAAGCTGGACAAGGTCAACCTGGGTTCGGCGGCCGAGGCCGAGACCATCCGCAAGATGATCATCGCCATGGCCCGCGACCCGCGCGTGCTGGTCATCAAGGTCGCCGACCGGCTGCACAACATGCGCACCATGCGCTTCCTGCCGCCGGAGAAGCAGGCCAAGAAGGCCAAGGAGACCCTCGAGGTCATCGCCCCGCTGGCGCACCGCCTCGGCATGGCCACGGTGAAGTGGGAGCTCGAGGACCTCGCCTTCGCCATCCTGCACCCCAAGCGCTACGACGAGATCGTGCGCCTGGTCGCCGACCGCGCGCCCTCGCGCGACACCTACCTGCAGAAGGTGCGCGCCGAGATCATCAACACCCTCGCCGCCTCGCGGATCAACGCCGTGGTGGAAGGCCGCCCCAAGCACTACTGGTCGATCTACCAGAAGATGATCGTCAAGGGGAAGGACTTCGACGACATCCACGACCTGGTCGGCATGCGCATCCTGTGCGACGAGGTCCGGGACTGCTACGCCGCGGTCGGCGTGGTGCACTCGCTGTGGCAGCCGATGGCGGGACGGTTCAAGGACTACATCGCCCAGCCGCGCTACGGGGTCTACCAGTCGCTGCACACCACCGTCGTCGGACCGGACGGCAAGCCGCTCGAGGTGCAGATCCGCACCCACGACATGCACCGCACCGCCGAGTTCGGCATCGCGGCGCACTGGCGGTACAAGGAGACCAAGGGCAAGCACTCCGGTGACGCCGCCGAGGTCGACGACATGGCCTGGATGCGCCAGCTGCTCGACTGGCAGCGCGAGGCCGCGGACCCGGCCGAGTTCCTGGAGTCGCTGCGCTTCGACCTCAAGTCGCCCGAGATCTTCGTCTTCACCCCCAAGGGCGACGTCATCACGCTGCCGCAGAAGTCGACGCCGGTCGACTTCGCCTACGCCGTGCACACCGAGGTCGGGCACAAGTGCATCGGCGCCCGCGTCAACGGGCGCCTGGTCGCGCTGGAGCGTCAGCTGGAGAACGGCGAGGTCGTGGAGGTGTTCACCTCCAAGGCCCAGAACGCCGGACCCAGCCGGGACTGGCAGAACTTCGTCGTCTCGCCACGCGCGAAGGCCAAAATTCGCCAGTGGTTTGCCAAGGAGCGGCGCGAGGAAGCCCTCGAGAGCGGCAAGGAGCAGATCTCCAAGGAGGTCCGCCGCGTCGGCCTGCCGCTGCAGCGGCTGATGAGCGTGGACGCGATGACCGCGGTCGCGCACGAGCTGCACTACGCCGACATCTCGAGCCTCTACACGGCCGTCGGCGAGCACCAGGTGTCGGCGCATCACGTGGTCCAGCGGCTCATGGCCCAGCTCGGCGGCATCGGCGACGTGGAGAACGAGCTCGCCGAGCGGTCGACCCCGTCGACCACGCCCAGCCGTCAGCGGGTCACCGGGGACGCGGGCGTGCTCATCCCCGGCGCGCCGGGCACGGTCGCCAAGCTCGCCAAGTGCTGCACCCCGGTCCCCGGCGACGAGATCATGGGCTTCGTGACCCGCGGCGGCGCCGTGAGCGTCCACCGCACCGACTGCACCAACGCGGGCTCGCTGCAGGCGCAGGCCGAGCGGATCATCGAGGTGGAATGGGCGCCGTCGCCCTCGTCGGTGTTCCTGGTCGCCATCCAGATCGAGGCGCTGGACCGGACGCGTCTGCTCTCCGACGTCACCAAGGTGCTGGCCGACGAGAAGGTCAACATCCTGTCGGCCTCGGTGACCACCCACGGTGACCGGGTGGCGATCAGCAAATTCACCTTCGAGATGGGTGATCCCAAGCATCTGGGGCACCTGCTCAACGTCGTGCGCAACGTGGAGGGCGTCTACGACGTCTACCGCGTGACCAGCGCGGCGTAGTCGCTCGGACCGGCCCGGGCCCGCTTCCTCGTGGAGCGGGCCCGGGCCGTGATCGCTGAAGGGTTGCTCGCCGCGGCGGTCCGGGGCGAGGATCTCGACCCGCGCGCCGTCATAGCCGGAATCTGTTACGGTTTACTGCGTTTCAAAGCTCCACTGAGCATCGGAACGGACTGTGATGCGAATCGGTATGGCTGGGTACACGGCACGACTCACGGGGGCGGCTTTCGCGTTCACCGTTGCCGTCGCGTCCGCGCCGGCGGGTACCGCGCAGGCCGCACCGGGGACCGCGGACGCTCCGCTGTCCATCACGACCTGTCCGGCGCTGTACGCGTTGGGAATCCAGGGGACCGGCGAGTCCTCGCCCGACGCCGCGCCGACGACCGACACCGGCATGCTCTCGACGGTGTTCCGGCCGATGCTGGCCGCCGCGCCGGAGGCCGGCCTGATCGACCGCGCCTACGTGCCCTACGAGGCCTCCTTCGGCGGCGCCGTGGGACACAGCGTCACCCCGTACTCCGAATCCGTCTCCGGCGGGCTCACCCGGCTGCGGGCCATGGCCGCCCAGATCGGTGCCCGCTGCCCGGACACCCGCCTCGCGGTGGTGGGGTATTCGCAAGGCGCGCATGTCGCCTCGCTGTTCGCCCAGGAGGTCGGGGCGGGCGCCGGCGCCGTGCCCGCCGACCGGGTGGCCGCCGTGGCGCTGTTCTCCGACCCCACCCGCGCGCCGGGCGCGCCCCTGTATCCGGGGGCGCCGCAGCGTACCGCGCCCGACACCGCCCCGGGCACCGCGGGCACCGCGCTCGCGGCCCTCACCGCGCAGATCCCGAAGGCGCCTGCCGCCGTCGCCCCCGGTGGCGGCATCGGACCCGAACGCGATCTCGCGGCCGATTTCGGTTCCCTCACCGGGCGTGTCGCGAGCTTCTGCGTCACCGGCGACCTCGCCTGCGACGCGCCGTCGAACGCGCCCCTGCTGCGCGCGGTCGCCAACCTCGTCGGCCAGGTGCAGCTGTCCGGCGGTGACCCGATCGGCTCGCTGACCTCCATCGCCGAGGCCATGGCCTACACCTCCATCAAGACCGCGACCGCCGTGGCGACCGAGGACATCACCGGCGACACGCTGGCGAATCTGTCGGTGGCGCCGCGCACGTCGATCTCCCGGCGGCTGTCCGAGGCGTCCGACCCCCGCACGCCGCTCGACCTGAACAGCGCCTACGCCGCGCTGCTCCGGTTCGGGGTCATCGGGCTGAACGCGGTCAGCACCGCAGTGCGTACCGTGCTGACACCGGCGAGCCTGAACGAACTCGCCACGGCCACCCTGGCCGACCCGGCGTCGGGGCTCGCGCTGCTGTCGTCGACACTCGCGGGCGCGGTGGCCCACGCTGTTCCGCCGACGACGGGAGTGCGGCTGGTCAACGAGGCGTATGCCGCGGTGACCGGCACCGTCGCCGACAACAGGGAACTCCTGGACGTCACGACCTGGGTACGGTACTGGAACACCACCCAGCGCCACGGTGCCTACAACACCGCGGGGCGGGACGCCCCTACGCATTTCGTGGCCGCCTGGTTCGCCGCAGCCGCGCGGGACGCGGCCGCGGTGGCCGGCCCGGGGACCGCGCCGGTCGGCGGATCCGACGCGCCCGGAACGGGAATCTTCGCGCCGAATTCCGGCGCGTCGCCCACCTCGGCCCCACCCGGTACGGGACAATTTCCCTTCGGAGCAGGAGCCGCAGGTGCCTCCGCCGGCGCAGGCGTCCCGCCCGCCGCACCCGGACCCACCAGCCCAGCCCGCACGACCTCCTGAGAACCCGATCGCCGAGAGGCAAACTCGATGAGAAGCTCTGTGCCCGGATTTGTGGAGAGGGGGAAATGTTGAAGTCGTACAACGAACTGTCACGCTGGTACACGCCGCTCGAACCGAACTCCGGCGTGTCCCCCGCCCATCCGGACGCCGCCGAGCCTCCCGAGGAGCCTTCCGCGAGCGCCGCCGATCCCGCCGCGCCCGAACCGTTCGGCGACCCGGTTCCCGTCGACATCGCCTGGCCCTCCCCGCATCCGCCCGCCGACGAGCGCCCGCCGCTCGATCCCCCCGCCACGGCGCGCGGCGAGTCGCCCGGCGCCGCGCCCGCTCCGGCCCGGCCCGCGTCGCCCGTCGGACCCGATCCCTCGGCCGCCGAGCCGCCGCCGGGCCGGTCCCGGCCCGCGTCGCTCGTCGGACCCGCCGACCCCTCGGCCGCGAAGCCGCGCCTGGGACCGCCGTGGCCGGCGACGCCCGAACCCACCGATCCCTCGGCCGCGAAGCCGCTGCTCGGTCAGGCCCACCCCGGTCGCCTGGCGTCGCTGCCGCCGCTCGAGAGCGCGGCACCGGCCGATGCCGGCCCGCCGGTGTCCGCCGATGCCGACGGAATGTGTGCCGCCGAGCGATACGGCGGTGCCCGACACCCGTCGAGGGAACCCGCCCTGCCCGGGTTCGTCGGCTCCGCCGCGTCCGCGGGCCCGGACCGGCGCGCCACCGAGGCGCCTCCGGACGAGGCCACGCGTCCGTCGGGGGCCGCACCGCAACACTGCACCGAGGCCGAGATCGCGCGCGGCGCCGGAGCCCGTTCCGGGGACGCCGTGCGTCGGCCGGCCGACGCCGCCGCGCCCGAGTTCGGGGGTGTGGAGGAACTGGCCGGGGACACCGTGCGCCCGCCGGCCGCGGTCGCCGCGCCCCGATGCGCCGATCCGGACGGGATTCGCGGAGCCGCCGACGCTTCCGGGCACGCCGCGTCCCCGCTGGACGAGGCGTCCCTGCCGGACTTCGCCGACCCGGGCGAGATCCGTGCCGCCGGAGGCCGTCCCCCGACGAACGAGTCGGCCTCGCCGGACATCCCGGCCCACGGCGACGCCGACGCCGGGTCCGCCGAAGTCCTGCGTCCGCCCGCCGAACTGGCCGCGCGGCGGGCCGAGTTCCGCGGCGGGTGGGCGGACTGGATGGAGCGGCAGGAGGACGCCGAGCCCGCGCCGGTGGCCGAGGTGGTGCCGTTCCCGTGGCCCGCCGACGACCGATACGACGAACCCCGGCACCTGACACCGTCGCCGTCGCTGCGGGCGAGCAGCGCGGCCGGGCGCGGCCGGGCGCGGATCGTGCTCGCGGCGGCGGTGCTCGTGCTGGTCCTCGCCGCGACGGGCGTCTGCTTCCTGCTGTTCGGGCGGGGGGAGCGCGCGGCGAAACCGGCCGACAACACCACCCCGATGCAGATCGCGGCGGGCAATGTCGCGGCGGTGACGGTGGATCCGTGCCCGCCCGAACGCACGCCGACGCTGGTGCGCAGCGCCGAACCCGGCGGCACCGCCTCGGGTCCCGACGCCGTGCTCGCCTTCCAGCACGGCTACTACGTGGCCCGCTCGGGCGAGGCGGCCCGGGCGGTGGTCGCGCCCGATGCCGTGGTGTCCCCGGCCTCGGTCATCCAGCGCGGCATCGACTCGATCCCGCTGGGCACCACGCACTGCGTGCGCATCGCTACTCTCGGTCAGGGCCGGTTCGCGGTGGAGGTCACCGAGTTCCGGCCCGGCGGAGCCCCCGCCACCTACACCAAACAGCTGGTGAGTACGGCGGATTTCGGCGGCCGTGTCCTCATCACGGGCATCGCGGCAGGGTAAGGAGTCACGAGCGATGGACGACGACTGGAGCCGCTGGCTCGACGAGAACCCCGACCCCGACGGCGATGTCGACGACCTCGACCCGGGTTCGGTGGTGACCCTGCGCCGCATGCCCGAGGACGACGAACCCGCCGACCGCGTCGACGGCGGGGGGCTGCGCAGGCCCATCCTGGTGGTCGGCGGGTGCGGCGGCGCGGGCACCACCACCACGGTGCTCGGGCTCGCCGCCGAACTGGCCGCCGACGGCACGCCGACGGTCGCGGTCGACGCCACCGCCGCGGGCGGCGATCTGGCGCTGCGCGGCGCCGACGAACACCTGCACCCGATCAACCTGCAGTCGTGGGTGTACGGGCGCGGCGGCGACGAACCGGCGCCGCTGCACGAGTGCCTGTCGCGCTCGACCTCCGGATTCGGTCTGCTCTGGCGGGATTCGGCCCCGCTGCGCCGGCGCGCGACATATCTCACTGTCGCGCGCGCGTTGGACAACGAGGGCTATACGCCGGTATACGACGGTGGCCACCCGATTGCCGGGCGCCAGCTGCGCCCGCTGCTCGACGACGCCGAGATCGCGCTCGTGCTGACCATCCCCGCCCGCGTCGACGCCGCCAACCGCCTCCGGGTCACGCTGGAATGGCTCGACGACCACTACGGCGACGACGGCACCGGTGTGGTCGGCGACACGACCATCGTTGTCTCCCACCAGTATTCGCGCGACGACTCGCGCGTTGCCGAGCATTTGCGCGAGCACCTGGCCGGCTGGGTCCGCGACGTCGTCGAGATCCCCTACGACCCGCATCTGGCCCGCGGCGAACTGGTCCGCCACGCGGAGCTGGCCGCGCGGACACGCGCAGCGTATGGGAGCCTGCTCGCCGGGGTGGCATCATGACGGCCGCTATGAATCTTCGTCGTCGACAGGCCGCCGCCCCGCCGTCGGTCGGTGTGGTCGCGCCGCCGCCGGACTCGCGGTGCGCGCCGATCTGGGAGCGTCCCGTGCCCGGGATCGGCCGTGCCCCGCTGGTGTGGCTGCTCGGGGTGCACGGTGGCGCCGGCACCAGCACCCTGGCCCATGTGCTCGCCCCCGCCGCGGACTCGAATCGCCGCTGGCCGGGCGGTTTCGAACGCGAATCCCCCTACATCGTGCTGGTCGCCAGGGAGACCATCTCCGGGCTGACCCACGCCCACGACCTGCTGCGCCAGCACCACGCCGGGCTCACCGGCCCGGTGACCGTCCTCGGGCTGATCACCGTCGCGGCCCGGCCTGGCCGGGTGCCGCCGGAGATCCGGCGCTACCGCGAGGTGGTCGGTTCGCTGGCCGGTCAGGTGTGGCAGGTGCCGTGGATCGAGGAGTGGACCCTGGTCGAGGCGGAGAAGCTGCCGGTGTGGTCGCCGGGAGACGAACCGGCGCCGCGCAAGCGCCGGATCGATCCGCTCGACGAGGTGCCGTCCGAGATCGGCGAGCTCGGTGCCGCGCTCGTCGCCGCGGTGCGCGCGAGCCTGGCGCGGTCGGCGGCGCGGGAGCAGGCGACATGAACGGCGGGCGCGCGGCCCCGCGGTCGTGTACAAGTGATGGTCGGCGTCGAAATGGTTGTGGCACAACACCTTCGCAATTCGAGAAAGGCACCCGATGAGCATGATCCTCCTCGCCGTGCAGGACACGTACGGCACCGTCCTGGCCCAGGTGGGTAATCCGACCCCGGAGGCTCCTCCGGGCTCGGAGAAGATCCTGCAGCTGGTGCGTTACCTGACCTGGTTCGTGCTCCTGTCGGGGATCTGCGGCATCACCTACGCGGGCGGCAAGTTCGCGTGGGAGCGGTGGACCGGCGGCGGGCTCGAATCGCCGAAGATGGTGGCCGGCGCCATGATCGGCGGCGTGGTGGCCACCTCCGCGGGCACCATCATGAACGCGGTCATCGGTACCTAGTCCCGTGTTCGCCTACAAGCAGATTCCGGCCGACGTGCTCGCGCCGATGATGCAGCTGCTCAACTGGCTGCTGTGGTTCGTCCTGCTCGTGTGCCTGGCATGGATGATCCTCTCGGCGGGCAGATTGTGGATCGCGTTCCGCAGCGACCTGGCGGTCAACGACGCCTCCCACGGTGTGCTGATGAGTTTGATCGGAGCCGCGGTGGCCTCCACCGCGTCCGGAATCGCGCTGGCTTTTCTGCCCGCGTGAGGGTGTGGACGGATACGACCGGCGAGATGAATTCCACAGTGACACGGCCCGTCGCGGCCTTCGGCTTCGCGCTCCTCGCCGCGGCGGGCACCGCCTGCGGCGGCCAGAGCACGGGTCCGGACCTGACGGCGGCGCCCACCGGGGTGAAGTGGCGCGACTACCAGGGCATCGCGCTGCCCCATACCGACCAGGGGCCGACGGCGGTGACCGACGGCGTGGCGAGCGGGTTCGAGCACTCCCCGCGGGGTGCCGGGCTGGCCGCGCTGACCCACACCATCCGGCTGTCGGTGGCGCCCGACAACCAGTGGCCCGCGGTGCTGGCCCGCTCGGTGGTCGCCGGACCCGGCCGTGACGCGTGGGCGGTCAACCGGGTGCAGCTGTCGATCACCGGACCGGCGGCCGTCGAGTACGCCCCGACATTGTTGGGTTACAAAATAACCGGCTACACCGACGAGCAGACCCGGGTCGACGTGTTCACCGAATACGCCGACCGTTCGCGAGCGGTCAACCACACGACGGTCACCTGGGCCGACGGGGACTGGCGATTACAGCTACCCGATCCGGCATCACAGGCCAGGCCCGTCGACGAGGTCGACGAGCTGCCCCCCGACATCGTGGAACTGGAGGCGAGACAGTGAGCGAGAAGGAGCCCGGCACCGGGCGCGTCTCCTTCGGCGTCATCGCCTCCGGAGCGCTGCTCGCGCTGATCCTCGTGGTCGGCGCGGTCGTGTTCGTCACCAACGGGTCCGGCGAGCAGGCCGCGGCGCCCGCGCCGGTCGAGGCGCCCGGCGGCAGCGGTTTCGCCGACCCGGAGATCGACCTGTTCGGCCGCCGCGTCGACGTGCCGAACAATCCGGCGGGCCAGCCACTGGAACAGAAGCCGAGCCGCAACCGGTCGATGGGCGACAGCGACTGGCTGACGGCCGCGCCCGAGGGCACCACCGGCCCGCACGGCTGGCAGCGGGTCTACGGCGCCTCGGTGCCGTTCTCGTCCTCGGACGGGCCGACCCGCATCGACAACGGCCTGGCCGTGGGGTATTCGCACACCCCGCAGGGCGCGGCGCTGGCCGCCGCGCAGATCACCTACCGGCTCAACGCGCGCCCGGCCGACCGGGAGCTCTACGTCGCCCAGGTGCGGGTGACCCAGACCCAGCTCGCCGCCTACGACAAGGCCCTGGCGAGCGACAAACTGCCGAAACAGCAGCCGGAGAAGATCACTCGCTTCTTCGTGGCGCCCGACGCGTTCAAGATCGACGACTACGCCGACGACATGGCCATCGTGCGCCTTGCCTCGCGCGGGCCCGTGGTCGACGGCAAGCAGCTGTACGCGGCGATGCGCATGATCGTGGTGTGGGACGACGGCGACTGGCGGCTCAAGCCCGCCCAGTCGACCAACACCCAGACCGAGTACGTGGAATCTCTGGCGGGGTGGACGAAATGGTGACCATCGGTGTGACGCGCAGTCCGGAAACGATCCCTTCGGACCATCGAGGAGTGCCCACAATGCTGAGGCGGATCTTCACAATTGCCGCGGTGATCTTCACGATCATGCTGGCCACCCCCACGGCGGCCTACGGCCAGACCTACGGGTTCGACCAGGCGTGCAACGAACTCCACGACACCCTCGACAGCGTCGCGGTGCCGGGCGTGTCCCTCGGCGACGCCGCCTCGGCGGTGTGCAAGGCGGGCAACGCGGCCACCCACCCGGGTGACGCGGCGACCGCGGTCAAGGACAAGGCCTGGGACTCGACCTTCGGCAAGGTCGTCGACTCGCTGATGAAGGGCCTCGGCGAGGCGCTGATCATGGCGCTGACGTTCTGGATGAAGGTGCCCAACGAGGCGGTCAGCGACTCGGGCGCGTTGTTCACCAAGATCAACGACTACACCTATCAGATACAGATATTGCTGCTGATCGCCTCGGTGATCCTGTCCGGCGCCCGCCTGGCCGAGGCCAGACGCGGCGCGGCGGTGAGCGAGGCGGCCGAGTCCTTCCGGATGTTCGCGCGCGTGGTGTTCAGTTCCTGGATGCTCGGCGCGGTGATCGTCGCGGGCACCCGCGCCTCGGACAAGTTCTCCGAGTGGATCATCGCCGACGCGACCGGCGGCAACGCCAAGGACATGGCCGAGCTGATGGTCAAGACCAGCAAGCTGCAGGCGTTCTCGCCCGGCCTCGTCCTGATCATCGCGATCGTCGGCCTGCTCGGGGCGCTCGCCCAGATCGTGCTCGCGATCGTGCGGCAGGGTCTGCTCGTGGTCGCCGCGGGCGTGCTGCCGCTCGCCGCGGCCGCCTCCGGGACGGGCACCGGCAAGCAGTCCTATCAGAAGCTGGTCGGCTGGATCATCGCGTTCATGCTGTTCAAGCCGGTGGCCGCGATCGTCTACATGATCGCCTTCACCACCGCCGGGCACGTCGATTCGGTCACCCCGGCGGGCGGCCTGCCCGAAGGGGAGGAGGCCCAGCGCATGCTGGTCGCGCTGGTGCTGCTGTGCAGCGTCGCGTTCGTGCTGCCCGCGCTGATGCGCCTGGTCGCCCCGGCGGTGGCCACCGTCGGCACCGGCGGTTCGGGCCTGATGGTCGCGGGCGGCACCGCGGTCGGCGCCATGGCCCTCGGCGCGATCGGCTCCAAGGCCG
>NZ_BAGK01000154.1 GCF_000308795.1 Nocardia thailandica NBRC 100428 | reverse complement strand
CCAAGGCCGGACTCACCTGGGATCCCGCCGATCCCGCCGCCGCGCCGCGCCGGATCATGCGTCCCGACAGCGTGCGCCGCGAGCTCGACGACTCGCTGCGCCGCCTCGGCGTCGACCACATCGACCTGTACCAGGTGCACTACCCCGACACCGGCGAATCCCTGGAGTACGCGGGCGGCGGCTTCGGCGCCGTGTCCCCGAACGCCACGCCGATCGAGGAGTACTGGCAGGTCATGGCCGAGCTGAAGGCCCAGGGCAAGGTGCGCGCGATCGGACTGTCCAACCACGACACCGCGCTGCTCGACCGGGCCGAGCGTGTCGCCCACGTCGACGCGATCCAGCCGCCGTTCTCCGCGATCAACCGCGGCGCCGCCGCCGAGATCGCCTGGGCGCGGGCGCACGACACCGGGGTCATCGCCTACTCGCCGCTGCAGTCCGGGCTGCTCACCGGCGCGTTCACCGCCGAGCGGGCGGCCGGGCTGACCGCCGACGACTGGCGCTCGACCCACGCCGACTTCACCACCGGCCTGACGGCCAATCTGGCGCTGGCGCAGGCCCTGCGCCCCATCGCGGACCGGCACGAGGCGAGCGTGGCCGAGATCGCGCTGGCCTGGGTGCTGGACTGGCCCGGCATCACCGGCGCCATCGTCGGCGCGCGCACGTCGGCGCAGGTCGACGGCTGGGCGGGCGCGGGCCGGATCGCCCTCACCCCCGCCGACCGGGACGCCATCGCGGCGGCGATCACCGCGACCGGGGCGGGCACCGGCCCGGCCCGGCCGTGAGCGTCGTCGTGCTGACCGAACTCCTGGCCGCGCCCGGCCGGGAGGATCGGGTCCGCACCGCGCTCGAGGCGCTCGTCGAACCGTCCCTCGAGGAGCCCGGCTGCCTGGCGTTCGCCCCGTACGCCGACCCCAACCGCCCCGAGCGCCTGCTGCTGGTGGAGGAGTGGGCCGACCCGGACGCGCTGGCCCGGCACGCCCGGTCGGCGCACGCGGTGCACGCGGCCGCCGCGCTGAGCGGCGCGCTGGGCGCACCCGCGAGTGTGCGTCGCCTCACGCCGCGCCCGCCGGGCAGCGGTCCAGACGGCCGGTGAGGCGGCATATCCCCAGGTCGTGACCAGTCCAGTGGCCTCCGACTGGCTATGAACGCCGATTCGGGGTGGACCTAGAATCGGTGATGCCCCCGACCGCTGCGACCCGATAGGCGCACATGACCCAGGAGACCACCGTGACCGATACCACCACCACCGTCGGCACCGCTCGCGTGAAGCGCGGCATGGCCGAGATGCTCAAGGGCGGTGTGATCATGGACGTGGTCACCCCGGACCAGGCCAAGATCGCCGAGGACGCCGGCGCCGTGGCGGTCATGGCGCTCGAGCGCGTGCCCGCGGACATCCGCGCCCAGGGCGGCGTCTCGCGGATGAGCGACCCGGACATGATCGACGGCATCATCTCCGCCGTCTCCATCCCGGTCATGGCCAAGGCCCGGATCGGTCACTTCGTCGAGGCGCAGATCCTGCAGAGCCTCGGCGTGGACTACATCGACGAGTCCGAGGTGCTGACCCCGGCCGACTACAGCAACCACATCGACAAGTGGAACTTCACCGTCCCCTTCGTCTGTGGCGCGACCAACCTGGGCGAGGCCCTGCGCCGGATCACCGAGGGCGCGGCCATGATCCGCTCCAAGGGCGAGGCGGGCACCGGTGACGTCTCCAACGCCACCACCCACATGCGCAAGATCCGCGACGAGATCCGCCACCTCACCTCGCTGCCCGAGGACGAGCTCTACGTCGCCGCCAAGGAACTGCAGGCCCCCTACGAGCTGGTCCGCGAGGTCGCCCAGACCGGCAAGCTGCCGGTCGTGCTGTTCACCGCCGGCGGTATCGCCACCCCGGCCGACGCGGCGATGATGATGCAGCTCGGCGCCGAGGGCGTGTTCGTCGGCTCCGGCATCTTCAAGTCCGGCAACCCGGCCCAGCGCGCCGAGGCCATCGTCAAGGCCACCACCTTCTACGACGACCCCGACGTGCTGGCCAAGGTGTCGCGCGGCCTGGGCGAGGCCATGGTCGGCATCAACGTCGAGGAGATCCCGCAGCCCCATCGCCTCGCCGAGCGCGGCTGGTAAGTGCCCGTACCGGACAAATCCAGTCCGCGCCGCAGAAGTTCTTGCGGCGCGGACTCGGCTGTTCGGGGGTCAACGGCTGGTGTTGCAGGGCCGAGATCGGCATAGGCATACCTCGGAAATGGCAGCGCACCCAACCTTTGTCGGTTCCTGACGATAGATTGCTTCTCAGACCGACGTGAAGGAGCAACGGTGAAGGCTGTCGACTCGCACCTGCTCACTCTGCTCAAGGCGAGCAGCCAGTTCATCGTTCCCATCTACCAGCGTCTCTACTCCTGGCACGAGGGAGAGTGCGCGCAGCTATGGGCTGACATCATCCGGGCGGGGTCCACACCCGCGCTCGGATCGCACTTCACGGGGTCCATCGTCTACGTCGCCAAGGACCAGTCCACCAACACCTCGGCCGATCCCGACCTGATCATCGACGGTCAGCAGCGCGTGACGACCGTGACTCTCATCCTCGCGGCACTGGCCGCCCGCCTGGACATGCTGCCGGAGGATCAACGTGAGCCGTGGGACGGGTTCTCGCCGAAGAAGATCCGGAACAGATTCCTGCTGAACGACGACGAGGACGGTGAGCGTCAGTTCAAACTGATTCTCTCCCAAAGTGACAAGCAGGCGCTGATTGCGATCCTGCAGGGTGCACCTCCACCCACCGACACGGTCACCCGGGTGACCGAGAACTACGAGTTCTTCCAGCGCAAGCTCGCGGAGCCGGATGTCGATCTGGCTGTTGTCAGCAAGGGGCTCGACAAACTCGTCGTGGTCGACGTGAAGCTCGAACGCGGGGCGGACAACCCTCAGCTCGTTTTCGAGGCGATGAACTCCACCGGCAAGAAGCTGTCGCAGGCCGACCTGATCCGCAACTACGTGCTGATGGACCTGCCGCCGAAGCAGCAGGAAAAGTTGTACACAGCCTACTGGCATCCCATGGAGCTCGAGTTCGCCGGCGCGAGCGAGAGCCAGTTCGACGAGTTCGTCCGCCACTACCTGACGATCAAGAGCGGCGAGATCCCGCGTCTGGACGACATTTACGACGCCTTCAAGGACCACGCGACTAGGTTCACGAAGTCCGATGAGACGATCCAGTCGCTCGTGGTCGAGTTGCGTCAGTACGCACGGCGCTACGTCGCCATGGCGCTAGGCAAGGAGAGCGACCCGACGCTGCTCAGAGCCTTCAAGGACCTGGACCAGATCAAGGCCGATGTCGTCTACCCGTTCCTGCTCGAGGTCTACACCGACTACGACCTTGACATCCTGACGCGGGATGATGTCCTGCAGATCGTCGATCTCGTCACGTCGTACATCTTCCGGCGCGCTGTCTGCCGTATTCCGACCAACTCACTGAACAAGACCTTCGCCGGCTTCAGCCTCGCGGTGCGCAAGGACCGCTATGTCGAGAGCGTCAAGGCGCACTTCCTCAGTATGAAGAGCTACCGACGGTTTCCGAGCGACGCCGAGTTCGAGGCGGGCCTCGCGACCAACGACCTCTACAACTTCCGGCGGCGCTCATACTTTCTGCGCATGCTGGAGAATTTCGGTAGGAAGGAGCATGTGACGATCGAGGACTACACGATCGAGCACATTCTGCCGCAGAACGAGAACCTCTCGGCGCATTGGCGCAATGCGCTCGGTGACGGGTGGCAGGAGGTGCAGGCGAAGTACTTGCATACGCTGGGCAACCTGACGCTGACCGGCTACAACTCCGAGTACTCCGACCATCCGTTCGAGGCTAAACGCGACATGGAGGGCGGGTTCAGGGACAGCCCCCTGAGATTGAACAAGGGTCTGGGCCAGCTCGAGACCTGGAATGCTGATGAGATTCGGAAGCGCGCGGCACGGCTCGCGGGCGAAGCTCTCCGGATCTGGACCCGCCCCGAGCTGCCGACCGAGACCCTTACGGAGTTCGAGGGCAAACGGGCCGAGTCCGACTTCACCATCGAGGACCACCCGCATCTGCTTCCGCAACCCAGGCGGGCGCTGTTCGAGAAGTTCAGCGCCGAGGTCCTGGCTCTCGACCCTGGTATCAGCCGGCAGTTCCTAAAGCTCTACGTCGCCTTCAAAGCCGAGACCAACTTCGTCGATGTCGTCCCGCAGAAGGCGCGGATGAGGCTCAGCCTGAACATCCCGATCGAGGCGCTGCACGATGAGCGCGGCTTGGCGTGGGACGTCAGTGGCAAGGGGCATTGGGGTAACGGTCCGACCGAAGTCGGGCTGGACGAGGGCTCGGACCTCGGCTACATCGTCGGCCTGGTCCGCCAGGCGATGGAGTTCCAGATGGGTTAAGTCTAAAGTCGGCGTTTCCGCGACGGAGCGAGGCACGTCCCCACCTGCGCGCGGCGACTCGTGCGCCGGTCAGAACAGCCCGGCCTGCGCGGGCTCGGGCGTGGCGGTGATGGTGTCGTCGAGTTCGATGCGGCGGCCGATCAGGCGCGAGTCGTCGACCAGGACGAGTTCGCCGTCGCCGGACTCGGCGCGGCAAGCCAGGGTGTGGCCGTGGGCGGTGACCGCGTCGAGGGCGTATTCGCCGGTGGGGGCGGCGAAGTCGGTGGCGGTGGGGTAGCGGCCGCGCGCGTGCAGGGTGGCGTAGAAGCGCGCGCCGCCCGTCCAGTGCGCGCCGGCGGCGGCCGTGCCCGCGGGCAGGGCGGTGGCGGCGTGGTCGGCGGCCTCGGCGAGTTCGCGTTCCAGCGCCGCCCAGGCGGCGAGGGGCTCGGTCAGGACGCGGGTCTTGGTGGCGGCGGGGACCGCCTGCCGCAGGCCGGTCTCGCCGGAGACCAGGCGTTCGAGGTCGCGCACGTGCAGGCCGTCGGGGGAGTCGGCGATGAACCGGGCGACGAGCGCGCCCTGTTCGTAGAGCCTGCGGTGCCTGCGGACCGCCGACGCCGTGCCGACCTTGGCGATGCCACGGCCGAAGTAGGCGATGTAGAGGTGGTGCGGTTGGGCGATGTAGCCGCGGACCTGTTCGGGCAGGGCCTCCAGGGGGCCGCGGTGCGCGTGCACCACCGACCAGCCCTCCCGGATGCGGCAGCGGTCGCACTGCCTGCCCGCGGTGACCGGTGCCGCCTGCGGGCACGGCCGGGTTTCGCCGCGCACGCCGTCGAAGCTGCGGTGGCCGAGGCAGTAGCGCTGGGGGCCGGTCACCCGGAACGCCAGCCGCGTCCCGATCCCGGGCAGCCGCCGGAGGGTGCCGTCGGGGTGGGCCAGCTCGTAGGACCAGGAACCGTCCTCGGCCCAGCGGGTCCCGCGGTAGAGCGCGGGGCGGGCGCTCATCGGCGGCCCCCGTGGATCATCGCAAGTTCCCTTCCCGCACCGTCGTTCGCGCTCCACCGTAGCGGGCGGTCGCCGCGGCCTCGGCACGGCGCCCCGCGGCGAGGAGGGCCACAGAACATACCGTAGGGTCGGTACGTGACCTGGCCCGAACTCTTGCTGCTGGTCGTCGCGGGATTCTGCACCGGCATCGTCGGGTTCGTCACCGGGATGGCCTCGATCGTGTCCTACCCCGCCCTGCTCGCGGCCGGCCTGACGCCCGTGGCGGCGAACGTGACCAACACCGTGTCGCTGGTGGCGATCGGGGTCGGCGCCACCGCGAACTCCGGGCGCGAGCTGACCGGGCGCGGCCCGACGCTGGTCCGGTGGTCGGTGCTGTCGGCGCTCGGCGGGGTGCTCGGGGCGGTGTTGCTGCTGGTCGCCCCGCCGAGGGTCTTCGAGCGGATCGTGCCCGCGCTGGTGGCGCTGGCCTCGCTGGCGCTGCTGGTCCAGCCGCTCGTGCGCAGGCATCTCGGCGAGGCGCACCTGCCGCGCCTCGTGCCGGCCGGCATCTTCCTGACCGCGGTCTACGGCGGCTACTTCGGCGCGGGCGCCGGGGTGATCTTCCTGTCGCTGATGCTGCTGTGCACGAGTGAGACGCTGTGGAGCGCCACGGTGCTCAAGAGCTTCCTGCTCGGCATCTCCAACCTCGTCGCCGCGGTCGGTTTCGCGGTCTTCGGCCCGGTGCACTGGGCGGCCGCGGTGGCGCTCGCCCTCGGCGCGCTGGCCGGCGGCTGGTGCGGGCCGCCGCTGGTGAAGGTCATCCCGCCGGGGCCGCTCAAGATCGCCATCGGCGTCGGCGGTCTCGGGTTGGCGGTGTTCCTCGCCCGGTGAGCGGTCGGGGCGCGCCGGGCGGCGGCGGATAGGGTCGGGCGGTGGAGTTGCGGCAGCTGCGGTATTTCGTCGTGCTCGCCGAGGAACTGCACTTCCGGCGGGCCGCGGAACGCCTGTTCGTCACCACGCCGACGCTGAGCCAGCAGATCCGCGTGCTGGAGCGCGAACTGGGCGGGCCGCTGCTGGTGCGGGAGCCGCAGGTCGCGCTGACCCCGGCGGGGGAGACGCTGCTGCGCGGGGCACGGACGGTCCTGGCGGCCGCCGACGAGACCGCGCGCGCGACCCGCCGGGTGACCGCGGGCGGCGGCGAGGTGGTGCGCTTCGGCCTCCTCAACGGCGCGCCGCCCGCGCTGGCCCGGCGGGCCGACCACGCCGCGCGCGCCGTCGGCGCCCGGCTCGTCCTCACCGGCGGCACCTCCGCCGAGCAGCTGCGCATGGTCGAGGCGGGCGAGGTCGACCTCGCCCTGGTCCGCGCCCCGCTCGACCTGCCGGGCCACCTCACCGCGCGCGTCGTCGCCACGGAGGACCTCGGCGTCGTCCTCGCCGCCGCGCACCCCCTCGCCCGTCGCCCCGAGATCGCCCCGGCCGACCTGGCCGGCCACGAGCTGATCCTGTTCGCCCGGGAGGCCGCGCCGGGGCTGCACGCCCATCTCCTGGCCGAACTGGCCGCCCGCGGCGCCCGGGTCCGCCTCAGCGAGAACGCGATGGGCCACGCGCAGATGCTCGCCGTCCTCCCGGCCCGGCTCGACCTGATCGGCCTCGGCTCGGCCCGCGTCCGCGACCATCCCGGCCTGGCGTGGCGGCCCCTCGCGGGCGGGGCCCTCCGCGTCGAGTACCTGGCGATCCACCGCACCGCCACCCAGCACCCGCTGGTCGCCGAATTCCCCTGGGACGCGACCGGCTGACCCGCGGGCCGGCCCGTCCCCACCTCCGGTGTTAGGCGCCGCCTCACACGAGTGCGGAACTGCCACATGGCTTTCCCCACGGACCGGTGCTGAGCTGGACCTATGACAGAGAACGAGAGAACGGTGATCATCGGCGGCAGCTCGGGAATGGGTCTGGCGCTGGCCGCCACCCTGCTCGCCGAGGGCGGCGAGGTCACGATCGCGGGGCGGTCCGCGGATCGGCTGGCGGCCGCGGCGCGCGAACTCGGCGGCCGTGCCGGCACCCTGCGCACCCACGTCGCCGACATCACCCGCGAGGACGACGTGGCGGCGCTGTTCGCCGCCACGGGCGAGATCGACCACGTCGTGGTCACCGCCGCCGACATGACCGGCGCCTACCAGCCGATCGCCGCCTTCGACACCGAGGTGGCGGCGAAGGTGGTGGCCGCCAAGATGATCGGTCCCGCGCTGGTGGCCAGGTACGCCCGGCTCGCCGAGCGCGGATCGCTCACCTTCACCTCCGGCATCGCCGCCTACCGCCCGGCGCCGGGCGGTTCGCTGGTCGCCATGGTCAACGCGGGACTGGCCGGGCTCACCGCCGCGCTGGCGGTGGAACTGGGCCCGGTGCGGGTCAACGCGGTGTCCCCCGGCTGGGTCGACACGCCGATCTGGGACGCCTTCGCCGGGGCCGAGAAGGCCGAACGACATCGGGCGATGGCGGCCCGGCTGCCCGGCGGCCGGCTCGGCACGCCCGACGACATCGCCCGAGCTTTCCTTGCGGTAGTGCGGAATCCGTTCATGACCGGTACCGTGCTGCACGTCGACGGCGGGCATCGTTTGGTGTGAATCCGGGTAACTCTCATGGTTGGGCGGACCCCATCTCAGGATTCCCACAAGTTCGCTCGGTAGCGTCCGGCGCGTGGCATCGTCGCCGGCCTCGCCTGTGGCGCGCGATCGGGTGCCTGCCAGTCGGACAACCGACCCCGACCAAGTAAAGGACGAGTGGATGAAGCTTCGGACGACCGGACGTGTCGCGATCGCCGGCCTGGCCGTGGTTGCGGCTCTGGGACTGAGTGCGTGCAGCGACGACAAGGGCACCACCACGACCGCTGCCAAGACCACCACCAGTGTGAAGACGTCCGCGACGTCGGCCGCGAACCTGCCCCCCGTGCCGACCGTGGCCGAGCTCAACGCCCAGCTGAACACCGCGCTCGACCCGTCGATCCCGAACGAGCAGAAGCTGGAGTTCGTCCAGGGCGCCCAGGCCGACCCGGAGCTGCCGAACCGCCTGGCCCAGGCCGCCAAGGACGCCAACGTGCAGGTGCAGGTCACCGAGGTGACCTCCTTCGGTGACAGCGTCAACGCCAAGGCCAACTTCACCCTCAACGGCCAGACCAACGTGGTCGACGTGCCGTTCGTGGCCGAGGACGGCAAGTGGAAGGTCCAGAAGTCGTGGGCCTGCACCATGCTCACCAACCTGGGCCAGCAGTCCACCGCCTGCGCCTAGGCAGTGCCGAGCGAGACCCCGTCCGGATCCTCCGGGCGGGGTCTCGTCACGTCCGCAGGGCGGGCCGGTCCGGGTGGTCCCAGCGCAGCGACCAGGTCGGTTCCTGCGGGTGCTCCGCGCGGTGCGCGGCCAGCGCGGGCAGCGTCCACGCCTCGGCGGCGGGGGTGCGGCGGCGCAGCGCCGCCTCGCTCACGGCCAGTTCCACGGTGAGGTCGAAGGGCAGGTCACGGCCCAGCAGCATCGGCCCGGCGAGCACGAGCACCAGATCCGCCGGGGCGGCGCGCACCGCGGCGCGGGCCGAGCGGTCGGCCGCCTCGTCCCAGAGCGCGGGCAGCCACGTGCCCCGCTCGCGGAGCGGGACCAGGATCTCCCGCCGCACCGCCGCGTAGTCGAACCACGCGCGGCGATAGGACCATTCGTCGGTGTGGCCGAACTCCATGCGCAGCGAGGCCGGGCGCACGAAGTCGTGCAGCGCGACCGTCTCGGCCGACCGCCCGCGCTCGCGCACGGCCTCGACGATCCGCGCGGCCGCGGCGAGGGGTTCGGCGGCGTCGGCGCCGTCGACGGCGAGCACCCGCCTGCCGGGCAGCGCGGCGAGCCGGTCGGCCACCAGCGCGGCGAAGGCGGCGGGCGTGATCGGGGCGAAACGGGGCACCACCGGTCCTTATCACATCGGACCGAACGGCCGGTACGGGGCGAGCCGCCGGGCTCCGCGCGGCGCGGCCGGGCTACTGTCCAGATCATGGCGACCATCGAAGAGGCCCTCGAGATCGAGCGGCTCGAGCGTGACATCTTCCGCGGGGCGATCACCGAATCCCAGCTGCCCCGCACCTTCGGCGGCCAGGTGGCGGGCCAGGCGCTGGTCTCGGCCGTGCGCACCGTCGACCCCGCCTACCGCGTGCACTCGCTGCACGGCTACTTCCTGCGCCCGGGCAACCCGCTCGCGCGCACGGTCTACCAGGTCGAGCGCATCCGCGACGGCCGCTCGTTCTGCACCCGCCGGGTCACCGGCATCCAGGACGGCCAGGCCATCTTCATGATGTCGGCCTCCTTCCACCACGGCGACCAGGGGCCCGAGCACCAGGACGTCATGCCGACGGTCGAGCCGCCGGACCACCTGCCCGACGCCAGCACCACGCTGAGCCCGGAACGCCTGTGGGCCATGCGCGAATGGGAGCACTGGGACATCCGGCACGTGCCGCCGGGGCAGGCCACCCAGCGCGAGGGCGTGGTCTCGGCCCAGCAGGTGTGGTTCCGCTACCGCCACCCGCTGCCCGACGACCACCTCTTCCACGTGTGCACCCTGGCCTACATGAGCGACATGACCCTGCTCGGCTCGTCCAAGGCCATCCACCCCGACACCCCCACCCAGGACGCGTCGCTCGACCACGCCATGTGGTTCCTCCGCCCGTTCCGCGCCGACGAGTGGCTGCTCTACGACCAGTCCTCCCCGTCGGCGCAGGCGGGCCGCGCGCTGACCGAGGGGAAGATCTGGGACCGGGCGGGCAACCTGGTGGCCATGGTGATGCAGGAGGGCCTCATCCGGACCCTGCGCCGGGACTGACCGCGCGGCGAGCGTGAGCGGGCGCACACCGGCGCCATCCGTAAGCTCGGCCGGGTGAACGCAACCTCCTCCCGTCCCGTCGTCGGCGTCCTCGCTCTGCAGGGCGATGTGCGCGAACACGTGGCCGCCCTCGCCGAATGCGGCGCCGAGGCGGTGCTCGTGCGCCGCGCGGAGGAACTGGCCGCGGTGGACGCGCTGGTCCTGCCCGGCGGGGAGTCGACGGCCATCTCCAAGCTGCTGCAGGTGTTCGAGCTGCTCGAGCCGGTCCGGCAGCGGCTGCGCGAGGGCATGCCCGCCTACGGCTCCTGCGCCGGGATGATCCTGCTCGCCTCCGAGGTCCTCGACACCCGCGCCGACGCCGAGCACCTGTCCGGTATCGATATGACCGTGCGGCGCAACGCCTTCGGCCGCCAGGTCGACTCCTTCGAGACCGACCTGGACTTCGCCGGCCTCGACGGCCCGGTGCGCGCGGTGTTCATCAGGGCGCCGTGGGTGGAGCGGGTCGGGCCGGGGGTCGAGGTGCTGGCGCGGGTGCCCGACGGGCCGTTCGCGGGCCGGATCGTGGCCGCGCGCCAGGGCGACGTGGTGGCCACCTCCTTCCATCCGGAGGTCACCGGGGATCTGCGGGTGCACCGGTTGTTCGTCGATCTGGTGCGCGCGCGGGGCTGAGCGCGCGCCCGCCCCGGCGGACACGGGCTGAACCCGTGATGAACGACGCCGCCTCCGGTGAGTAGGCTTGCGGTGTTGTCCGCCCGGGCAGACACGCAACCGACCTGAAGGAAGTAGGGCATGAGCGGCCACTCCAAATGGGCCACCACCAAGCACAAGAAGGCGGGGATCGACGCCAAGCGCGGCAAACTCTTCGCCAAGCTGATCAAGAACATCGAGGTGGCGGCCCGCACCGGTGGTAGTGACCCTGCGGGTAACCCGACGCTGTACGACGCCATCCAGAAGGCGAAGAAGTCGTCGGTCCCCAACGACAACATCGAGCGCGCCCGCAAGCGCGGCGGTGGCGAAGAGGCCGGCGGCGCCGACTGGCAGACCATCATGTACGAGGGCTACGGCCCCAACGGTGTCGCGGTGCTCATCGAGTGCCTCACCGACAACCGCAACCGCGCCGCGGGCGAGGTCCGGGTGGCGATGACCCGCAACGGCGGCAACATGGCCGACCCGGGTTCGGTGGCCTACCTGTTCGCCCGCAAGGGTGTGGTGACCCTCGAGAAGAACGGTCTGTCCGAGGACGACGTGCTCGAGCACGTCCTCGACGCCGGCGCCGAGGAGGTCAACGACCTGGGCGATTCCTTCGAGATCATCAGCGAGCCGGGCGATCTGATCGCCGTGCGTTCGGCGCTGCAGTCCGCCGGTGTCGACTACGACTCGGCCGAGTCCGGCTTCCAGCCCTCGGTCTCGGTGGCCGTGGACGTGGACGGCGCCCGCAAGGTCCTCAAGCTGGTCGACGCGCTGGAGGACAGCGACGACGTGCAGAACGTCTACACCAACGTCGACATCTCCGACGAGGTCGCCGCGCAGCTCGACGACTGAGCGCGAAAGCGCGGTCGCGCGAAGGGCTCCGGCGCCGTGCCGGGGCCCTTCGGCGTTTTTCGGCGCGGGGGCTGACAAGATCGGCGCGGTGTGTCATAGTTCACGAACTAGTCAAGTGTCCAGTTCGTGAACCCCGGGCTGCGGGGAGGAGGGGGAGGAGTACCGAATGAACGTGTCGCGTCGAGCGGTCCTGGCCGGTGCGGTGCTGTCCTCGGCGGCGGCGGGGCTGGCAGGCCCCGGTGCCGTCCGGGCGGGAGCGCAGAGCGAGACCGGCTACCTGGTGGGATGCGGGATCGCCGACATGACCGGAGCCGTCGCCGGGCAGGCCATGATGGGCTACTCCGACGCCGAGCAGATCGCCGAGGGACTGCTGCAACGCTGCTGGGCGCGCGCCTACGTCATCGCCGACCGGGCCACCGGGCAGCGGGTGGTCTTCGTGACCGCCGACGTGGCCTGCCTGTTCCAGTCGGTGCACCTCGGCGTGATCGCGGAACTGGGCCGCCGCTTCGGCGACCTCTACACCGAGACCAACGTCAACCTCAACGCCACCCACACCCACGCCTCCTGCGCGGGCACCTCCTGGGACTTCGCCTACTCGCTGGCGGCCATGGGATTCAAGGCCGCGTCCTACCGCGCCGAGGTCGACGGCATCGTCGAGGCCGTGGTGCGCGCGCACGAGTCCCTGGCGCCGGGCACCGTACGCCTCGGCCGCGGGGAACTCTTCGACGCCAGCGCCAATCGCTCGCGCGGCGCCTTCGACCGCAACCCCGCCGAGGAGAAGGCGCTCTTCCCGGACGCGATCGACCCCGCCGTCACCGTGCTGCGGCTCTCGCGCGGCGGGACCGACGTCGGCGCGATCACCTGGTTCGCCACCCACGGCACCTCGCTGACCGACCGCAACTACCTCATCGCCGGGGACAACAAGGGCTACGCCAGCTACCGCTGGGAGCACGACGAGCACGGCGTCCGCCACACCGACGGGCCCGCGGCCTTCGTCGCGGCCTTCCCGCAGACCAACGCGGGCGACCTGACCCCGAACCTGAACCTGGCGTTCATGCATCCCTCCGGTCCCACCGAGGACAACCGGCTCAACTGCGCGATCATCGGCGAACGCCAGTACCAGGCGGGCCGGACGGCGTTCGCGCTCGCCCGGCCGATGCGGGCGGGCGGGGTCGGCGCGATCACCCATTACCTCGACCTGTCCGCCATCGAGATCGACGGCACCTGGACCCCCGACGGGAAGCCCGCGCGCACCGGCCCGGCGATGATGGGCGCGGCGGGCGCGGCCACGAGCACCGAGGACAACTGGCGTTCCCAGCTGGGATTCCTGCGCGAGGGCACCACGAATCCGTTCGTCGCCGCGGTGGGCGGCCTCGACGCGCCCGTCGCCCAGTGGATGCGGGATGTGCAGGCGCCCAAGCTGATCGCCGCGCCGCTCGGCCTGCTGCCCGCGGGGCCGTGGGTGCCCCAGATCGTGCCGATCCAGATCCTGCGCATCGGGGAGCTCGTGCTGGCCGCGGCGCCCGCCGAGTTCACCGTGGTGGCCGGGCTGCGGGTGCGCCGGGTGGTGGCCCGCGCGCTGGGCACCCCCGTGGAGAACGTGCTGCTGCAGGGCTATTCGAACGGCTACACCCAGTACGTCACCACGCCCGAGGAGTACGACGCGCAGCAGTACGAGGGCGGGGAGACCCTGTTCGGGCGCTGGACCCTGTCGGCCTACCTGCAGGAATTCGACCGGCTCGCCCGCGCTCTCGCGGCGGGCGGCGACCTGGGCCGCGGCCCCGCACCCCTGGACAAGTCCGGATTCCAGCCCGATCTCGTCCCGCCGATCCCCGCCGACGAACCGCCCGCCGGGCACGCCTTCGGCGAGGTGCTCAGCGAGCCTCCCGCGAGCTGTCGGCCGGGCGAGACCGTGGTCGCCACCTTCGCGGGCGCCCATCCCCACAACGACCTGCGCCACGGCGGCACCTATCTCGAGGTGCAGCGGCGCGAGGGCCCGGACTGGCGCACCGTCCACGACGACAACGACTGGTGCACCGAATTCCGCTGGGCGCGCACCGGGACGGCGGCCTCGACGGTGACGCTGAGCTGGACCGTGCCCGAGGGGACCGAGGGCACGTTCCGCCTCGTCTACTCCGGCGACCGCAGGGACGCCGCGGGCGGCCGGTTCCCGATCGGCGGCGCCACCACCGAATTCGCCGTGTCCTGAACCGGATTCAGGCGATGCCGACCCGGGCCGCGAGCCAGGGCAGCGCGGAGGTGAACGCGGCGCTCGCGAACTGCCACGTGTGCCCACCGGGCGTCGTGTAGACGGTGCAGTCGACGCCGACCGCGCGGGCGCGCTCGCAGAGCGTGGTCGCGGCGCCCGGCCGGACCTGGCCGCCCGCGCCGTCGCGGCCGCCGAAGCCGATCGAGTCCTCGTCGGGCCGAGGCCGAGGCCGGACCTGGTGGTCGTCGCGGGGCGGACCGCCGTGCGTGGGTGGGGCGAGATCGTCGAACAGCCCGGCCACTCCGGTGTAGGGGCCGTGCGCGGTCAGGACCGTCGCCGGGTCGTAGCGGTCCCAGGCGGCGGCATCGCCCCCGTAGAGACGGGCGACGGTCTGCTCCTTGGTGCCCGAGGCGGGGCCGAGGTCCCCGGCGATGTCGAGGAAGGTGCGCAGGAGCTCGGGATGCATGGCGGCCAGGTCGACCGCGCACGTGCCGCCCATCGACCAGCCCGCCACCGCCCAGCGGCCCGGGTCGGCCGACGCGCCGAAGGTGCTTGTCACGTACTGCGGCACGGAACGGACGAGATGGGTGGCGGCCGCGCCGCGCGGGCCGTCGACGCATTCGGTGTCGGTGTTGAAACTGCCGCTGGAGTCGACGAACACCAGGATCGGCGCCTGCCCGCCGTGCGCGGCGGCGAAGGCGTCGACGGCGGGCATGATCCGGCCGCTGCGGATCCAGTCGGCGGGGGTGTTGAACTCGCCGCCGATCATCATCAGCACCGGCAGCGCGGGCGGGGTGGGCCCGGCGAACCAGGCGGGCGGGAGGTACACGTATTCGGTGCGGTGCGGGAAGCCCTGCGCCGCATCGGGAATCGTGACCGGCACGATCCGGCCCTCGGTGGGACGCGTGCCGCGCAGCGCGGCGAGGTCGCCGGGGTCGACCTGATGGGGGAGCGGTTCGGCGGTGAGCGCGCCCCAGGCGGACTCCACGGTCGGGTAGTAGCCGACCCACTCGTCGAGCACGACACCGGCGGCCAGCAGCGTCGCCGGGACCGCCAGGAGCGCCACGCCGCGCCGCCACCAGCGCGCGCCCGCCCAGCCGAGGACCGCCACCGCCACGGCCGCCGCGAACCCGCCGATCGCCAGCCACAGCGTGACCGGCGCCGGATCCGACGCCAACCCCTCGTCGACCGTGTACCACCAGGACCCGCCCGCGACCAGCGCGCCGAGCCACGCGCACACCGGAAGGCGCCACCGCCACCAGCCCCGCGACCGCCGCGTCACCGCGACCACGAGCAGGCCCGCCGCCACCGCCTCCACCGTCGCGGGCAACCAGCCGTGCAGCAGCGCGGTGCCCTGGTGGAATCCGGTGCCGCCGGTGACCTGCGGCGCGGACGGTGGGACGGGCGGCGGAACGACGGCGGGCGCGACACGGTTCACGGGCACCCGCGCAGTGTCGGCGGCGTTCCTCGAGATCCGCTGTGAACCGCCTCCGAAAGCCCTGGCAACGCGGTGACGGGATGCGGCAGACTCGCGGCATGACGGAACTGATCGCGGTACGCGGCGACATCACCACCCAGGAGGTCGACGTGGTCGTCAACGCCGCCAATTCCTCCCTGCTCGGCGGCGGTGGCGTGGACGGGGCGATCCACCGCAGGGGCGGGCCCGCCATCCTGGCCGAGTGCCGGGCCCTGCGCGCCGGGCACCTGGGCCGCGGCCTGAAGACCGGGCAGGCGGTGGCCACCACCGCGGGCGACCTGCCCGCCCGCTGGGTCGTCCACACGGTGGGACCGGTGTGGTCGGACACCGAGGACCGGAGCGACCTGCTCGCCTCCTGCTATCGCGAATCCCTACGGGTGGCAGGCGGACTCGGCGCGGCGACGGTCGCTTTCCCGGCCATCTCCACCGGCGTGTACCGCTGGCCGATCGACGACGGTGCGCGCATCGCGGTGGCGGCCGTCCGCGCCTCGGCGGGTGCGATCGAGCAGGTGCGATTCGTGCTCTTCGACGACCGGGCGCTGGCCGCCTTCCGCACCGCGCTGGACTGACCGGGCGCGCCGGAGGCCCGTCCGGTCGCGGCCGTGGTTCAGACGAAGCCGAACAGCGGTGGGATCGCGACGACCACGGCGGCCGCGAAGGCGGGATAGACCGGCACGTAGCCGGTCTGCCACCGCTCGAGCGCGGCGAAGCCGACCCGCCCCCGCACGAACGCCAGGCCGAGGCGGGCCGACCACGCCAGGTTCACCAGCAGCACCAGGTTCAGCCCCAGCGCGACCGCCTTGTTGGCGCTGACGCCGAACTCGGCGATGCGGCCCGCCATGGCCGACAGGGTCACCACGTCCACCGCCAGCGCCGCGACGACCAACGCCAGCTGGAGGCGGTCGAACAGGTCGGGCGCGCCGTGCGGCGGCCGCGCCGAGAGCGCGTAGAGCAGCAGGCCGAGGACCAGCACCAGCACGAGGTCCATGAGGATGAGCAGGTCGCGGTCGACGTCGATCACGCTGCGCGTGGTCGCGAACGCGACCAGCAGCGCGACGAGCATGAGCACGGTCAGCGGGGTGAAGACCCGGGTCAGCACCGGGGCGATGTTCTCCACCACGTTCTGCTTGGCCTCCACCAGCCACGCCGCGACCACCATCGCCCCCGCGACGCCGAAGGGCAGCACCCAGCCCTGCACGAACCACTCGACGTCGACGCCGACCGCCCCGAACACCCCCACCGTCAGCCCGGTCAGCACGCCGCCGCCCAGCGCCAGCAGCGTCAGGTAGACGACCCATTCGCCGGTGAACCGCACGAAGTCCATCCGCCGCCGGTCCGAGCGCCAGTCCCCGCCCGCGTAGGCGAGCCCGACCGCGAACCACGCGACGATCGGGGCGTGGACGGCCACCAGGATCTCGGTGTCGCCGCCGCGCGCGAACGGGTAGACGTTCACCAGGACGGCCAGGACGGCGAAGGCCGCCGCGAGCACGCCGAGCGCGGGCGGCGCGAGCCGCCGCTTCCAGGCGAAGAAGCCGGCCAGGAACGGCAGCACGAGCAGGCTCAGGTTCACCGGCAGCCGGTCCTCGCCCAGCAGCTCGATCCCGGCCTTCAGCGCGGCGCCCGCCGCCACCGCGAATCCCGACGCCACCAGCAGTTCCCTGATCCGGTCGTCGCCGTCGCCCGCCTCGTCGGCGACCAGCACCAGCTGCTTCCACAGCCGGTCGGAGTGCTCGCGGGCGAACTCCCGGGACAGCGCGTCCACGCTGCCCATCCGCTTGACCGCGACGAGAAACGCCTCGTCGGCGCTGAGGCCGGCGGACTCGAGGTCGCCGACCTGGCTGCGCAGATGGTCCTCCATCTCGTCCACGTCGGCCGCGGCGATCGCGCCGCGCCGCGCCACGTACCCGCGCCACAGGCCGATCTGCTCTTCGAGGTCGGCGTCCATCACGCCCATCCCTTCGCGTCGGCGGGCGGCAGCGCGGCGGTGCGCCACAGCTGCTCGAGCGAGGAGGCCACCACCTCCCACTGGGAACGCCGCTCCGCCAGCGCTTCCCGGCCGGCCGGGGTGAGGGTGTAGTGCTTGCGGCGCCGCCCGGTCTCGGCCGTGCGCCACGCCGCCGAGACGTAGCCGAGGCGTTCGAGCCGGTGCAGCAGCGGGTAGAGCATCCCGTCGCTCCACTGCATCCGCCCGCCGGACAGCGTGTCCACCCGCTGGAGGATCGCGTACCCGTAGGACTCGCCCTCGGCGAGAATCGCCAGCACCAGCGGCGTCGCCGAGGCGGCCACCAGATCCTTGTCGATGTGCATCGTGCTCCTATACCTAGCACCGTCAGGTATGAACCCTAGCAGCTCTAGGTATGACGGTCCCGTGTCGCTGGTCCGCCGTGTCGCCGGCGTGCTCTAGACTTCGAACAACTGTTCGCGTCTTCGAAGGGGGTCCCCGTGCGGGTGATGGGCGTCGACCCCGGGCTCACGCGGTGCGGGATCTCGATGGTCGAGAGCGGGCCCGGCCGAAGGGTTTCCGCGCTGGCCGTCGACGTGGTGCGCACCCCCCAGGACCTCGAACTCGCCCACCGGCTGCTGCGCGTGTCCGACGCCGCCGAGGAGTGGATGGACACCCACCGCCCCGAGGCCGTCGCCATCGAACGGGTCTTCGCCCAGCACAACGTGCGCACCGCCATGGGCACCGCGCAGGCGGGCGGGGTCATCGCGCTGGCCGCCGCGCGCCGTGGCATCAAGGTCGCCTTCCACACCCCCAGCGAGGTGAAGGCCGCGGTCACCGGCAGCGGCACCGCGGGCAAGGCGCAGGTGACCGCGATGGTCACCCGCATCCTCGGCCTGCAGGTCGCGCCCAAGCCCGCCGACGCCGCCGATGCGCTGGCGCTGGCGATCTGTCATTGTTGGCGGGCCCCGCTGCTCGAGCGCATGGCCGAGGCACAGGCCAGGGCCGACGCGGCGCGGCAACGCTACGAACAACGGCTGGCCGAACAACGGAAGGCGGTGCGCGGGTGATCGCGTCGGTACGCGGTGAGGTCCTCGAGATCGCGCTCGATCACGTCGTGCTCGAGGCCGCGGGGGTGGGCTATCGCCTCAACGCCACCCCGTCCACGCTGGCCGGGCTCACCCGCGGCGCGGAGGTCCGCCTCTACACCGCGATGATCGTGCGCGAGGACTCGATGACCCTGTTCGGCTTCGCCGACACCGAGGCCCGCGACCTGTTCGGCCTGCTGCAGACGGTCTCCGGCGTCGGCCCACGCCTGGCCATGGCCGTGCTGGCCGTCCTGGAACCCGAGGCCCTGCGCAAGGCGCTCGCCGAGAGCAACGTCGCCGCGCTGACCCGGGTCCCCGGCATCGGCAAGCGCGGCGCCGAGCGCATGGTGGTCGAACTGCGCGACAAGGTGAACCTGGTCCCGGTGCCCACCGGCGCGCCCGGCGCCGAACGCGTCGTGCCCGCGACCCCGGTGCGCGACCAGGTGATCGAGGCGCTCGTCGGGCTCGGCTTCCCCGCCCGGCAGGCCGAACAGGCGGTGGACTCCGTGCTGTCCGACGACCCGGCCGCCACGACCTCGGTCGCCCTGCGCGCCGCCCTGGCCCTGCTGGGCAAGAACAGGTAGGTCATGTACGACGACGACCCCGAATCCGCCGTCAGCGCGAGCCGTCTCGACTCCGACGGGGAGCTCGAGACCGGCCTGCGCCCCACCTCGCTCGACGACTTCATCGGCCAGCCCCGGGTCCGCGAACAGTTGGCGCTGGTGCTGCGCGGCGCCAAGCAGCGCGGCGCGACCCCCGACCACGTGCTGCTCTCGGGCCCGCCCGGCCTCGGCAAGACCAGCATGGCCATGATCATCGCCGCCGAACTCGGCACCGCCCTGCGCATCACCTCGGGCCCGGCCCTCGAGCGCGCGGGCGACCTGGCCGCCATGCTGTCGAACCTGGTCGAGGGCGACGTGCTGTTCATCGACGAGATCCACCGCATGGCCCGGCCCGCCGAGGAGATGCTGTACCTGGCCATGGAGGACTTCCGCGTCGACGTGGTCGTCGGCAAGGGCCCCGGCGCCACCTCCATCCCGCTCGACATCTCGCCGTTCACCCTGGTCGGCGCCACCACCCGCTCCGGCGCGCTGACCGGTCCGCTGCGCGACCGCTTCGGCTTCACCGGCCACATGGACTTCTACGAACCCGAGGAACTGCTGCGCATCCTGCAGCGGTCCGCGCGCATCCTCGGCGTCACCATCGAGGCCGACGCCGCCGCCGAGGTCGCGGGGCGCTCGCGCGGCACGCCGCGCATCGCCAACCGGCTGCTGCGCCGGGTCCGCGACTATGCCGAGGTCCGCGCCGACGGCGTGATCACGCTGGCCGTGGCCAGGGCCGCGCTCGAGGTCTACGACGTCGACGGGCTCGGTCTCGACCGGCTCGACCGGGCGGTGCTCGGCGCCCTGGTCCGCGGCTTCGGCGGCGGGCCGGTCGGCGTGTCGACGCTGGCCGTCGCGGTGGGGGAGGAGGCCGCCACCGTCGAGGAGGTGTGCGAGCCCTTCCTCGTGCGCGCGGGTCTGGTGGCGCGCACCCCGCGCGGCCGGGTGGCGACCGCGGCCGCCTGGGAACACCTCGGGCTCGTGCCGCCGCCGGACCTGGTCATCGGCGCGATCGAGGTCCGCGGCCGCGAGAACGCCGACAGCCCGGCTCTGTTCGATTGAGCGCGGCGGCGCCCGTTCGGTTATCGTCGCCCGCATGCTGGTCGCGACCGTGCTCTCCCACGTCCCGGAACCGCTGCGCTCTACGCTTATCCGCAACCGGGAGCTGCTGAAGTTCGCGGTCGTCGGCGCCGTCACCTGGTTCATCGATACGGGCGTGGTCTACGCGGTGAAGCTGACCGTGCTCGGCGAGAAGCCGCTGACCGCCCGTCTGCTCGGCGCGCTGATCGCGACCATCGCCTCGTACCTGCTCAACCGCGAATGGTCGTTCCGCACCCGCGGCGGCCGGCAGCGTCACCACGAGGCGGCGCTGTTCTTCGCGGTCAGCGCGCTGGGGATCGGGGTGACGATGATCCCGCAGGCGATCTCGCTCTACGTGCTGAACCTGCGGGTGCCCGAGGTCAGCCCGGTGGTCCAGGCGGTGGCCAACTTCGTCTCCGGGCAGATCCTCGGCGTGCTGCTCGCCATGGCGTTCCGCTTCTGGGCGCTGCGCAAGTTCGTGTTCCCCGACGACCTGACCGAGGCCGAACTGCACAGCATCCAGGGCTGACCGCGCCGCGCCGGATCAGCCCCGGTCGATCGCGGCGACGACCAGGTCGACGAAGGCGTCGACCTCCTCGCGGGTGTAGCCGCGGGTGCCGCGCCGGGCGTCGGTGAAGCGGACCTCGCGCACGTCGGCGGCGGTGAGGCTGCCCGGGCCGTCGTGGGCCAGGGTGGCCGCGACGAGGTCGAGGAAGGCCTCGACCTCCTCCTCGTTGTAGCCGCGGTAGCCGACGGCGGCCGCGGTGAAACGCATGTTGTGCACGTCGTCGGGGGTCAGCACGGCGGTCGCGCCGGAGCGGGCCCGGCCGGCGGGCACCGGGCGCGCGCCGTGCTGGCGCTGCTCGAGTTCGGTACGGACGCGGTCGAGGAAGTCGTCGACCTGGTCGGCCTGGTAACCGCGGCCGCCGAAGCGGGGCGCGCCGAAATGCACGTGCCGGACGTCGTCGGCGGTGAGCCTGCCGTGCCCGGTGAGGGTGGCCGAAACCTGTTGGAGGAAGGCGTCGACCTCGTCGGCGTGGTAACCGCGATGGCCGAGGGTGGGCATGGCGAAATGAGTGCGGCACACTTCGTCAGGGGTCACAGCGGTCATTGTGTCAGTTCGCCGGATGTCTGCTTTACGGATGACGGTAATTCGTACCCGTCGGTACCCGATCCCCGCGCCGCGCTGTGATCCGCGCCACGTCCGGGGCGAAATCCGTTCGGGGTGACCGGTTTCGGGCGCCCTGCGCCGTGCGGTCGGGCGGGGTGGTTCCGGCGCTGGTCGGTCACCGATACCGCTGGTACTGTGTTGTCACTCATCATGTGTCGCCACGTCACAGATACCGGCGGGTCGGCACGCGGCATCTTCGGAGGTTCGACGTGGCACCTCGGCACGACGCAATCGTGGTCGGCGCGGGATTCGGCGGCATGGGCGCGGGCATCCAGCTCGACCGGCTCGGCCTGTCCGACTACCTGATCCTCGAGCGCGAGAACGATCTCGGCGGCACCTGGCATGTCAACCACTACCCGGGCCTGGCCGTGGACATCGCCTCGGTCACCTACTCCTACTCCTTCGAGCCCAACCCGTACTGGTCGCGGCTGTTCGCCCCGGGCGCCGAGCTCAAGAAGTACGCCGAGCACGTGGCCGACAAGTACGACCTGCGCCGGCGCATGCGCTTCGGCACCACGGTCACCGCCGCCCGCTGGGACGAGACCGAGCAGCACTGGGAGGTCACCCTGGCCGACGGGACCAGCCTGACCGGCCGCTACCTGCTGACCGCCACCGGCTTCCTCTCCCAGCCCTACACCCCGCCGTTCCCCGGCATCGAGTCCTTCGAGGGCACGATCCTGCACACCACCGCCTGGGACGATTCCTTCGACCTCACCGACCGCCGGGTCGCGATCATCGGCACCGGCGCCACCGCCGTGCAGCTGGTCCCCGAGATCGCCGACGCCGCCGCCGCGCTGACGGTGTTCCAGCGCACCCCGATCTGGGTGGTGCCCAAGATCGACGCCCCCATCCCCGGCGCGGTACAGAACCTGTTCGCCAAGGTGCCGGTCACCCAGAAGGCGGCCCGGCTGGTCAACACCGGCCTGCTCGAGGCCCTCATGGTGCTCGGCGTGCTGCACTACAAGCAGGCCAAGCCGCTCAACCGGGTCGCCGCGACCCTGGCCAAGGCCCACCTGCGCGCCCAGGTCCGCGACGCCGACACCCGCGCCCGGCTGACCCCGCACTACGACTTCGGCTGCAAGCGCCCCACCTTCTCCAACCGCTACTTCAAGACCTTCAACGAACCCCACGTGCGGCTGGAGACCGACGCCATCGAGCGCATCGAACCCGACGGCATCGTCACCGCCGACGGCCGGACCACCCGCATCGACACCCTGGTGCTGGCCACCGGGTTCAACCTGTGGGACGTGAACTTCCCGGCCTTCGCCATCACCGGCCGCGACGGCCGCGACCTCGGCACGTTCTGGCGCGAGCACCGCTTCCAGGCCTACGAGGGCATCACCGTGCCCCGTTTCCCCAACTTCCTCAGCCTCAACAGCCCGTACTCCTACAGCGGCCTGTCCTACTTCACCACCATCGAGGCGCAGATGAAGCACATGGGCAGGCTCTTCGGCGAGCTGTTCCGCCGCGGCGAGCGGGTCTTCGAGGTGACCGAGTCGGCCAACGCGGCCTTCCTGGCACGCGTCACCGACAAGCTGGACTCCTCGGTGTTCTACGGCGGGGACTGCGCGGGCTCGCGCAGCTACTACTTCAACCAGCACGGCGAGGCCGCGCTGCTGCGGCCGACCAGCACGATGAACGCCCACCGGGAGGCGGTGTCGTTCCCGCTGGACGACTACGCCTACGGAACCCCCGCCTGACCCAGGTACGCACCCGCTCACCGACCCCGTCTCCGGCCCGTGCCGGGGGCGGGGTTCGTGGTAGAAGCAGGTGTCCGGTGTGTCACCGCCCGCGACTCCTGGCAGACTGTCTGGCGTACCTGCACGTCCACCACTCGACTAGGGACTGACACCGACGATGGACTTCCTGTTTCCGCTGCTGATCCTCGCCCTGCTCGTGCCGATGTTCTTCGGCATCCGCAAACAGAAGCGCGAGGCGGAGAAGGTCGCGGACATGCAGCAGAGCCTCAAGGTCGGTGACCAGGTGATCACCACCTCCGGTCTGTACGGCACCGTGATCGAGGCCGACGAGACCTCGGTCGACCTCGAGATCGCCGAGGACGTCGTCACCACCTGGCTGCGCCAGGCCATCCGCGAGGTCCGCGCCGACGACACCGCGAGCACCGAGGCCGAGGCGGGCGCCGAGACCCCGGCCGCCACGGACGCGGTCGAGGAGTCGGCCGAGCAGACCGAGACCCGGCTGACCAAGGACTGACTCCGCGCGGGTCCGTGCCGGAGGGCGCGCGCCCGTCGCGTCCCCGCGGGGCGCCGCCGTGCCCTGACGCTCTTCCAGTTTCGACTTCCGCCTAGGAGATGACCTGCTGTGCCACCTTCCCAGGGATCGGCGCATCCGTACCGGCTGCTCGGCGCCTACGCCGCGTTGCTGGCCGTGATCTACGCGCTGGTGTTCTTCACCGGTGATCATTCCCCCACGCCCAAGCTCGGCATCGACCTGCAGGGCGGCACCCGGGTCACCCTGACCGCACGCACCCCCGACGGCTCCAAGCCGAGCCGCGACAGCCTCAAGGAAGCCCAGGACATCATCGAGCGCCGCGTCAACGGCCTCGGCGTGTCCGGCTCCGAGGTGGCCATCGAGGGCGACAACCTGGTGATCACCGTGCCCGGTGACGACGGCGGGCAGGCCCGCGCGCTGGCGACCACCGCCAAGCTCTACATCCGCCCGGT
>NZ_BAGK01000155.1 GCF_000308795.1 Nocardia thailandica NBRC 100428 | reverse complement strand
CGACACGATCGTGGTGGTGCGCGACGCCGACGGCGCGCTCAAGGACCTGTCGTGGATCCCCGAGCTGGACACCGAGGTCGAGGCCGTCGCCGCCAACACCGAGGACGGCCGCAGCGTCATCCGGCACTCGGCCGCGCACGTGCTCGCCCAGGCGGTGCAGCAGGAGTTCCCCGAGGCCAAGCTCGGCATCGGCCCGCCGATCAAGGACGGCTTCTACTACGACTTCCGGGTCGAGCGGCCCTTCACCCCCGAGGACCTGGCCCGGCTGGAGTCCCGGATGAAGAAGATCGTCAAAGGCGCGCAACGGTTCTCGCGCCGCGTGGTCGAGGTCGAGGACGCCAGGGTCGAGCTGGCGGGCGAGCCGTTCAAGCTCGAGCTGATCAGCGACAAGTCCGGCATCGACGACCCCGAGGTCATGGAGGTGGGCGGCAAGGAGCTGACCATCTACGACAATGTCGACCCGCGCACCGGCGAGACCGTCTGGGGCGACCTGTGCCGCGGCCCGCACATCCCCACCACCAAGTTCATCCCGGCCTTCAAGCTGACCCGGTCCTCGGCCGCCTACTGGCGTGGCGACCAGGACCGCGAGGACCTGCAGCGCATCTACGGCACCGCGTGGGAGTCGCAGGAGGCGCTCGACGAGTACCTGCACCTGCTGGCCGAGGCCGAGCGCCGCGACCACCGCAAGCTCGGCCTCGAGCTCGACCTGTTCTCCTTCCCCGACGAGCTGGGCTCGGGCCTGCCGGTGTTCCACCCCAAGGGCGGCGTGATCCGCAAGGAGCTCGAGGAGTACTCGCGCCGCCGCCACGTCGACGCGGGCTACGAGTTCGTCAACACCCCGCACATCACCAAGGGCCACCTGTTCGAGGTCTCCGGCCACCTGGATTGGTACCGCGACGGCATGTTCCCGGCCATGCACCTGGACGCCGAGCTCAACGACGACGGCACCGTGCGCAAGCCCGGCCAGGACTACTACGTCAAGCCGATGAACTGCCCGATGCACAACCTGATCTTCCGCGCGCGGGGCCGCTCCTACCGCGAGCTGCCGCTGCGGCTGTTCGAGTTCGGCTCGGTGTACCGCTACGAGAAGTCCGGCGTGATCCACGGCCTGACCCGCGTGCGAGGCATGACCCAGGACGACGCGCACATCTACTGCACCAAGGAGCAGATGCACGCGGAGCTGACCACCACGTTGCAGTTCGTGCTCTCGCTGCTGCGCGACTACGGCCTCGACGACTTCTACCTCGAGCTGTCCACCAAGGACCCGAAGAAGTTCGTCGGCTCCGACGAGCTGTGGGAGGAGGCCACCGAGACCCTGCGCAAGGTGGCCACCGACTCCGGTCTCGAACTGGTCCCGGACCCGGGCGGGGCCGCGTTCTACGGCCCGAAGATCTCCGTGCAGGCCAAGGACGCCCTCGGCCGCACCTGGCAGATGTCGACCATCCAGCTCGACTTCAACCTGCCCGAGCGCTTCGAGCTCGAGTACACCGGCGCCGACGGCGCCAAGCACCGTCCGGTGATGATCCACCGCGCCCTGTTCGGCTCCATCGAACGGTTCTTCGGCGTGCTCACCGAGCACTACGCGGGCGCGTTCCCGGCCTGGCTCTCGCCGGTGCAGGTGGTGGGCATCCCCGTCGCCGAGGCGTTCGCCGAGCACCTGGACGGGGTGATCGAGCGCCTGCGCGACGCGGGCGTGCGTGCCCAGGTCGACCGCAGCGACGACCGCATGCAGAAGAAGATCTTCAACCAGACCGCGCAGAAGGTGCCGTTCATGCTGCTGGCCGGCGCGCGCGACGTCGAGGCGAACGCGGTCAGCTTCCGCTTCCGCGACGGCACCCAGGTCAACGGGGTGCCGGTCGACGACGCGGTCGCCACCGTCCTGGACTGGATCGGCCGACGCGAGAACGCCTCGCCCACCGCCGAGGGGTTCGACGTGGTCGCGGCGCAGAAGGATTCGTGATGAGCGAACACGCCGTGCCGGAGTTCCCCGCCGGGACGATCGTCGACAACGGTCCCGGCGAGCCCGACCGGCTGCAGCGGCTGTGGACCCCGTACCGGATGAACTACATCACCGGCGCGGTCAAGCCCAAGGACGCCACCGGGCACCCGTTCACCGACATTCCCAAGATGTCGGACGAGGACGGCCTGGTGATCGCCCGCGGCGAACACGTCTACGCCGTGCTCAACTTGTACCCGTACAACCCGGGGCACATGATGGTGGTGCCCTACCGCCGGGTGGCCGACCTGGAGGACCTGACGCCCGAGGAGAGCTCGGAGCTGATGGCGTTCACCCAGCAGGCGATCCGCGTGATGAAGCGGGTCTCGCGGCCCGCCGGATTCAACGTCGGACTCAACCTCGGCGGTGTGGCCGGTGGGTCCCTGGCGGACCACCTGCACCAGCACATCGTGCCGCGCTGGGGCGGGGACGCGAATTTCATCACCGTCATCGGCGGCGCGAAAGTGATGCCACAGCTGTTGCGCGAGACGCGGCAGCTGCTGGCGGAGGCGTGGGAGGCGTAGATGTGTGATCCTCGCGCGATCGCGCACCTCGGAGCCGATCGGGTGCGGGTGTCCCGCACGGTAGGGGAGGACTGAGGTCGTGCTCAGCTTCTTCGGTCGTCAGACGTTTGCGAAAGCGACTGCGCCGCTGGGCAAAGCGCTGGTGAGCACGGGGCTGACCCCGGACGCCATGACGCTGATCGGCACCACCGCGACCATCGCGGCCGCGGTGACGCTGTTCCCGACCGGGCACCTGTTCTGGGGCACCATGGTCATCTGGCTGTTCGTCATGTTCGACATGCTCGACGGCGCGATGGCCCGGGCCCGCGGTGGCGGCACGAAGTACGGCGCGGTCCTCGACGCCACCTGTGACCGGGTGGCCGACGGCGCGATCTTCGCCGGGCTGGCCTGGTGGGCGGTCTACCACGAGCAGAGCAAGCCGCTGCTCGTGGCGACCCTGGTCGTGCTGGTCACCTCGCAGGTGATCTCCTACGCCAAGGCGCGCGCCGAGGCGAGCGGCCTCTCGGCCGACGGCGGCCTCATCGAGCGTCCCGACCGGCTGGTGATCGTGCTGGTCGGCGCCGGGTTCACCGGCATCGGCGGCTACTGGGGCATCGAATGGCTGACCTGGGCGATCCACCTGGCGATGTGGGCGCTGGCGGTGCTGAGCATCGTGACGGTGTTCCAGCGGGTGCTGGCGGTGCGCAACGCGCCGGGCGCGCGGGTGGTCATCCCGCCCGCCGCGCCCCCGGTGGCGGAGCAGGCGCAGTGAGCCTGCGGGAGAAGGCCGCCGACGCCGGCTACGCCGCGGGGTGGCGGCTGGTGCGCGCGCTGCCGGAGGGCACCGCGCGCAGGCTGTTCGACTACGGCGCGGACCGGGTCAGCCGCAAGGGCGGCCCGGAACAGCTGCGCCGCAATCTCGCCCGCGTGCTGGGCGTCCCGCCCGCCGAGGTGCCCGCGGAGCTGCTGCGCGACAGCATGCGCTCCTACGCGCGCTATTGGCGCGAGGCGTTCCGGCTGCCGGCCATGGACCACACGGCCGTCGACTACCACGTCGACGGGATCGAGCACCTGGACGCGGCGCTGGCGCGGGGCCGCGGTGTGGTGTTCGTGCTGCCGCACTCGGGCAACTGGGACATGGCCGGGGTGTGGCTGGTACAGCACTACGGCACCTTCGCCACCGTGGCCGAGCGGCTGAAGCCGGAATCGCTGTTCGAGCGGTTCGTCGCCTACCGGGAGAGCCTCGGTTTCGAGGTGTTCCCGCTCACCGGCGGCGAGCAGCCGCCCTTCGCCCAGCTGGCCGACCGGCTGCGGCAGAACAAGATCGTGTGCCTGATGGGTGAGCGCGACCTCACCGGCAAGGGGGTGCCGGTCGACTTCTTCGGCGAGCGCACCTGGATGCCCGCCGGTGCGGCGAAACTGGCCATCGAGACCGGCGCCGCGCTCATGCCGGTGCACGCCTGGTTCACCACGGACCCGGACGGCACCGAGGGGTGGGGCCTGAAAACCGATGCGCCGCTGGACGTCTCGGGCGGGGTCGCGGCCTCGACCCAGCTGCTCGCCGACCGGTTCGCGGCCAACATCGCCGAGCACCCCGCGGACTGGCACATGCTGCAGCCCCAATGGGAGGCGGACCTGTCGCCGCAGCGCCTGGCGCGGATCGCCGAGATCCAGGCGGGGGGCGCGGCGCGATGAAGATCGGCATGGTCTGCCCGTACTCGTTCGACGTCCCCGGCGGTGTGCAGGCCCATGTGGTCGAGCTCGCGCGCGTGTTCCTCGAACGCGGGCACCAGGTCTCGGTGCTCGCCCCGGCCTCCGACGACACCCCGCTGCCCGATTTCGTCGTGTCGGCGGGCAAGGCCGTGGCCATCCCCTACAACGGGTCGGTGGCGCGGTTGTCCTTCGGCCCGACGGCCTACACCCGTATCCGCCGCTGGATCGACGCGGGCGAGTTCGACGTCCTGCACATCCACGAGCCCAACGCGCCGAGCCTGTCCATGCTCGCCCTCAAGATCGCGGAGGGCCCGATCGTGGCGACCTTCCACACCTCGACCACCAAGTCGCTGGTGCTGAGCACCTTCCAGGGCGTGCTGCGGCCCTATCACGAGAAGATCAGCGGCCGGATCGCGGTCTCGGAGCTGGCCCGCCGCTGGCAGGTGGAGGCGCTCGGCTCGGACGCGGTGGAGATCCCCAACGGCGTCGACGTCGGCGCCTTCGCCCGCGGCCCGCTGCTCGACGGCTACCCCCGCGCCGGGGGGACCGTGCTGTTCCTCGGCCGCTACGACGAGCCGCGCAAGGGCATGGACGTGCTGCTCGGCGCGCTGCCCACGCTGGCCGCGCGCCACCCGGACGTGGAGATCCTGGTGGTCGGGCGCGGCGACGAGGAGCGGTTGCGCCGCGAGGCGGGCCCGCTCGCCCGGCATCTGCGGTTCCTCGGCCAGGTCGACGACGCGGAGAAGGCCGCGGCCATGCGCAGCGCCGACGTCTACGTCGCGCCGAACCTGGGCGGGGAGAGCTTCGGCATCATCCTCATCGAGGCCATGGCCGCGGGCACGCCCGTCGTGGCCAGCGAACTCGACGCCTTCCGGCGGGTGCTGCGCGACGGGGCCGCCGGCATGCTCGTGCCGGTCGGCGACTCCGCCGCCCTGGCGCGGGCCGTCGACACCGTGCTCACCGACGACGCCGCCCGGTCCGAGCTGGTGCGCACCGCCACCCGGGTGGTGTCGGCCTACGACTGGCCGGTGGTGGCCGAGCAGATCCTGCGCGTCTACGAGACCGTCACCGTCGGCGACCACCGGGTGCGGGCCGCCGGATGATCACCTTCACCGCGACCGGCGTCCTGATCCTCGGGATCGTCGCCGTCCTGATCCTGGCGCTCGGCCTGTGGGCCTACTCCACCGCCAACCGCCTCGACCGCCTGCACGTGCGCTCGGACCTGTCCTGGCAGGCCCTCGACGCCGCGCTGGCGCGCCGGGCGGTGGTCGCGCGCGCGGTCGCGATGACCTTCGCCGGACCGGTCTCGGCCGACCCGGCGCGCGCCGAGCTGGCGGCGCGGCTCACCGCGCTGGCCGACCGCGCCGAACGCGCCGACCGCACCACCCGCGAGACCGTGGAGAACCAGCTCTCGGCGGCCCTGTCCGCGGTCGACATCGACCAGCTGCGGCCCCAGCTGGTGGCCGAGCTCGCCGACGCCGAGGCCCGGGTGCTCATCGCGCGCCGCTTCCACAACGACGCCGTCCGCGACACCCTCGCCCTGCGCACCCGCCGTCCCGTGCGGATCCTGCACCTGGGCGGTACCGCGCCGCTGCCCACCTATTTCGAGATCACCGAGCGCGCCACGCCCGCCGCCCAGACCGGACTGCCGGTCGACACCAGCCGCACCAGCGCCCGCGTCGTGCTGCTCGACGAGTCCGACCGCGTCCTGCTCATGCGCGGCTGCGACCCCCAGGTCCCCGACGTGCGCTTCTGGTTCACCGTCGGCGGCGGTGTCGAACCGGGGGAGAATCTGCGCGCCGCCGCGGTCCGCGAGGTCGGCGAGGAGACCGGCCACACCATCGACCCCGCCGCCCTGCACGGCCCCATCTGGCGCCGGGTCGCGGTCTTCGGGTTCAACGGCGAACTGATCCGCTCCGAGGAGCTGTTCTTCGTCCTGCGCGTCCCCGCCTTCGAGCCGCACGGCGCGAACATGACCCACCTCGAACGCCGGTCCATCACCGGTCACCGCTGGTGCACCCCCGCCGACATCCGCGCCCTCGAGGCCCAGGGCGAGGCGGTCTACCCGTATCACCTCGACGAGCTGCTGGCCGAGGCCGCCGAGGTCGCCGACCGCGAAGGCGCCGACCCGGTGGTCCGCTCGATCCGCTGAGACGCGCGTCAGCGGCGGGCGCGGGCGTCGGCGTCCCAGCCCGCCAGCAGCCGCAGGGCGGTCTCCGAGGCCGACCCGGCGGCGACGGTGTGCGCGACGAGGGCCTGATCGGGGTCGTCGGGCAGCCGCAGCGTCTCGAAACCCAGGTCGATCCGGCCGACCACCGGATGCCGGTAGACATAGCGGCCGTGGGTCTTGTCGCGCAGGTCGTGGCGCGCCCAGGTCGCGCGGAACTCCGGGGAGGCGGCGAGCAGTTCCTCGACCAGGGCCGCGCCCACGGGATCGCCGGGATGCCGTCCGGCGTCGAGCCGCAGGTAGGCGGCCACGTCGGCGGCCTTGGCCTGCCAGTCCTCGTAGAGGTGGCGCATGCCCTCGTCGAGGAAGACCAGCCGGGCCAGGTTGCGAGCGGCGGGCGGCAGCGCGCCGAAGTCGGTGAGGAGGGCGGCGGCGAGGTCGTTCCACGCCAGTACGTCGGTGCCGCGCCCGACGATGTAGGCGGGCACGTCGGTGATCGAGTCGAGCAGCCGCCGCAGTCCGGGCCGGACCTGTTGCGCGGCGGGGGTTTCCGCGTCGGCGGGCCAGGGCCGGGCCAGCCGGTGGAGGTGGTCGCGTTCGACCGGGTCCAGTCGCAGCGCCCGCGCGACCGCGTCGAGCACGGCCTCGGAGAAGTGCAGGGTGCGGCCCTGTTCCAGCCGCACGTAGTGGTCGACGCTGACCCCGGCCAGGCGGGCCAGTTCCTCGCGGCGCAGGCCCGGGACGCGGCGGGTGCCGTAGTCGCGCAGGCCCAGGTCCTCCGGGCGCAGCCGCGCCCGCCGCGATCGCAGGAACTCGCCCAGTTCGGCCCGTCTGTCCAACACCATGACCCCAGTATGTCGCCCGGCGCGGCGCGGAGCCTGGTCACGGCGTGCCCAGGCTCCGCACGGCACTGGGCCGGGTCGCGGCGCCGGGACACAGTGGGGGAGCCGGATTCCCCGGTCGTTCCACAGCCAAGGAGATCACCGTGTCCCACACCCCCGTTCCCACCCGCCCGCTCGGCCGCACCGGCTTCGAGATCACCACCCTCGGCTTCGGCTCCTGGGTGGTCGCGGGCGGTGGCTGGCGCTTCAGCTGGGGCGCCACCGACGACACCGAGTCCGTGGCGGCGCTGCGCCACGCCGTCGAGGCCGGCGTCAACTGGATCGACACCGCCGCCGTCTACGGGCTCGGCCACGCCGAGGAACTGGTCGGCAAGGCCGTCGCCGGGCTGCCCGCCGCCGACCGGCCGCTGATCTTCA
>NZ_BAGK01000156.1 GCF_000308795.1 Nocardia thailandica NBRC 100428 | reverse complement strand
ACGCCGACGGATCGCTCCCCGCGCTCCGGCCGGGTGCGGCCGCACCGGCCGCCTCCGCGGCGTCGCCGGTGGTCGTGCCGAGGTTCGCGCCCACACCGCGGACGGGCTGATCCGTCGCGGGGTCGGTCGGGGTGGCGCGGCGCGGGTGGGGCGCGCGAGGCTGGTCGGCGGCGGGCGCCTCGGGTGCGCGGGGGGAGTCGAGGCGGGTGCCGTCGGGGCGGAGGCCCGCGGCTTCGGCGAGGCGGGAGACGGTGGCCTCGGGAGTGGACAGGCGGGGTGCGCGGCCGTTGAGCGGGCGGGCGGGGGTGGCGCGGTCGTCGTCGGCGGGTGAGGGTGTGGCGCCCGGTGCGGGTAGGCGGGGCGGGCGGCCGTTGCGCGGGGGAACGGAATCCGCGGGGCCGGGGCGGGATTCGTCGTCGACGGGGGCGAGCAGGCCTAGGTTCTCGGCCGTCAGGGCGGGCGGCGGAAGGGTGATGGTCTGGTGGATGCCCTTGTCCCGGAAGGTGATCTGGGTGGTGACCGGGCTGCCGTTGCGGGCCGCCCGTGCCACGCCGTTGAGGGCGGCGGAGACCTCGCTGGCGCCGTCGGCGACCGCGCGGCCGAGCTCGGTCGACCTGTCGTCACCGGCGTGCCGGGCGGAGCGGGCGGGGGATTGGCGGCGTTCCAGCGGGGGCCGTCCGGCGGCGGCGGGGTCGGTGTCGGGGGCCCGGCGGCGGCCCGGACCGGCGGGTGGGTCCGGTTCGCCGGGGTCGGGGCCGTCGAGCTTGTCGAGCCGCTCGCTGAGGCGGGAAAGGTCTTGCGCGGCACGGAAGGCCCAGGACTCGAGGCGGTCGATGCGCTGACCGTCGGGGGCGCCGTCGGGGGCGGGGAAGAAGACCGGACTCTCCTGCACCCGGGCCGCGACCAGGTCGAGCTTGTCGCCGACCTCGCGTAGTGTGGCGGCGATTCCCGCCAGCAGTGCCCCGATCGATTCGCCGTGCTCGGCGTGGTCCATGCCTACCCTACTTCCGTTTCCCCCGGAGCACGCCCCGGTCGCCGCACCGAATCATATCCGCGTGAGCCCTCGGGGGAAGGGTCTCGCGCCGGGGCGACCCGGGCGCACCCGCCGCCGTGCATCCTGCGGAATCCGGCAATCCGGACGGGCAACCTTGTCGGTCACGTATCGAAATGATCAAGATCTGTTCGGCCCGGCGGGACGTAGGCACAATGAAAAGAGTTGATATGCAACCGAACCCAAATTTGTGGTGCTGATCACGAGTCGATGACGCCGCGGATCGTCCGGTTGCAGGGGCTGGCGGCGCGCACCCCGCTGAGACACTCTGTTTCTGAGCGGTAGGTGCGAGGAGCCGGCGCCGGATCCCGGCAAGGGAGTGTGGTGTGAGGACGAAGCGGCGGGCAGAGACCCAGGTGGTGTGCGGACGGCGCGCGCTGCTGGACGAACTCGGCATCTCCGAGGGCGCGCGCCGCGCCGCGGGCGAACGCGCCGGTTATGCCTGCCGCTGCCCCGATTGCGCTGCCTCGCAATGGAATGCGCAGCGGCTCGAGCACTGGATCTGCGGCAGGCTGACCGCCGCAGGGGCCGAGGAGGCCGAGGTCGACGTCACCGTCGCCGGCGTCCCGGTCGACATCTTCTGGCGCCGCGGCGACCGCCGCTGCGTCGTGGAGGTGCACAGCGGGCCGGTCGACATCACCGCCGCCCGCGAGCATCGGGAGCGACTGCGCGCGGCCGGGGTCGACGAGGTGCTGTGGGTGTGTCCGCAGGGATACTGGGTGCCGCTGCTGCCCGCGGTCGGGATCGCCGATTTCGCCCCGCCCGCCTGTGACTACGTCGTCGAGCAGGGGCTGCTGACGACGGGCCCGTCGGGATTCGCCGTCCCGTCGCGGGCGCCGCGGGAACTGCGGGACGTGCTGGAAGGCTGGGTGACGGGCGATATCGCCTGGGGTCACGCCGATCTGTCGAGTGGAGGGTGGGCGCCGGTGAGCGACTGGGAGCGGCACACGGCCGCACAGGCCGCGCTGATCGAGAATCAGCGCCGGGAACTTCGTGATCAGCGGGTGCAGCTGGCGGTGTCGCGGCAGGCGACCCGGGAGAAGCAGAAACTGGTCGGCCGCCTGCACCACCGGCTCGACCGGGCGAGCGCGGTCGCCGACGCGGAGGCGATCACCCTGGCCGGTCTCCGCTCCCAGCTCGCCGAGCAGCAGCGTGTCGCCCTCGGCCTGCGCGCCACCATCGGGCGCATGGACCGCACGATCAATCAGTGGCAGTGGCTGACCTGCTGCGCGCTGCTGCTGTTGCTCACCCTGCTGGCGGGGATGATGGTGGTGCGCTGAGGCGCATCGGCGCCCGTTCCCACACCCAGTCGTGCCGCAGGGCCAGCCCGGCCAGGTCCAGCAGGTCCAGGTCGGCGCCGCGCAGGAGCCGATCGATCCCGGCCCGGTCCAGCGGGGCCTCCGCCAGCAGGTCGGCGACGCGGTCGGCGACGGCCCCGTGCGGCGCCCGCGCCGCGAGGGCGCGGGGATCGAGGTCGCTGCCGGTCCAGCACAGGTAGCTCCAGCCGAGTTCGTGGGCGCGTTCGCGCCCGAGCAGGTAGGCGCGGCGGGTGGGGGAGAAGCCGAGCCTGCCCAGCGGCAGGACGTCGATGAGCACCGTGCCGCCGCCGGCGAGGCGGGCGGCGACGGCCGGATAGTGCACGCGGTCGGTGCCGTCCTCGGTGTGCGTCAGGGCGAGGGGTTCCTCGCGGAAGGTGTCGACCAGCGGGCTCGCGGCGAGCAGCCGGAGCAGCCTGGCCTGCAGGGCCGAGTCGTAGGCGACCTCCCGGCCGACCTTGGCGAGGTAGAACCGGCCGCGCCCGTCGTCGTCGGCGTCGGCCACCCGCGCGGACTCGGAAGGCAGCGGCGCGGGCGCGCCCGGGGCCGCCGACCGCTCGGCGCGCGCGAGCAGGGCGGCGAGCTCGGCGCCGCTCTCGCCCGGATCGGCCAGCTTGGCCAGCACGATGGCGGTCTTCTTCTGCCAGCCCAGGATCCGCTGCATGACGTAGCCGGCGACCCGTTTCGCGTCGCCCGGCTCGTGTCCGGCCAGCCGCAGCTTCAGATACGACCACTCCATGGCGGCCAGATCGGTGTCGCCGGCGTAGGTTTCGGCGAGCAGGGCCCGCACCAGCGCGTGGTCGCCCGTGCCCGGCGGGTAGCGCCGGGCGAACTCGGCGATCGCGGCGTGCCCGGTGCGGCCGGCCTCGCGCACGATCCGCCCCACCGCCTTGGCGTAGAGCTGGCGTGCCCGGTCGCGGGCCAGGTCGTCGCGCAGGGCGAGCAGGGTGAGGGTCTCGGGTCGGCGGCCGCCGAGGCCGAGCCTGCCCGCGACGATGCGGGCGTCGCGGGCGCTGCGCTCGGCGTAGGCGGCGACGAGGTCGGCGACGAGGTCGTCGAGCCGTTCCAGCTCCCACGAGGCCTCGGACACGACCGGGCCCTCGGCGATGTCGGCGTGTGCAGGGGCCACCGGGCGTCCCTTCGGCTGTGTCGGATCGGGTGTGCGTCAGCGTAATCGCCGCCACCGACACCGCCGGGTCACAGCGCCGCGAGGTACTCGCTGTAGAACAGGCACAGCCCGGTGGCCGCCGCGATGCCCGCCAGCACCCAGAACCGGATGATCACCGTGGTCTCCGGCCAGTTGGCCAGCTCGAAATGGTGATGGATCGGCGCCATGCGGAACAGCCGCGAGTGCGTCGTGCGGAACACCACGATCTGCAGCAGCACGGACAGGATCTCGGCGACGAACAGCGCCCCCAGCACGACGGCCAGCAGTTCGGTGCGGGTCGTGATCGACAGCCCGGCCAGCAGGCCGCCGAGGCCGAGCGAACCGGTGTCGCCCATGAAGATCTTGGCGGGCGCGGCGTTCCACCACAGGAACCCGATGCAGGCGCCGCCGCCCGCCGCGCACACCAGCGCCAGGTCCAGCGGGTCGCGCACGTTGTAGCAGCCGCGGCCGGGGATCATCTCGCACGAATTGTCGTACTGCCACAGCGTGATCAGCACGTAGGCGCCCAGCGTCAGGCTCATCGATCCGGCCGCGAGGCCGTCGAGCCCGTCGGTGATGTTGACCGCGTTGGACCAGGCGACGACGAGCAGGCAGACGAAGGCGACGAAGATCAGCGAGCTGAAGACGATGGTGGTGTCGTCGCGCATGAACGACAGGTTCCGGCTGCCCGGGGTCAGTCCGGTCGCGCCGGGGAACCGCAGCGCCAGCACCGCGAACACCACCGCCGCGCTGATCTGGCCGAGGTACTTGCCCGCGGCGGTGAGGCCGAGGTTGCGGTGCTTGCGCAGCTTGATGGAGTCGTCGAGGAAGCCGACCAGGCCGAGCGCCGAGGCGAGGGCGAGCACGAGGAGCCCGGACACGCTGGGGCCCGGGGTGTCCCAGGACAGGCCGATCAGGTGGGAGCCGAGGTAGCCGCCCCACACGCCCGCGCCGATGGCCAGGCCGCCCATGGTCGGGGTGCCCCGCTTGGACTGATGACTGGCGGGACCGTCGACGCGGATCTCCTGACCGAAGCCGCGGCGGGCGAAGATCCGGATGAGGATGGGTGTCAAGGTGATCGTCAGTATCAGCGCGATGCCTGCGGCCAGCAGGATCTGCCTCATCATGCCCCCAGGGGTTCGTGTGCCGGTGGCGATCTTAGGCGTACGAAGCACCCGTGGGGGAAGTCGCCGGAACCCGGTGCGGCCGGGAAACACGGAAAGCCCCCTTCGAAAAGGGGGCCTTCCGGTGGTGCGCGATACTGGGATTGAACCAGTGACCTCTTCCGTGTCAGGGAAGCGCTCTCCCGCTGAGCTAATCGCGCGAGGTGGAGACGGGAATCGAACCCGTGTGCACGGCTTTGCAGGCCGTTGCCTCACCACTCGGCCACTCCACCGCGCAAAGGAGGATTGGCAAAATGCCTAACCTACCTCTCGAGCGGATGACGGGATTCGAACCCGCGACCCTCACCTTGGCAAGGTGATGCGCTACCAGCTGCGCTACATCCGCATTTGCATCTCCGGGGAGCCGCTCGGCCTGGGCGGCTGAGCTGCTCTCCGTGGTGCGAGAAGAACATTAGCCGACGTTGCGCGTCACTAACAAATCGGCTGGTCATCGCGGGTAAATGTGAATTACGGGCGTGTTGTTCGGCCGCGAACGCGGGGTGGACGAGGGCGGCGTCCCGGCCGGCGATCGGCGCCCGCCCCAGGGAAGCTGCCGCGACGGGTAGGTGTCGAGATGGCGATATGCGCATCGAACGTGAGCGCGCGATCCGGGCCTCCCCGGCGTCCGGCGCGTGCGGCGAGGCGGCCGCGAGGTGTCCACGTCACCGTGACGGCCGCCGGGGCCGGGGACGGGGAGAAGGGTCCGGGCCGCCGAATGAGGCGCTCACGAGGCGATTTGGTGTCTCCCGGGTCGCTCGTGCTAATGTTCCATCTCGTTCGAGAGGCCGCTTCGGCGCCCCTCGCAACCTTCCCGGTCCTATAGCTCAGCGGGAGAGCGTCCGCCTCACACGCGGAAGGTCGCTGGTTCGAAACCAGCTAGGACCACCACGAACGGGCCCGTTACCGATACCGGTAGCGGGCCCGTTTCTCGTTCTCCCCGCCCGCGTCAGCGCGGCGTGATGCGGAACAGGCCGCTCATCGTCCCCTGGTAGAGCGTCCGGTCCGGGGTGATGGTGCCGACCATCTGCAACGTGTTGTGCACGGCGGTCGCGCCGATCACCCGCTCGGACTCGAGACGGCCGGTGGCGGCGTCGAGGATCGCGTACCGGAAGGTGTCGGTGGCCCCGACACTGCCCGTCGGGATGACGGTGTGCCGGGTGACGGTGTAGATCCGGCCGTCGGCCACCGAGAGCCGCGGGACCGCCGCCGAGGCGACGTCGCTGGTCCACACCGTCCGGCACCCGTCCGCCCCGACGTCGATCCGGACCATGCCGCCGGAGAACGGCGCGGAGGCGGGCTGGCTCGGTCCCGCGTTCTCGGGGACCGCCGGATACGGGTAGCCGTAGGTGCTCGCGACGAACAGGCTGGCGCCGACCCCGATCGGGGAGTTCTCGGTCCCGTCGACCGCGGGGACGGCGCAGATCCGGTCGCCCGTCGCCGTGTCGAAGACCAGCAGGTTCTCCCGGGGGACCGCGTTGTCGGTGATGGCCAGGTACTCGGTGCCGCTGCCGGGCCCGAAGAAGGTGGGCGTGGCGCCGGTGCCCCACGACAGCTGCCCCGGCTTGCGTGCCGGACCGCGGTCGTAGGCCTGGCGCCAGACGACGCGCGGTGCACCCGCGCCGTCGACGTCGAGCAGGTAGAGCGCGTGGGTCGTCGCGACCGCGACGCCCTGCGGCGCGCTGGAGATGCTGTTGGCGACCTGTTCGCCGGGCCCGAGCACGATCGAGCGGACCGCGCCGGTGGCCGGGTCGGCGAAGCCGGCGGCGGCGCCGTCGGTGGCGAACCACACCCGGCCCGCGAAGTCGGGCATGACCGAGCTGACGGCGTCGCAGTCCCCGCCGCCGCAGTGGCCGGTGACGGCCCCGGCCAGGTCGGTGGCCGAGTCGACGTAGACCTGCCAGCCGTCGCCGGCGCGGCGGTGCCCGATCCGCAGCAGCGCGCCGCCGCCGTCGACGGTGACCATCCGGTCGTGGCTGTCGAGGTAGGCGTACACGCCGCCGAGCAGGCTGCCCGCGGTGAGGTCGAGCGACGCGAGGGGGCGCCCGTCGGCCGGGTCGAGCAGGAAGACGACGGGCGCGCGGCCGACGATCCGGGTGCACAGGGCCTGGGGCATGCCGTCGGCGCCCTGGAGAATCGTCGGGCACGCCGCGGCGAGCTCGTGGAAGTCGCTGCCGACGTCGGGGCCGGGACCCGCGTAGGGGGTCGTGTCGGAGGAGGCGGCGTCGCCGTGCATGGTGGCCGTGCCCGGCGGCCCCAGATGGGGATTCGCCGGTGGCAGCGGGCCGAACGCGGCCGCGGCGGTGCCGGTGGCGACGGTGAGCAGTGTGGTCACGGTGAACGCCGCGAGGGCGGCGGCGCGACTCGTTCTCTCGAACACGGGCGACTCCCAGAACGAATATTCGTATTCAGTGCCTCGACAATGCGCATGGAGGGTAGGAGGGCGCGAGGGCGGGCCCGGCGGAATGCCCTCCGTGTGAGGCATATCACAGCTTCATACCGGTGCGGTGCCAACCTGTGCCGAACCCTTTTCTGGACCTTGGTGAGTTCTTTACTATTGACCCCGGCCTGCGTGCGATCGGCTCTCCGAGACGCGATCCGCAGCCGCCGCGTTCCGCCGCTCGCTCTCGATGCCAGTACATGTTCGCCCGATGCACCGGCGCGCCCCCGCGCCCCGGCGAAGGAGAAATATGTCGACCGACACCGATCCCGCGTACCGAATCACGTTCTCGCACACCGGATTCACCGAACGCCTCGCCGCGATGGGGCGGCACGACCTGCCCGCCTCTCTCGTCGTCTTCCTCGTCGCCCTCCCGCTGTCGCTCGGCGTGGCCCTCGCCTCGGGTGCCCCCGTCGCGGCGGGCCTGATCGCCGCCGCCGTCGGCGGGATCGTCGCCGGGCTGTGCGGCGGCTCGGCCATCCAGGTCAGCGGGCCGACCGCGAGCCTCACCGTCGTCGTGGCCGGCGCGGTGCACCAATTCGGTTGGGCCGCGACCTGTTTCCTCACCGTCGGCGCCGGGGTCCTGCAGATCCTCTTCGGGGTCAGCCGGATCGCGCGCGGCGCCCTGGCCATCGCGCCGGTCGTCGTGCACGGCCTGCTGGCCGGGATCGGCGTCATCATCGCGCTGCAGCAGGTCCACGTCCTGCTCGGCGGCGCCACGGTCGGTTCGCCGATCGACAGCGTGCTGCAGCTGCCCGCGGGCCTGCGCTCGGTCCACCACGGCGACCTGTTCATCGGGTTGCTCGTCATCGCCCTGCTGGTGGCCTGGAAGTTCGTGCCGCGCAGGGTGCGGTCGGTGCCGGGTCCGCTGGTCGCGGTGCTGGCGGCCACCCTGGTCGCGATGGTGCTGCCGACCCCGGTCGACCACGTCGTGCTCGACGGGTCGCCGCTGGACGCGATCGCGCTGCCCGCCCTGCCCACCGCGGGCTGGCTCGCGGCGATCGCGACCATGGTGACCATCGCGCTCATCGCCAGCGTGGAGACGCTGCTGTCGGCGATGGCCGTGGACAAGCTGCGGCCCGAGCGGCCCCGCACCGACCTCGACCGCGAGCTGATCGGCCAGGGCGCGGCCAACATGACCTCCGGCATGCTGGGCGGTCTGCCGATCGCCGCGGTCATCGTGCGCAGCATCACCAACGCGAACGCGGGCGCGCGCACCCGCGGCGCGACGGTGCTGCACGGGATCTGGATCCTGGTGTTCGCGGTCGCGCTGGCCGGGCTGGTGCACCGGATCCCGACCGCCGCGCTGGCGGGCCTGCTCATCCTGATCGGCGTGCAGCTGATCAAGCTCGCCCACATCCGGCTGGCCCGGCGCACCGGCGACCTCTACGTCTACCTGGTGACGGTGGCCGGTGTGGTGCTGCTCAACCTGCTGCAGGGCCTGCTGCTCGGCCTGGCCGCCGCGGTCGTGCTGCTGGTGTGGCGGGTCGCGCAGGTGCGGGTCGTCGCCGAGCCCGCGGCCGAACCGGGCCGCTGGATCGTGCGCATCGACGGCAGCTGCAGCTTCCTCGCGCTGCCGCGCATCACGGGTGCCCTGGCCGCCGTGCCCGCCGACGCCGACGTCACCGTGGCGCTGACCGCGGACTTCCTCGATCACGCCGTCGCCGAGCACCTCACCGAATGGGCGCGGCAGCGTCGCGGCGCCGGGCGCGTGGTGGAATTCGCCGAGCTCGGCACCGCCCGCCTGGCCGGGACCGGGGCGCGGCCGCCCGAGCGCGGCACCGCGGGCGCGGTCCTGGACGACGCGCTCGGGCCGTGGCGGCGCACGGGCCGCTCCGTGGACGCCATCGCCGCCGGGATCAGCGCCTATCACCGCGGCCACGCCCACCTCATGCGCTCGCACCTGGATCAGCTGCGGCACCGGCCCGACGCCGCGACCTTCTTCCTGACCTGCGCCGACGCCCGCATCGTGCCCAACGTGATCACCAGCAGCGGGCCCGGCGACCTGTTCACCGTGCGCAACATCGGCAACCTGGTGCCCGTCGGCGGCAGCGACGTCTCGGTGGAGGCCGCGCTGATCTACGCCCTGGACAAGCTCGACGTCCGCTCGGTGGTGGTCTGCGGGCACTCCGGCTGCGGGGCGATGGAGGCGCTGTACAAGCAGGTCCGGGTCGGCCCCGGCCTGGGGGACTGGCTCGCCCACGCCCGGCCGACCCTCGACGCCTACCGGGCCGGGCATCCGGTGGGCGAGGCGGCGGCCGCGGCCGGGTTCGGGCCGGTCGACCAGCTCGGGCTGGTCAACGTCGCGCGTCAGCTCGAGACCCTGGCCGCCTACCCGGCGGTGCGCGAGGCGATCGAGGGGCGCGGGGTGGCGGTCTCGGGTCTGTTCTTCGACCTCGCGACCGCGCGGGTGATCGAGGTCCGGCCCGACGGCATCGCCGAATTCGACGATGCCCGTGGGCATGTCGCGCCGGAGCCGGTGTGAGGGATCCGGTGTGTGCCACGACACAGCGGGCCCCGCGTTATGGCGGGCCCCACTTTTCGTGCGGCACACTGGGTTTGCCAAACCTTTACCTTTAGCATCGGTTGGCATTACCCGCCTGGCCCATCGGTGTGCCGGGTCCCACAGCTCGGCGTAGGAGAATCAATGTCTCTCGATAACGATCACGCTCCACCCGCCGCCGCCGCGGCTGCCGGGTCATCGTCGTGGCGCAAAAGCGTACTGCGACATGATCTTCCGGCGTCCATCGTAGTGTTCCTCGTCGCGTTGCCGCTCTCGCTCGGCATCGCGGTCGCCTCCGGCGCCCCCGTCGCGGCGGGCCTCGTCGCCGCCGTGATCGGCGGCATCGTCGTCGGCCTCATGGGCGGCTCGGTGCTCCAGGTCAGCGGCCCCGCGGCCGGCCTCACCGTCGTCGTCGCCGAATCGATCGACCGGTTCGGCTGGCGCGTCACCTGTTTCATCGTCGTCGGCGCCGGGCTGCTGCAGATCGTGTTCGGCCTGAGCCGGATCGCGCGCGCCGCGCTGGCGGTCGCCCCGGTCGTCGTGCACGCCATGCTCGCCGGCATCGGCATCACCATCGCGCTGCAGCAGGTCCACGTGCTGCTCGGCGGTTCCTCGCACAGCAGCGCCTTGGCCAACATCACCCAGCTGCCGTCCCAGCTGATGTCGCTGCACGGCGGCGACGTGCTGGTCGGCGGCGTCGTCATCGCCATCATGCTGGGGTGGAAGTACGTGCCCGCCCGGATCCGCGTGGTGCCAGGGCCGCTCGTCGCCGTCGTCGCGGGCACCCTCGTCTCGTTCGTGCTGCCCGGCGGGGTCGAGCGCATCGTGCTGTCGGGCTCGCTGCTGGACGCCCTGTCGCTGCCGCAGCTGCCCGAGGGCGGCACCTGGTCCGCGGTCGCCCTCACCATCCTGACCATCGCGCTGATCGCCAGCGTCGAGAGCCTGCTCTCGGCCGTGGCCATCGACAAGATGCACACCGGCCCGCGCGCCGACTTCGACCGCGAACTGCTCGCCCAGGGCACCGCCAACGTGGTGTCGGGCCTGGCGGGCGGCCTGCCGGTCACCGGCGTGATCGTGCGCAGTGCCACCAACGTCCAGGCGGGCGCGCGCTCGCGCGCCTCGGCGGTGCTGCACGGCGTGTGGATCCTGCTGTTCGCGGTCGCGCTGGCCGGGCTCGTGCAGCAGATCCCCAAGGCCGCGCTGGCCGGCCTGCTCATCGTCATCGGCATCCAGCTGGTCAAGCTCGCCCACATCCGGCTGGCGCGACGCACGGGTGACCTGCTGGTCTACCTGGTCACCGTGCTCGGCGTGGTGTTCCTCAACCTGCTCGAGGGCGTCGCCCTCGGCCTCGGCCTCGCCTTCGCGCTGCTGCTGTGGCGGGTCGTGCGCGTGCAGATCTCGGCGGTCGAGGTCGCCGGGCGCTGGCTGGTGTCGATCGACGGCTCCTGCACCTTCCTCGCGCTGCCGAAACTGTCGGCCGAGCTGTCCAAGGTGCCCGACGGCGCCGAGGTCACCGTCGAGATGACCGTCGATTTCCTCGATCACGCCGCGTTCGAGGCCATCGAGAGCTGGCAGCACCAGGTGGAGAGCAACGGCGGCCGCGTCGACTTCGTCGAGATCGGCAGCGCCCGCATGGCCGACGCCGGGGCGGCCCCGCCCGCGCGCGGCTTCGGCCGGGCGGTCTGGGACGAGATCCTCGGCCCCTGGCGCGGCGACGGGTCCGGGCGCGACCCGGTGGCCGAGGGCGTGGCGGCGTTCCACCGCACGCACGCGCACGTGGTGCGCCCGCACCTGGACGAGCTGCGCGACCGGCAGGACCCGGACTCGTTCTTCCTCACCTGCGCCGATTCGCGCATCGTGCCGAACGTCATCACCAACAGCGGCCCCGGCGACCTGTTCACCGTGCGCAACGTCGGCAACCTGGTGCCCGAGTCCGGCGACGCGTCGGTGGAGGCCGCGCTGGTCTTCGCCCTGGACACCCTGGGGGTCCGGTCCATCGTGGTGTGCGGGCATTCCTCCTGCGGGGCGATGAAGGCGGTGTACGGCGGCGACGACCCCGGTCCCGCGCTGGCGCCGTGGCTGGCGCACGCCGAGCCGAGCCTGGAGCGCTTCCGGGCCGGGCACCCGGTCGCCGCGGCCGCCGCGGCGGCGGGCTACGACGAGGTCGACCAGCTGAGCATGGTCAACGTCGCCGTGCAGCTCGAGGTGCTGCACCGGCATCCGGCGGTGCGCCGGGCGGTCGCCGAGCGCGGGGTCGCGGTCTCGGGGCTGTTCTTCGACATCGCCGGCGCGCGGGTCGTGGAGGTCACCGTCGACGGTCTGCGCCACATCGGCGAACCCGCCGGCGTCTGAGCCGACCCGGACGGCCGCACCGGTCCGCGATACCGGTGCGGCCGTTCGCCGTCGCCGACCCCGCGATCGGCTCGTAATCTGGGACCCATGACGATCGAGCAGTCCGCCGAGGAACAGACCGCACGCGGCGGGTGGAAGGCGCGCGGGCGCGCCTTCCGCGGACACGTCCGCAAGCGGCCTACGCTCAACCTCGCCTACCGCGTCGGCATCGCCGTCGTGGGCGGTCTCGTGCTGCTGCTCGGTATCGTCACGATTCCCTATCCCGGCCCCGGCTGGGCGCTGGTGTTCGCCGGTTTCGGCATCCTGGCCACCGAATTCCGCTGGGCCAGGCACGCCCTGCACTGGATCAGGGGCAAGTACCAGGCGGTCATGAACTGGTACACCTCGCGCGGCTGGCCGCTGAAGATCCTCGGCGCGGTGCTCACCGTCGCGATCGTCGTGGCGACGCTGTGGCTGCTCGGCACGTTCTCCATGGCCGGAAGCTGGATCGGAGTCGATGAACCGTGGTTGAAGAGTCCACTGCTGTCCTGAGTCCCGCCGCCGTGTCGGTGGTGCCCGGCCGCACGCTGGCCGATCCCGACTGGCTGCGCGCGCGCATCGCCGAGATGGGCAGGTCCTGGGGCACCACCGCGCCCCGGGTCAGCGGCACGCTGTGGTGGTGCATGATCGCCTCGGCCCTGGTGGAACCGCACGTCGCCGCGCACGTCCGGGGGCTGCCGTCGCCCTGCTCCGCGCTGGACCGGATCGCGGGCGAGGTGCGGCCGGACGGCGGTGTCGACCGCGTCGAGGCCGCCGCGGGTCCGCCGTGCGCGGCGGGTCACGGCCCCGCCCCTGCCGGAGCGGACCCGCACGCGGACCGGCCCGCGCCCGCCGACCCGGCGGCTCCCGGCCCGGCGTCCCCGGACGCCGTCGCCGCGGCGGAGCTGCGGGAGACCCTCGCCGCGCTGATCGCCCAGGTCGCGCTGGTCTCCGGTGCCGGCGTGCCCGCGCTGTGGGCCGTGGTGACCGACGCGCTGGCCAACCGCGCCCTCGACGCCGGGGTCCCCGCCCTCGCGCCCGAGCTGCGCGCGGCGAT
>NZ_BAGK01000157.1 GCF_000308795.1 Nocardia thailandica NBRC 100428 | reverse complement strand
GGCAAGCGGCCGCTGGTGTGGGCGGGCGGCGCGGCCCACCCGCTGCCCGGCGGCACGCTCATGGGGATCCCGGCCGAGGCCGCGTCCGTGCGCGGGCTGGTCGACGACGAGACCGTCGCGCGGGTCGCCGCCGAGGCCGACCGGCCGCTGTCGTGGACGCCCGGCGCCGACGTCGACGTGGCCACCCTGGTGGCGGACCGGTTCGGTCCCCAGGTGGTCGAGCGCAGCGTCGACCCGCTGCTCGGCGGCGTCTACGCCGGGACCAGCGCCTCCATCGGCGTCCGCGCCGCCCTGCCCGGCCTGGCCGCCGCCCTCGACCGGGGCGCGACGAGCCTCACCGCCGCCGTCCGCGCCGCCCTGCCCCCGCCGAGCACCGCGCCGGTCTTCGGCGGCCTGCGCGACGGGTACGGGGCGCTGCTGGCCGCGCTCACCGAGGCCGCCCGCCCGCGCCTGGTCGCCATGACCGCGGCGACCCGGCTGGCCCGCGCCGCCCGCGGGTGGGTGCTCGATCCCGTCGGCACGGTCGACGCCGTCGTCCTGGCCGCGCCCGCCCCGGTGGCCGCCCGCCTGCTGCACCATGTCGCGCCCGAGGCCGCCGCGGCCGCCGCGGGGATCCAGCTGTCCTCCTCGGCCCTCGTCGCGCTGGCCCTGCCCCGCGACACGGCCCTGCCCGACAACTCCGGCATCCTCGTCGCGACCGGAGAACCCTTGCGCGCCAAGGCGTTCACGCTCTCCAGCCGCAAATGGCCGCACCTGGCCGAGCGCGAGGTCGCCCTCGTCCGGGCGTCGTTCGGCCGCTTCGGCGACGAGGCGCCCCTGTCCTGGCCGGACGAGGAGCTCACCGCCGCCGCGATCGCCGACCTGGCGACCGTCACCGGCCTGGACATCGCGCCCGTCGGCGCCGTCGTCCAGCGCTGGCCGGGCGGGCTGCCCCAGTACGCGCCAGGCCACACCGAGCGTGTCGCCACGATCGAACGGTCGGTCGCGGCCCTGGACGGCCTCGCCGTCACCGGCGCCTACCTGCACGGCGTCGGCGTGCCCGCCTGCGTGGCCGCCGCGACCGCCGCCGCGGCCCGCGTCGCCGAGACCGTCACCGCGCGCGCCTCCTGACGAGGCCGCTCCCCGGCGAACCCGTCGGCGCGCTGACCGGGGCGCAGTGGCTCGCCTCCCTCGCCGAGGCCCTCGGTGGCGGACCCGACGCGGTGGCCGCCACCGCGGAATTCGCCGCCGTGGGGTTCCGCGTCGACGAGCGCGTGCGGACCCTGCCGGCCGGAGTCCGCGAGCGCATGCCGCTGATCCTGGTCACCAACGCCATGGACACCCTGCACGCGCACCGGGCGCTGCTCGGTCTCACCGGGTTCGCGCACGCGGTGATCAGCAGCTGGGAGGCCGGTGTCGCCGAACCGGACCCGCGGATCTACGAGCTCACCGCCGCCGCGGCAGGTGTGGCGCCTGGGGCGCTGCCTGTTCGTCGACGACCGGCTGGTCGACGTGGAGGGTGCGCGGGCGCTGGGCATGACCGGTGTGCACTACCGCGGGAGCGAGGACCTCGCCGTGCCGGCCGCCCTCGGGTGATCGCGGTCCGGCGTACCCTGGCGGCGTGGATGTCGTGCTCGGGCTGTCCCTGCCGCTGGGGGTGCTCCTGTTGCTGGCCGTGGGCGGGTACGAGCTGCGGCAGCGGCGCCGGGCGGCGCTCGGGCGGGGCGGCCTGGCCGCGGCCTACGTCGACGAGATGACCGCGCTGCTGTATCCCACCAAACGCGACGAGCTCGAGCACCGGTCCTCGGTGACGATGCTGCGCGAGGACGAGTCGACGGGCGACCGGCCGTGGACGGTGGACCTCGGCGGCGGCGTCGTGCTGCGCGACGGCCGCGAGCGGCTGTGACCCTCGTCGCGCGGGACGGCACCGGGGTATCGCGACCCGCCGCGAACCGCCAGGTCGGCACCCGGTTGCGGGGAGTTCGCGGTGACGGCAAATATGCACCGCGGAACGTAATTGACCGCACCGTCGCGGCGGCTCGAAAACCGCTGTTCCGCCGATAGTCTCGGGGCCATGCAGCTCTCGCCGTCGACCGACATCGCGCTGCGGGCCGTCATGCGGCTCGCCGGCGGCGACGCCGACGGCGGCCGGGTGACGATCGGCATCATCGCCGGACAGGTCGGCGCCTCGCCCCGCCACGTGGGCAAGGCGATCGCCCGGCTCACCGCGATGGGCCTGGTCACCGCGCAACGCGGCCGCACCGGTGGGCTCACCCTCACCCCGGCGGGCCGGGCCGTCCGGCTCGGCGCGCTGGTGCGCGACCTCGAGGACGACCGCGAGGTCGTCGAATGCGTGGGCGACCACCCGTGCCCGCTGATCGCGGCCTGCCGGCTGCGGCGGGCACTGGCGGAGGCGAGCGCGGCGTTCTACGCCGAACTCGATCGCTACACCGTCGCCGACCTCGTCGCCGGACCGGCCGGGCGTCTGCTGCAGCTGCTCGCGCACCCCCGCGCGGGCGCAGGCACCACCGAGGAGTAAGTCATGACCCGTGCCGTCCTGCGCGGTGCGCCCGAACTGGCCCCGCAGCACGCCGAGACCGTCCGCGCCACCCTGCCCCTGATCGCGGCGAACATCGACCGCGTCACCCGCACCTTCTATGCGGGACTGTTCGCGGCGCACCCGGAGCTGCGGCGCGACCTGTTCAACCGGGGCAACCAGGCCGAGGGCAGCCAGCCCCGCGCCCTGGCGGCCTCGGTCGCCACCTACGCGACCTACCTGGTCGATCCGGCCCTACCGCACCCGGACGAACTGCTCGCCCGTATCGGCCACAAGCACGCCTCCCTCGGGGTCACCGCCGGGCAGTACCAGGTCGTGCACGATCACCTGTTCGCCGCCATCGTCGACGTGCTGGGCGCCGACGTCGTCACCGCGCCCGTCGCCGAGGCCTGGGACGCGGTGTACTGGCTGATGGCCGACGCGCTCATCGACCTGGAGAAGCAGCTCTACGTCGCCGCCGGCGTCGAACCCGGCGACGTGTTCCGCCGCGTGCGCGTCGCCGACCGTGCCGACGACCCCGCCGGGGCGGCCGTGTTCACCGTCGTCTCGGCCGACCCGGCCGCGCCCCTGCCGGATTTCCTTCCCGGGCAGTACATCTCGGTCGGGGTGACCCTGTCCGACGGCGCCCGTCAGCTGCGCCAGTACAGCCTGGTCAACGCGGGCGGGGACGGCAGGCTCGCCTTCGCGGTGAAGCGGGTCGATCCCGTCGCCGGCTGCCCGGCCGGTGAGGTCTCGACCCACCTGCACGCCCGCGTCGGCGTCGGCGACGATCTCCAGATCACCCTGCCCTTCGGCGATCTCACCGTCGACACCGCCACCGACACCCCGCTGGTGCTGATCTCGGCCGGCATCGGCATCACCCCGATGATCGGCGTGCTCGAACACCTCGCCGCCCACACCCCGGACCGGCCCGTGCAGATCCTGCACGCCGACCGCGCACCCGGCACCCACCCGCTGCGCGACCGGATGCGCGCTCTCGCCGGCCGCCTCGGCCACGCCACCCTCGACCTCTGGTACGCCGAACCCGCCGACGGCGCCCACCACGGCACCCTCGACCCGGCCGCGGTCGCCCTGGCGCCCGACGCCGAGATCTACCTGTGCGGGCCGGTCGGCTTCCTCGACGACGTCCGCGCCCGCCTCGCCGCCGCGGGCGTCGACCCGCGGCGGGTGCACTGCGAACAGTTCACGCCGACCGACTGGCAGGCCCGCGCCCATCCGATGTGAAAACCACGGCGTGTCACCGGTCACGGCGGTAGCGATAGGGCATGATCGCCCGCTGTGACCCCCACCGACGAGCAGTCGAACCGGCCCGCCCGCACGCTGATCCTCGACCCCGATCTCGGTCCGGTGCAGCTACAGACCGATCGCGTCAGCACCGTCACCGCCATCTTCGGTACCGACGAGAACCGTCCCTGGCGCGCCGACCGGCCCACCACCGACTGACCACCCGCGCACGCGCCCGCCCACCGGCGGGCGCCCGGTCGCGCAGTGGCACGATAGGAATCATGGCGCGACTCGATTACCAGGCACTCAATTCCACCATCCGCTACCTGATGTTCTCGGTGTTCCAGGTACAGCCGGGCGTGCTCGGGGAGGACCGGACCAAGGCGATCGAGGAGGCGACGGCCTTCTTCGACGGCCTCGCCGACTCCGGCGTGGTGGTGCGCGGTGTCTACGACATCGCCGGCATGCGTGCCGACGCCGACTTCATGATCTGGACCCACGCCGAGCGCGTGGAAGACCTCCAGGCCGCCTACAGCGACTTCCGCCGCACCACCGAACTGGGCCGCGCCAGCGCCCCGGTCTGGAGCAACGTCGCGCTGCACCGCCCGGCCGAATTCAACAAGAGCCACATCCCCGCCTTCCTCGCCGGCGAGGACCCGGGCAACTACATCTGCGTCTACCCCTTCGTGCGCAGCTACGAGTGGTACCTGCTGCCCGACGAGGAACGCCGCAAGATGCTCGCCGACCACGGCAAGGCCGCCCGCGGCTACCCCGACGTGCGGGCCAACACGGTCTCCTCGTTCGCCCTGGGCGACTACGAGTGGATCCTGGCCTTCGAGGCCCCCGAGCTGCACCGCATCGTCGACCTCATGCGCGACCTGCGCGCCACCGAGGCGCGGCTGCACGTGCGCGAGGAGATCCCGTTCTTCACCGGCCCCCGCGTCGAACTGGAGGCGCTGATCACCGCGCTGCCGTGATTCGGAGTGCTGGCGCACTCGAGTCGGGCCCCTGGGGGCCCTGACGGAAATCGACCCGGGACTCGCGGCTGCGCCGCATGGTCTCGGGTCGATTTCCGTCGGGGCGGGCCCGACCGCCGCTGCGCGGCGGGGCCTCCTCGGGGTCGGCCCGGGGTGGCTGGGGTGGTGCCGTCGGTTTTCTCGGCGTCGGCTCGTGGCTCGGGTCCGGGGTGCGCCGTCGTCCTTCTAGGTCCGCCTGTGGTGGCGGGGGAGGGGGGCTGTTGTCCGCGTGCCCTCAGGAGTCGGTCGGTTCCAGGTCAAGGGCGACCGAGTTGATGCAGTAGCGCTTGTCGGTGGGGGTGTTGTAGCCCTCGCCCTCGAAGACATGGCCCAGGTGGCCGTGGCAGGACGCGCACAGGACCTCCACGCGGTGCATGCCGAGGGTGTCGTCGGCGCGCAGGATCACCGCGTCGGAATCGGCCGGGTCGAAGAACGACGGCCAGCCGCAGTGCGAGTCGAACTTCTCGGTGCTGCGGAACAACTCGGCGCCACACCCGCGGCAGCGGTAGACGCCCTCGGTCTTGGTGTCGGTGTACTCGCCGGTGAAGGGCCGCTCGGTGCGGGCCTCGCGCAGGATCGCGTACGCGTCGGGATCCAGCTTGGCCCGCCACTCCTGCGGGGTCAGCACGATCTTCGGCGCGGGCAGGGAGGGATCGGAACTCATCACTCCACGCTAATGCGTCACGCCCCGGCGCGCCGCAGGCGTCACCGGGACGTCACTATTTGAGCGCCGGTTCGCGCGGGGCGACCTCGGCGGTGGGTTCGGGGTCGGCGGGCGGCTCGGCGGACGCGGGTTCCGGCGCGGGCGCGGGGCCGCGCGGGTCGGGCGCGGTCGCCATCCACGCCGGGTCGAGGCCCTGATCCAGCCTGCCCTCGCGCCGCGCGGCCAGGTACCGGTCGCCGAGCACGCAGGCCACCACGATCAGCAGCAGTCCCCAGCCGAAGGTGACCCGCAGGTACTCGAGATCGCGGCCCACGTGCTGCCAGCGGTCCGAGAGCCACTTGTCGTAGGTCATGAACCCGAAGATCGCCAGCCAGGCCGGCCAGTTGCGCAGCACCGAGTTGCGCAGCACCACGCTCATCAGGAACGGGAACAGCAGGATCGAGTAGTACATCTGGCCCAGCGACGGGAGCAGGAACCACGCGGTCAGCAGTACCCCGGAGGCGGTGGTGACGAAGAACAGCTCGTCGCGGCGGTAGTAGCGCCACAGCAGGTACAGGCTCAGCGCAACCACGGCCGCCATCAGCCCCTGCAGGCCCAGCACCAGCCAGTGCGGCAGGCCGTAGTAGGCGCCGTTGCCGGGGATCGAGGAGTTGAAGTAGTCCCTGGTGTCCGACAGGTAGGGCATCACGTCGGTGAAGTACTTGCCCGGGTCCACCGCCAGCGGCCAGGCGATGACGTTGAGGACCACCGGCACCGCGGTCGCGGTGAGGAACACCTTCCACTGCCCGCGCACCGCCGCGATCAGCAGCAGGGGTGCCAGCGTGGGTTTGATCGCGATCGTCAGGCCCATCACCACGCCCGCCCACAGGTCCCGCCGCGACAGCAGCAGGTGCAGGAACAGCAGCTCGGCCAGCAGCATGCAGCCGTTGACGTTGGTGAACACCAGCGTGTTGGTGACCGCCTCGGAGGCGAACATCGCCAGCAGCAGCGCGGGCGCCGCGATCGAGTTCAGCCCGAACCGGAACAGGCGGAGCAGCAGGTACCAGGCGATCAGGATCGCGACCACGTTGAGCAGGATGAACAGCCAGCGGGACTTCTCGTAGTCGATGATCGCCACCGGCGCGAACAGCATCGTGCTGCTCGGCGGATACAGGTAGTGCGGATCGACCGAGGAGAGGTCGGCGGTGTAGACCGGCCTGCGGTTGAGGAACTCGAAGGAGGCGTTGTACACCGGCCGGTAGTCATCGGTGACGAACCCGTTGACAGCCTTGATGAACACACGATTCAGCACGGTCATGACCGCGAAGGGCCACAGTGCGAACTTGATCACCTCGGCGGAGGTGCGCGCGGTACGGGGCTCGAGCTGTCGGAACAACACTCGGGCAACCTACACCGGATGCCCCCGCCATGGTGTCGGCGGACCCTGTCCGGCGTGCCGGGTGTGACCCCGCCCGCACCCGGGATCAGGCCGGGCAGGCCCCGCCGTCGCCGGGCAGTTTCGCCGTTTTCAGGTAGTCGGCGACCGCGGTCTGGGCGCATCCGGAGTGCGGCAGCACCGGGTGTCCCCAGCCCTGCCAGGTCATCGTCGAGTGGGAAGCGCCCGCCGCGCCGAGCAAACCGGTGACCGAGGCGGGCGACCCGCCGACCACCGGGTCGGCGATGCCCGAGAGCACGAAGACCGGCAGTTTCAGGTCCTGCGGGGCGGGCGGGACGGGCGAGACCGGCCACGCCGAGCAGATCATCAGCGACTGCGCTGTCGAGCGCCCGAACACCGGGTACTTCGTCGACCAGGTGTTCATCAGCTCCTTGGCCTTGTCCGGGGTCGGCGGGCCGAAGTTGTCGGTGCAGCGGTTGACGAACTGGCCGTCGTCGGCGATCGCGGCCTGCTCGCGCGCCACCAGCGCCGAGAGCGCGGCGCGGTCGCCGCGGTCCGCGGCAGCGAGCGCGTCGGCCAGTTCGTTCACCCGGGTCGACTGGTCGGCGCGCGGGCTGGACAGGAAACCGGTGAGCGCGGTGGTGAGCGCGCCCGCCGAGATGTCACCCAGGCCGCCGCCCGCGGCCTTGTTCATCAGGCCGATCACCGCGGCGCGCGGGTCGGCGCCGAGCGCGCAGGCGGTGGCCTTGCACCGCTGGGCGAACGCGGTGAGCGCGGCCTCGGCGCCGATGACGGCGGCCTCGGCGCGGCCCGCGGCGTCGGCGCCCACCTGTTCGGGGGTGTCGAGCACCAGCCGGGCCAGGTGGTCGCCGTAGCGGCGTGCGTAGCCGAGGGCGACCTTGGCGCCGTTGCCGGTGCCGAGCAGGTTGATCCGGTCGACCTGCCACTGCTTGCGCAGCTGCTCGATGTCGTCGGCGGCGTGCGCGGCGTCGAAGGTGCCCTCGTAGGGCTGCAGGAAGTCCCGGCAGGCGATGGTGGCGTCCTGGCTGAACTTGGCCACGGCGCCGATCATGTCCTGCGCGCCGGGGGAGAACTGGCCGAGGTCGCGCATCTGCTTGCGCAGCTCGACCGGGATGCAGTCGATGGGCTGCGAGCTCCCGAGGCCGCGGCGGTCCACCGCGACGATCGGCTGCTGGGTCAGCAGCGCGCCCGCCGGACCGGCCGCCAGGCCGGCCAGGGTGGCGGTGGAGGACCGGTCGCTGCCGGAGGTCAGCACGAGCGGGGCGGCGTCGGCGGGCGTCTGCGGCAGGCGGGCCCGGACCGCGGCGGTGCGGAAGGTGCCCAGCACGCTGCCCGCGGCGTCGATCGGGGTGGAGTACTCCGCGCACTCGAGCACCAGCCCGGTCGGGCCGGGGCCGGAATCGGTCGCGCGCAGCGTGTCGGCGGTGCAGTCCTGCCAGGCCAGCTCGGTCTTGGGCTTGTCGGCGTCGGCGTGCGCGTCGGCGACCTTGGTCGGCGCGGGACCGCCGCCGCCGGAGCCCGGGCGTTCGACCGCGACGCCGGGCCGGTCCGACGGTCCGGCCCCGCACCCGGCCAGCAAGATCGACAACGTCGCGGCGACAGCCGCGGCCCCAGTCCAGCGCATGCGCTACAGCCTGCCAGGTCCGCCGCCGGATTTCACCGACGCCCCCAGCGGGCCAGCACGGTGCCGTCGTCGTCGAGGATCAGCTGCCTGCGTACCAGCGGCACCTGGAAAGGACTCGCCGACAGCGAGATTCGCCCGCCGTGCCCGCCGGTCAGCTGGGGCGAGGTGGTCAGGCACAGTTCGTCGACCAGGCCGGCCTCGGCGAGCTGGCCGAACAGGTGCGGGCCGCCCTCGAGCAGCACCCGGTGCAGGCCCTCCTCGGCCAGCACCGCCACCAGCGCGGCGGGGGTCACCGCGGCCTCCCCGGCCACCAGCACCCGCGCGCCCGCGTCGGTCAGCGCCGCCACCCGGTCGGCGGGTGCCTGCGCGGTGGTGATCACCAGCGGCGCCACCACCGACTCGGCGAACAGCCGCGCGTCCGGTGCCAGGTTCGCCGAGGCGCTGACGACCGCGATCGGCGGCGGCGTCCCGTCGGCCGCGCCGCCCAGCCCGTGCCGGTGGTGGGCCTGCCTGCGGTCCGCGTCGGTGGCGGCGCCGCCGTAGTTCTCGGCGCGGACGGTGCCCGCGCCGACCACGATCACCTCGGCCAGCTCGCGCAGCAGCCAGAACACCCGGTGGTCGGCGGGGGTGCCCAGCGAGCCCGACACCGCGCCCTCCCCGGTGACCGCGCCGTCGACCGAGGAGACGAAGTTCGCCCGCACCCACGGCACCGCCAGCTGACGCGGATAGGCGTAGGCGCGGGCGAGGGCGTCGTCGTCGAGGTCTGCGAGCTGGATCACATCGGGGAGACGCTGCATGGTTACCGATCCCACCATGTCTCTACGATTTGTCCATGCAAGAACGCCTCGTCGATCACCACCCGGAGGTTCCGGCCGACCAGCTCGTCGCGCAGATGGTGCCCCCGCCCATGTTCGACGAGGTGAGCTTCGCCTCCTACATCCCCGACCCGAAGGAACCGAGCCAGGCCGCCGCCGTGCGCAAGGCCGAGGAATTCGCCGGTCAGGTCGCCAAGATCCACAAGGCGGCCAACAAGAAGAGCCTGTTCGGCAAGAAGAAGCCGGTGCAGGGCGCGGGCCTGTACCTCGACGGCGGGTTCGGCGTCGGCAAGACCCACCTGCTGGCCTCGATCTTCCACAGCGCGCCCGCGCCCAAGTCCTTCGGCACCTTCGGCGAGCTGACCAACCTGGTCGGCGCGCTCGGCTTCACCAACGCCGTGGAGCGCCTCTCGGCCAACAGCCTGCTGTGCATCGACGAGTTCGAGCTCGACGATCCGGGCGACACCACCATGGTCTCGCGCCTGCTGACGGAGCTGTCCGCGGCCGGGGTGTCCATCGCCGCCACCTCCAACACCCTGCCCAGCCAGCTCGGCGAGGGCCGCTTCGCCGCCCAGGACTTCCTGCGCGAGATCAAGAAGCTGGGCTCGATCTTCGAACCGGTCCGCGTCGACGGTCCCGACTACCGCCACCGCGACCTGCCGCCCGCCCCCGAGCCGACGACGCCCGAGGCGCTGGTCGAACGGGCCGCCGCCACACCGGGTTCCACCCTCGACGACTACGACGCCCTGCTGAAGCACCTGAGCACGCTGCACCCGTCGAAGTACGGCGCGCTGATCTCCGGCGTCACCTCGGTGTTCATCTCCGGTGTGCACCCGGTGACCGACCAGGCGGTGGCGCTGCGCATCGTGGTGCTGGCCGACCGCCTCTACGACGCGAGCATCCCGGTCACCGTGTCCGGCGCCAAGCTGGACGAGATCTTCTCCCAGGAGATGCTCGACGGCGGCTACCGCAAGAAGTACCTGCGCGCCATCTCCCGTCTGCTCGCCCTGTCGCGGTTCGAGGCCGCGGCCGCCTGATCGGAGCCGACCATGACCCGTGACCGCGCCCTGCGCGCCGGACTCGCCGCCGCCACGGCCCTGAGCCTGGTGCTCGGTCCCGCCGCGGCCACCGCGCTCGCCGAACCCGCCGTCGCGGCGGACACCGTCGCCGAGCAGGGCCTTCCCCTGATCGGCGTCGTCAACGCCCGCGACGCGGGCGGCTACCGCACCGCCGACGGCCGCCGGGTGCGCACGGGCCTGGTGCTGCGCACCGGCGCCCTCGACAAGGCCACCGACGCGGACCTGGCCGACCTGGCGGCGCGCGGGGTGCGCGTGGTCGAGGACCTGCGCACCTCCTACGAGCGGATCGCCGGACCCGACCGCCTGCCCGAGGGCGCCGCGGGCGCGATCCGGGACGTGATGGCCCAGGCTTCCCCGCTCGCCGCCGTCGCCGCGCTCGCGGGCGGTGCGGACATGTACCGCGGCTTCATCACCACCCCGGGCGCGAACGAGGCCTTCGCCGCCGTGCTGCGCGACATCGCGACCACCGACGGCGCGGTGCTCTACCACTGCAGCGCGGGCAAGGACCGCACCGGCTGGACGTCGGCGGTGCTGCTGACCCTCCTCGGCGTCGACCGCGCCACCGTCACCGAGGACTACCTGCTGTCCAACGTCTTCCGCCACGCCGCCCCCGGCGACGTGCTCAACGGCGTCGACGCGGCCTGGCTCGACGCGGCGTTCGACCAGGTCGACCGCAGCTACGGCGACTTCGACGGCTACGTGCGCGACGGCCTCGGCCTGTCCGCCGCCGAGGTCGCGGCCCTGCGCGACAAGCTCCTGGCCTGAGTCGTCAGAGCGCGCGCCGCAGCACGAAATCGTGGTGCAGCTGCGTCCCGACGGTGAACGTCTTGGTGCCGACCCGGCCGAAGCCGTGCTTGCCGTAGAACCCCTGCGCGCGGCCGTTCTCCTGGTTGACCCCGAGCCACATCGCGACCGCCCCGGCTTCCCGGGCCGACCGCACCGCGGCCTCGAGCAGCGCCGCGGCGACCCCCGCGCCGTGGTGGCCGGGCAGCACGTAGAGCTTGCTCAGCTCCACCACCGGGTCGTCGGTCACCACCGCGGCCACGTCCGGGTCGGTCGGCCTGCCCGCGACGAGCATGGCGTAGCCCACGATCTCGCCGTCGGCGACGGCCTTGAGCACGGTGCGGTCGGGATCGGAGAGGTATTCGCCGAACCGGTCGCCGGAGAGCACCTGGGTGACGAAGACCTCGATGTCCTCCGGCGTCGCGTGCGGGGGGCAGGCCAGCGGGAAGGTCACCGCCGCCACGTCGCTCAGGGCCTCGGCGTCCCAGATGCCCGCCCGGTCGACCACGACGGCTGCGTTGCTCATACCTCCCATACAACCACGGTCCGGCGACGGTGGTCCGGCACCGCGGCGGTGGCACGGGATGCCGCGTCCCTTGTAGGGTGCCTGACCATGACGAGCGGTAGCCGCATCGGAATCGTCGGTGCGGGAGTAGCGGGCCTGGCCTGCGCGAAGGTGTTGTCCCGGGCCGGATTCTCGGTCGAGGTGTTCGACCGGACCCCCGATGTCGGTGGTGTGTGGAGCGCCACCCGGCGTCACCCCGGCCTGCGCGCGCGCAGCAGCACGCGCACCTATCGCTTCAGCGATCACCCCGTGCCCGCGGACTTCCCCCGCCGCCCCGACGGCGAGCAGGTGCAGGCGTACCTGGCCGACTACGCCCGCGTGTTCGGGCTGGAGCCGCTGTTGCGCCTGCGCACCGAGGTGGTCGCCGCCGACCCGGTCGACAGCGGGTGGCTGGTGGAGACCAGGGACGAGTCCGGCGGGCACCGCAGTTCCTTCGACCACCTGGTCGTGGCCAACGGCGTGCACAGCGCGCCCGCGGTGCCCGAGTATCCCGGCCTGGCCGCGTTCCAGGCGGCCGGGGGCAGGCTCGGGCACGTCTCGGCCCTGCACGATCCCGAGGCGGCCCGCGACAGGTCGGTGGTCGTGGTCGGCTACGGGCAGTCCGCGTGGGAGGTCGCCACAGCCCTGAGCCGGTACGCCGACGACACCCAGGTCGTCGCGCGGCGGCTGACCTGGAAGCTGCCCGAACGCGGCGCGGGCGGCGTCGACGTCGAACGCCTGCAGCTCACCCGCACCGGCGTCGCGCACCTGAACTCTCCCGCGCCCGGCCGCGCCGAACGCGCCCTGCGCGCCCTGGCGCTGCGGCAGTCCAACGCGGATCTGCTGCGCGAGCGCCTGATCCGCAAGCAGGGCCTGCGCGAGCTCGGACTGGTCCCCGACGAGCCGATCGAGACGGTCACCGGGCCCGGGAGCGGCGACGCCACCGAGGGTTTCCTCGACCAGGTGCGGGCGGGCCGGATCGTGGTCCACGCCGGCGCCGAGATCGCCGAGCTCATCGGCGGCGCGCAGGGCCCGGCGGTCCGCCTGGCCGACGGCACGCTGCTGCTGGCCGATCTGGTCGTGTGCGCGACCGGCTACCGCCAGCAGGTGCCGTTCCTGACCCCCTTCGCCCGCCGCGGCATCATCGGCGAGGACGGCGCGTTCCGCCTCTACCGCCACATCCTGCCGGTCGAGGTGCCCAACCTGACGTTCGCCGGGTACAACTCCTCGGCCGCGGGCCCGCTGACGTCCGAGATCGGCGCGCACTGGATCGCGGCCCTGCTGACCGGCCGCTACGTGCCGCCGACGGCGGCGGAGATGAACGCCGAGATCGACGAGCGGCTCGCCTGGGCGGCCGAGCACGCGCCGGGCGAACCGGCGCGCGGGGTGTCGGTCGAGCCGTTCACGCTGCGCCACGCCGACCAGCTGCTGGCCGACCTGGGCAAGCGCTTGCCGCTGCGGCACCGGGTCGGGCAGTGGTTCCGGCCCGTGCACCCGGGCGCCTACCGCGATGTGCTCGGCGGCACCGCCGCGGCCGAGGCCGCCCCCGCGCAGCCGGTGGTAACCGGCAGTTAGCCGACACGCCGGGTTGCCGGGCGCGCAACACTTGGCGACCGGAAGTGCGCTGGTGATAATCCATGCGTGGATTCGCTGGATCTCAATCTGCTCGTCGCCCTGGACGCGTTGCTGGACACCCACAGCGTGACCGCGGCCGCGCGCCGGCTGCACACCTCGTCCTCGGCGATGAGCCGCACCCTGACGAAACTGCGTGCGGCTCTGAACGATCCGCTGCTGGTCCGCTCGGGGCGGGCGCTGGTGCCCACCCCGCGCGCCCTGGAACTGCGCCACGAGGTGGCCGCGGTGGTGGAACGGGCCCGGGCGCTGCTGGCCGGCGCCGAGGACGGCGCGGTCGGCCGCTCCCGCGACTTCGTGGTCCGGGTGGCCGACGCGGTGGCCTCCCGGCTCGTCGGCCCGCTGCTGCCCGCCCTGGCCGCCGCGCTGCCCGGCGCGACCGTGCGGCTGCTCCCCGAATCGGCCGACACGGCCGCCGCCCTGCGCGACGGCCGCGTCGACATCGAGATCGGCGTCCCGGGTCGGGGCGACCCGGAGACGGTGGTCCAGCGGCTCTTCGGCGACGAGCTGGTCGGCGTCGCCGACGCCGGGCACCCCTTCGTCACCGCCCGGCCGACCGTGGCCGCCTTCGCGTCGGCCCGGCACGTGGAGATCTCCCCGCACGGCCGCGTCCACGGCCCCATCGACGACCGTCTGGCCCTGCACGGCCGGACCCGCCGGGTCACCGCGACCGTGCCCGACCTGGCGGCCGCGCTGTTCGCCGTGCGCGGCAGCGACCTGGTGTGCCCCGTGCCCGCCCGGCTGTCCCGCCCGGCCCGGGAGGCGCTGGGGCTCGGCGTGTTCGCCATCCCGCTGCCGCTGCCGCCGATCCCGCTCGCCATGTCGTGGCACCCGCGGCACACCGCCGACCCCACGCACCGCAGGCTGCGCGAACTGCTCGCCGACACCCTGTCCGAGGATCAGGCGTCCGGCGACCTGGTGCCCGCCTGACCCCGGCCGGGTTCAGTCCCGGTCTTTGCTGCGCGGTAGCGGCGGCATCCCGGAGTTGCGCTTGAGTTCCTCGAGCATGGCCTGCAGCTTGTCCACGTGCTTGCTCTCGGCGTCGAAGGCGCGGAAGGTGCCGGTCACCGTGATCCCGGCCGCGTCGGTCTTCGTCGGGGGCTCGGGGTCGGACCGGGTCTCACCCGGCAGCTGTTCGCGCGGGGTGAACTCGGTGAACATCGCGCTGCTGTCGCGCGCCTGATCGGCGGGCGTGCCCTGTCGGGAGTCGCGGTCCGCGAGAAGACCCGGCTCGGGAGCCGCCCGCCGCCCGAGACCCTCGCGTCCGTGCTCGGCGGTGGAGATCATCGCGCCGAACGCGTCCCCTTCGCGCGCCTGCCGTTCCGTGGGCGGTTCGTCACCCAGCAGCGCCCAACCGGCCCGCCACTGTGAATCCCCGTCCTCGCGTTCGGGTTCGGCCACCCCGGCCATCCACGGCCCGACCACCGACCGATCGGCGGGCGTCCCCGTGGTGAGCCCCGGCCGCGCCGCCGCCGCGGCCACGCCGGAGTCCTCCTGGGAGCCGACGCGATCCCGCGCGGGCCCGTCGCCGGACGGTGCGCCGTCGCCGACCGGCCCGAGCGCCTGCGCGAGGGGCAGCGGCGTCGTCGGCGCGCCGTGCCCGATCCCGGTGCCGTTCACCGGCGCCGGGAGGAAGTCGGCCGTGGGCGCCGCGGCGTCCTCGGACCCCGGCGCACCCCACGTGGAAGTCCCGGTGCGGTCGGTGACGGGCGAGGCGGACCAGGAGACCCCGTGACCGCCGGCGCCGGACGGATCGTCCGCGCGGTCGGTGTGCCCGTGGGGGGCGGGCGCGGCCGCCGTGGTGTCCGCGTACCGGCGGCCGGTGGGCGCCGTGTCCGCGCCGGAGCCGCCGGCCGGCCCGGCCGTGGCCTCGTCCTGCCCGCGGCCGGTGATCGATCCGCCTGGGGCGCCGGGCAACTCGGCGTCCGCGGCGGATCCGGCCGGGCTGCCGGTCGGGCTGCCGGTCGGATCGGGTCCGGTGAGGCGTCCCGGGGCGGCCCCGCCGTGCGGGTCGCCCGCGGACGGGTTGGTCAGCCCGTAGCCGGCGGGCGAGCCGGCCGTGTTCGCCGTGCGCCCAGATCCCGTCGACGATACGGCCGGGGCACCCGAAAGTCTGTGGTCGGGGGAAGATCCGGCCGGGATGGAAGGGTTTTCCTGGTCGAGGGCCGAGCCCGCCGTGTGCGCGGTGAGCCCCGGCCCCGTCGACGATCCGGCCGGGGTGCCCGAAAGTCCACGGTCGGAGGAAGATCCGGCCGGGCTGCTCGGGAGTCCACCGTCGGTGGGCGATCCGGGGGACGTGTCGAGGAGCCCGTGGCCGGTGAGTGCGCCGGCGGGAGCGCCGACGTGCCCGCGGGCGGCGGGCGATCCGATCGCGTTCCCGTGATCGAGGGCGGCGGGCGGGGTGGCCACGGGATCGGCGCCGCCGTGGCGCCGCTCCGTGGCGCGGGGATCGGACGGCGCGGCCGTGGGGCCGTGGGGAAGGGGCTCGGGTGACCCGGCTGCGGGGCCCTGCCCGAGCGGCGGTGCGGCCGCGTACCCGTGACCGGTGTGGGCACCCGCGTCGATGCTCGGGTGCGCCCCGCCGGTGAGCGGCGCGGACGCGTCGTCGGTGCGGTCCGACCCGGTGGCCTGCGCCCGATCCGGGGCGCCCGCGGGCGCGTCGCCGGAGGGCGACCGCATGGCGGCGCGGGCCAGGTCGAGGGCGCCCGGGCGGTCCGTGCCCGGCGCCGGGGCCGAGGGGTACGGCGACGTCACGTCGTCCCGGCCCGTCAGCGGCCCGGAGAGCCTGCCCTGGCGAACCGGCGTGGTGATCTCGGTCGGGTCCACGCCGTGCGGTGACACCACCGGGTGCGCGGCGGTGTCGGCCTCCGGGGCGCTCGGCGGGACGAACGCGCTCGGCGGCCCGAAGACCCCGCCGCCCGCCGATTCCGGCGCGGCAGCCTCGCGGGGGACGTCCCCGGTCGCGACCCCGTGCCGAGCCACGGCCGACCGGTCCGCCTGCTCGCCGCTGTCCCGATGCCGGGCCGGGCTCGCGTCCCGATCCGCCGCCGGCGATACCGCGCCGGCATGGTCGTCGGCGCCGGCGAGGCCCGGAGCGCCCCCGGCCGGCGTGGCGGGGACCCCGGTCGTCGGCGCGCCGAAAGGCGCGGGCGCCGAGGGGCCTTCACTGACCGGTCCGGCGATGGCGGCGCGGTCGAAGGTCGTCGCCCGGCCGGC
>NZ_BAGK01000158.1 GCF_000308795.1 Nocardia thailandica NBRC 100428 | reverse complement strand
ATGGGTGGTCGCCGGGACCGGGCGCGCGGTGGAGTACGTCGCGGGCCGTCGCTGGGTGCTCTCGGCGACCGGGTTCTGGCAGGCGCACAGCGGTGCGGCGCAGTGCTATTCGGACCTGGTCGCGGAGTGGTCGGGCCTGGCGGCGGGCGGTGACGCCTGGGATCTGTACAGCGGGGTCGGCGTCTTCGCCGCCCGCCTGGCCGAGCGCACCGGCCCGACCGGCTTCGTGCACGCCGTGGAGTCCGCCCGTTCCGCCGTCGCCGACGGCAACGCCGCCCTGGCCGACCTGCCGTGGCTCGACCTGCGCGCCGACCGCACCGAACGCTGGGTCCGCACCCACCGCGACACCCCCGACGTCGTCGTCCTCGACCCGCCCCGCGCGGGCGCGGGCCGCGACGTCGTCACCGCCGTCACCGCGGCGAACCCGTCCCGCGTCGTCCACATCGGCTGCGACCCGGCCTCGTTCGCCCGCGACGTCGCCCTCTACGCCGAGGCCGGCTACGGGCTCGCGGCCCTGCGCGCCTTCGACGCCTTCCCGGCCACCCACCACGTCGAATGCGTCGGGCTGCTCGAACGCTGAACCGGGGAACCGGCCGCCGCCCGCGCCGCGGGGATCGTCGGTGCGAATCCGACCCGCCTGCCCGCGGCCGCGCGGCGACCCCGTGCTCACGGGCCGACGAGGAGGGGCGGCCGGTCTCCTCGCGCGCGGCTCGAAGGCGCGGAGGCGCTCAGTCCAGCGCCCAGGTGACCCGGACGTCGGCGGTGATCTCCGTGTCGCCCAGTTCGACCGGGACCGACGCGGCGGCGAAGGCCATCGGGGCGGCGATCTCGGCGGCGCGGGGGAACGGGGTCGGCATGCCCCCGGGATGTTCGGTGATGTCGAGGACCGCGCCGAGGCGGGCGTGGGCGCGGGTGGCGTACTGCTCGGCCTTGACGCGCGCGTCGTCGTAGGCGGCGTCGCGGGCCCGGACGAGGGCGGCTCCCGCCTCGGACAGCACGCGGTCGAGCCCGCCGAGGCGCACGTCGTCCCCGCCCGCGGCGACGGCGGCGGCGATGGTGCCCGCCGGGTCGGTGCTCTCCCGCAGCGACACGGTCAGGGCCGTGGTGGCCAGGTAGCCGGTGATCTCGTGGGTGCCGCGATCGGTGTAGACGGTCTCGGTGCGCACGCTCAGGCCGCTGGTGGCGATGTCGGTGTCGGCGACCCCGGCGCGGCGCAGGGCGTGCAGGACCGACGAGACCCGCTCGCCCGCCCGGCTGTAGGCCGCGGCGACCCCGGCGGCCCGCGACTCCACCGAGAGCGTGATCCGGACCAGGTCGGGGGTGGCGCGGACGGCGCCGTGGCCGTAGACGGTGATGGTCGGCTGTGTGCTCATTCCCGGCTCCTCAGGACTCGGCGGCCCGCCCGGACAGGGTGCGGGTGGTGGCTTCCATCTGCGTGTACGCCTCGCCCGCGAGCTGTTGCAGCAGCGCGAGTTTCAGCCGCGGGTGGGCGGAGGTGAGCTCGTCGAACACCGCGGGCGGCATGACCGCGAGCCGGACCTGGGTCTCGGCGGTGACCGTGTGCACCGAGGGCTGTTCCAGCAGCATCGGCACCTGCCCGAAGGACTGCCCGGCGGGCAGCGACACCAGGCGGTGGGTGCGGCCGTCGACGCCGGGGAAACTCATCCGCACCCGGCCCTGCAGGATCAGGTACAGCCCGGAGCGGGGCTGCCCGCGCTCGGCGATGACCTCCCCGCGCGCGACCGTGCGGGTCTCGTACCGGGCGGCCAGGTCGGCGCGCTCTTCGGCCGGGAGCTGGGCCAGCACGGGGTGGTCGGTGACGGTGAACGAGGTCGGGGTGGTCGTACCGGGGGCGCAGTGCCGTTCCAGGACGATGTCCTCGCACCATTCGGCGGCGGTGTCCCGGTCGACGAAGACCCGCCCGCGCGGATCGTCGGGCCGCAGGCCGGACACCTCGTGCCCGAGCTTGGCGTCGGGGTCGACCAGCGCGACCCGGCAGCCGGTCGCCGCCAGTTCGGCCTGCAGGGCGGTGAGCATGTCGCGGGCGATCGCGCTGATCTCGCCCACCCGCCGCACGTCGAGGACCAGCGCGTCCAGGCGCCCGGCGTGCGGTTCGATGGTGCGCACCGCGTGTTCGGCGGCGGCGAAGAGCAGGTCGCCGTGCAGTTCGTAGACGTGGGCGCGTTCGCCGTGCGCCTCGAGCACCGCCACGTCGTCGGGGGAGCGGCGCAGGCGCGACGGCGCCTGGGCGACCGAGTACGAGGCGCGGATCGCGGTGCGCGCGGAGCGCGTCACATGACAGAAGTGCAGTTCCAGGCGCTTCGACAGTTCCCGGCAGGCGGCGACGCCGCGCACGCTGTTGCCGTGCGCGTCCAGGCGCGGGGAGTACACGGCGATGCCGAGCTGGCCGGGCAGCACCGCCAGGATCCCGCCGCCGACCCCGCTCTTGGCGGGCAGCCCCACGGTGGTGACCCAGTCGCCCGCCGCGTCGTACATCCCGCAGGTGGTCATCACCGAGAGCACCCGCTCGGTGAGCGGCGCGGACAGCGCGCGCTCCCTGGTCCGGGGATTGACGCCGTTGTTGGCCAGGGTGGCCGCCATGACCGCGAGGTCGGCGCAGGTGACCGCGAGCGAGCACTGCCGGAAGTACCGGTCGACCACGTCGTCGGGGTCGCCGTCGACGATGCCGAAGGAACGCAGCATGTAGCCGATGGCCCGGTTGCGGAAGCCGGTGCGCGCCTCGGAGGCGTAGACGGCGCCGTCCAGGCTCAGCTCGCGCCCGGCGAACCGGGAGTAGCAGCGCCGCACCCGCTCGAAGCGCTCCTCGGCGTCGCGCCCGGCGACCAGCGAGGCCGAGGTGATCGCGCCCGCGTTGATCATGGGGTTGCGCGGTTTCTCGGTGACCGGGTCGAGGCTGATCTCGTTGAACGGCTCCCCGGACGGTTCGACGTCGATCTTGGCGGCCACCGCGTCCACGCCCCGGTCGGCGAGCGCGAGGGCGTAGGTGAACGGCTTGGAGATGGACTGGATGGTGAACCCGGCGTCGACGTCGCCGACCCCGTACACCTGCCCGTCGGCGGTGGCCAGGCACACCCCGAACCGGTCCGGGTCGACGGCCGCGAGCTCGGGGATGTAGTCGGCGGGCGCGCCGGAGGTGTCGTCGCGGCACCGCGCGTAGACCTCGTCGAGGATGCCGGCCACCACGCCGGGATCGGTCGCGCGCGTCGCTGATCCGGCATCGGTCACAGCGTCACTGTAAGGGCGCGGGCGGCGCGCCCCGGCCCGGCGCGCGGGGGAGACCGTGCTCACGGCGGCGAAGTGACCAGCGGGTAGCGCCCGGAGGGCGGGTGCCGCCGGATCCGCGGCTGAATACACTGGCAGGAATTACCCATGATCCCCGGAGGGAGCGAGTTCAGGTGGGAGTGCTGTCGCGGGTGGATTCACCCGAGGATCTGCGCCGGCTGAGCATGCCGCAGGTGCGGGAGCTGGCGCAGGAGATCCGTGAGTTCCTGGTGCGCAAGGTGGCCGCCACCGGCGGTCACCTCGGCCCGAACCTCGGCGTGGTCGAACTCACCCTGGCGCTACACCGGATCTTCGACTCCCCGCACGACCCGCTGATCTTCGACACCGGCCACCAGGCCTACGTGCACAAGATCCTCACCGGACGCAAGGACCGGTTCGACTCGCTGCGCATGCGCGACGGCCTGTCGGGTTATCCCAGCCGGGCCGAGTCCGAGCACGACTGGGTGGAGTCCTCGCACGCCTCGGCCGCGCTGTCCTACGCCGACGGCCTGGCCAAGGCGTTCCACCTCACCGGCCAGGACCGCACCGTGGTCGCGGTCGTCGGCGACGGCGCGCTCACCGGCGGCATGTGCTGGGAGGCGCTCAACAACATCGCGGGCGCCCCGGACCGGCCGGTGGTGCTGGTGGTCAACGACAACGGCCGCTCCTACGCCCCGACCATCGGCGGCCTCGCCGACCGGCTGACCGCCCTGCGCACCCAGCCCGCCTACGAGCACGCGCTCGACGCCGGGAAGAAGCTGCTCAAGAGCATTCCCGCCGTGGGGGATCCGGCGTATTCGATGGTGCACGCGCTCAAGGCCGGGATCAAGGACGCGCTGAGCCCGCAGGAACTGTTCGCCGACCTCGGCCTGAAGTACGTCGGCCCGGTCGACGGCCACGACCTCGTGGCGCTGGAGGCGGCGTTGCGCCGCGCCAAGGACTTCCGCGGTCCGGTGGTGGTGCACGTGGTCACCCAGAAGGGCCGCGGCTACGAGCACGCCGAGAACCATGTCGCCGACCAGATGCACGCGTGCGACCCGATCGACCCGCTCACCGGCCGTCCCCTCGCGGACAAGAAGGCCAAGGGCTGGACCGCGGTGTTCTCCGAGGAACTGGTCGAGCACGCGCGCCGCCGCCACGACATCGTCGCCATCACCGCGGCCATGCCTGGCCCGACCGGGCTGGCCGCGTTCGGCGAGCAGTTCCCCGAGCGCATGTTCGACGTCGGGATCGCCGAGCAGCACGCCATGACCTCGGCCGCCGGCCTGGCGCTGGGCGGCATGCACCCCGTCGTCGCGATCTACTCGACCTTCCTCAACCGCGCCTTCGACCAGCTGCTCATGGACGTGGCGCTGCTGAAGCAGCCGGTCACCGTGGTCCTGGACCGGGCGGGTGTCACCGGCCCCGACGGGGCGAGCCACAACGGGATGTGGGACCTGTCGCTGCTCGGCATCGTCCCCGGGATCCGGGTCGCGGCCCCCCGCGACGGGGCCACCCTGCGCGAGGAACTGGGCGAGGCGCTGGCCGTGTCCGACGGCCCGACCGTGCTGCGCTTCCCCAAGGGCGGCGTCGCCGAGGACATCGTCCCGGTCGAGCGGCTCGACGGCGTCGACATCCTGCGCGCCGCGGTGCCCGGCGCGCCGACGGCCGACCAGCGCGGCGACGTGCTGATCGTCGCGGTCGGCCCCTTCGCCGAGACCGCCCTGGGCGTCGCCGAACTGCTCGCCCCGCACGGGGTCTCGGTCACCGTGGTCGATCCGCGCTGGGTGATCCCGGTCCCCGACGCCGTGGTGAAGCTGGCCGAGAACTACCGCCTGGTGGTGACCGTCGAGGACGGCGGCCTGCACGGCGGCATCGGGTCCTCGGTCTCGGCGCGGCTGCGCGAGGCGGGCATCGACGTGCCGACCCGCGACCTGGGGGTGCCGCAGCA
>NZ_BAGK01000159.1 GCF_000308795.1 Nocardia thailandica NBRC 100428 | reverse complement strand
GGGGTGCGCACGTAGGAGAAGGTCAGCGGCACAGGGCGTTCCGTGCCCGAGACCACGGCGGTCGGGCGGCCGGTGCGGCGCTCCAGGTCGCCTGCGAAGAAGTCGACCTCGCCCAGGGTCGCCGACATCAGCAGGAACTGCGCGCGCGGCAGCTCCAGCAGCGGCACCTGCCAGGCCCAGCCGCGATCGGGGTCGGCGTAGAAGTGGAACTCGTCCATGACCACCTGGCCGACGTCGGCGTCGGCGCCCTCGCGCAGCGCCAGGTTCGCCAGGATCTCCGCGGTCGCGCAGATGATCGGGGCGTCGGCGTTGACCGCGGCGTCCCCGGTGACCATGCCGACGTTGTCGGCGCCGAAGACCTCGCACAGGGCGAAGAACTTCTCGCTCACCAGCGCCTTGATGGGTGCGGTGTAGTAGCTGCGCTGCCCGTTGGTCATCGCGAACAGGTGCGCGCCGACCGCGACGAGCGACTTGCCCGAGCCGGTCGGGGTGTTGAGGATGACGTTGGCGCCCGAGGCGAGTTCCATGATCGCCTCGTCCTGCGCCGGATACAGCGGCGTGCCCTTCTCGGCCGCCCACAGGCCGAAGGACTCGTAGAGCGCGTCGGCGTCGGTCCCCGGGATTTCCAGCAGGTCGGTCAGATCCACCCCGCACACCCTAGTGGGTGCGCGGCGGTGGCCGTGCCCACGGCTCAGACCGGCCGGTCGCCGGGCTCCTCGCCGTAGCCGCCCTGCTCGGCGAGGAACCGCTCGAACTCCGCGCCGAGTTCGTCGCCGCTGGGCAGCTCGCCGTCGGAGGCCAGCAGGCTGGACTGACGCTCCTGGGCGGTCACGAAACTGTCGTACTGGCGCTCGAGCGCGGTCACCACCGTCTCCACCTCGGAGTTGCCCGCGATGTGCTCGTTGACCTGCTCGCGCACCCGCGCGGCGGCCTCGCCGAGCGCGGCGAGCGGCAGCTCGAGGCCCGCGTTGCCCGCGACGTTCTCGAGCAGGGTCTGCGCGGCCTCGGGGTAGTCGGTCTGGGCCAGGTAGTGCGGCACGTGCACGGAGAAGCCGAGCGACTCGTGCCCGTGCTGGGCCATGCGGAACTCGAGCAGCGAGGACGCCGAACCCGGCACCTGCAGCTCGCCGGGCCAGCGCTGGTGATCGCCGATCAGGTCGCGGTCGGAGGAGTGCGCGGTCACGCCGAGCGGGCGGGTGTGCGGGATGGCCATCGGGATCGCGCTCAGGCCGATGGTGCGGCGCACGCCCAGCTGTTCGGCCAGCAGGCGGACCGCGGTGGTGAACTTCTCCCAGCGCAGATCCGGTTCCAGGCCCGACAGCAGCAGGAACGGGGTGCCCGCGGTGTCCCGCAGCGCCCACAGGTTCAGCTCGGGGTCGGCGTAGGCCGAGAAACGGTCGGTCTCGAAGGTCATCAGCGGGCGCCGCGAACGGTAGTCGAGGAGCTCGTCGACGTCGAAGGAGGCGACCAGCTCCGATTCCAGGCTCTCGCGCAGATGGGTGGTCGCCAGGCGGACCGCGTGCCCGGCGTCGGTGAAACCCTCGAGGCCGTGCACCAGCACGGGGCCGGACCCGTCGGCCGAGGACAGTTGCGGCGCGGGGAACTCCAACTCGTACATGCGCGACTCGTAGTCCATCGCCATCTCCTTCCTCTGGTCCTCGTGCCGGGCGCGGTGGCGTGACGGCCCGGTCTCCATTGTCCCCCATGCCCGCACGGGCACCGCAGACTCCCCGCGCAGCGCGGGGCCCGACTCCTGACAACAGCCCGGCGCGACCCGGCATTCCCCGGCGTGGCGGCCGACCACGACATCGGCCGTAGGGCACAGTGGAGCTCGTGAACCAGGTGCGCGACGGCGGGAACCGGAGCCGGACCCCGCGGCCGGTGCTGCGGGCGGCCGGGGCGGGCCTGCTGCTGTGCGCGGCCGCCGGGTGCGGCGACCTGGTCTCCGGGAGCCCGGTGGCCGAGACCGCGGCGGTCGTGCGGCACATCGACACCCCGCTCGCCCAGCTGCTGCCCACCCCGGCGCAGTTCCCGCCGCGCTACCCGGCGGTCGTGCTGCCCGCGCAGGCCGCGGTGGCCGCCGCGGGCGATCTCGACGGCGTCGGGCAGGGCGCGCGCGTCGACCCGCCGGGCTGCACGCCGCCGGAATCCGAGCCGGGCGAGGACCGCACCGCCGTGGCCGTGGGCACCGACGACGCCAGCCGGGCCACGCTCACGGTCGAGCTGGCCCGCACGAACGCTCCGCTGGGCGCGCTGCGCGCCCAGCTGGCCGGCTGCCCGACGATGACGGTGGAGCGGGCGGGCGCCGGATCCACGGTCACCACGACGCTCGACACCCGGGTGCCTGCCGGCGCCGACGACGCGATCTCGCTGCGGCGCACCGTCGTTCCCGCCGTCGGCGGCCGCGGGCTCACCCAGACCATGCAGACCTCGGTCGGGCAGATCGGTGACGTCCGCATCACCGTCACCTCGATGACCTTCGGCGACGGCGCGGTCGACGCCGCCGCCGTCGACGACCTGTTCGCCACCGCCGTGCGCACCGTGCGGCGGTAGCCCCGCCGGGGCGTAGCAGGCACCACCGACAGGTCCGCGCCCGCGGGGGTCCGCGAGGGCGCCGCCGTCCACAGGCACACCGCTCGCCAACAGGGCAGGGGAAAGCCCAGGTCACCGCCGCGGCCGTGGCCCGCGCCCGGCGCAGGGTGGACGCCATGACACCCCCGACGAACTCCCCACGCCGCCTGCGCCGCGGCGCACCCTTCCCCCGGGCGCTGACCTGCGCCGACACCGTGCCGCGCTATCCGGTCGCGGTGCCGCCGCCGCTGCGGATCGGCGACCCCGGCGAACTCATCGCCGCCCTCCCGGCCCTGCTCGGCTTCGTCCCCGAACGGTCCCTGGTCGTCGGCGTGCTGTGCCACGGGCCGCGGGCGGGCACGGCGGGCATCGAGGCCGTCGTCCGGTTCGACCTCGACGCCCTGACCGGGCCGGACGCGCCCGACCGCCTCGCCGACTGCCTCGGCACCCTCTGCGTGCGCGAGCGGGCGATCGACCTGCTCGCCGTCGTCGTCGACGACCGCGGGGCCGGCACCCGCCGCCGCGCGGCGCTGTTCGCCGCGCTCGACGCGGCGGGTCCCGGGCTGGGCGGGCTGTGGTGGGTCGAGCGGATCGTCCGCGGCGCCCCCTACCGCGATCTGCGTGGACCGCACGCGGGCACCGTGCGCGATCCGGCGGCCTCCCCGGTGGCGGTGGCGCAGGTCCTCGACGGCAAACAGATCCGGCGCAGCCGCCGGGAGCTGACCGATCTCGTCGTGGCCGAGCGCGGGCGCGTCGACGCGGTGCTGGACGAACTGGCGGCCGCCCGGGCGCGCTTCGCCGACGCGCTGACCGCCGCGGCGCGGGCCGACCGCGAGGCCGCCTACCGGCGCGGTGCACTGGAATGGACGCTGTGGCAGATCGCCGGGCACGCCGACGGGGAACCACGCACCGACCTGGAACTGGCCCAGCTCGCCGCGCTGCTGGCCGACCGGGTGCTGCGCGACGCGCTGTACGGGCTGGCCCTCGGCGAATACGCGGGCGCGGCCGAGGCGCTGTGGATCCAGCTGTGCCGGGTCACCGCGGGCACCGATCGCGCCGAGGCCGCCGCGCTGGCCGGATTCAGCGCCTACCTGCGCGGCGACGGGCCGCTGGCCGGGATCGCGCTGGCCGCGGCCACCGACGCCGACGCCACGCATCCGATGGCGGTGCTGCTCGAGGCCGCCCTGCAGAGCGGCCTGCGCCCGGAACGGTTGCGCAGACTCGCCGAAAGCGGCCACGCGATCGCCGCGGAACTGGGCGTCGACCTCGGGCCGGTGTGCCGGTGAGGACGCGATCAGCGGGCGCTGTGCGCCCGCTCGCCCAGCGACCGCAGGAAGGACCAGGCGTCGGTGACGATCTCGTCGAGATCGTTGTGCTCGGGCCGCCACCCGAGCTCGGCCTCCGCCTGCTCGCTCGAGGCGATCAGCACGGCGGGATCGCCCGCGCGCCGCGGGGCGTCGATCGCCGCGATGGGCAGGCCGGTGACCCGCTCGCACGCCGAGATGACCTCGCGCACGGAGAAACCCGTGCCCGAGCCGAGGTTGAAGATGCGGTGACTGCCCGCCTGGGCCTGCGACAGCGCCAGCAGATGGGCCTGGGCCAGGTCGCGGATGTGGATGTAGTCGCGGACGCAGGTGCCGTCCGGGGTCGGCCAGTCGGTGCCGTACACCGAGATCGCCTTGCGGTGCCCGAGCGCGACCTGCAGCACCAGCGGGATCAGGTGGGTCTCCACCACGCGGTTCTCGCCGAGCCCGCCGTACGCGCCGGCGACGTTGAAGTAGCGCAGGCTGGTCGCGGCCAGACCGTGCGCGGTCGCGTAGGAGGTGATGGCGTGATCGATGGCCAGCTTCGTCGCGCCGTAGGGGTTGGTCGGGCGGGTGGGCGCGGCCTCGGTGATCGGTACCTGCTCCGGCTCGCCGTACACCGCGGCCGTGGACGAGAACACCAGGCGCGGGGTGCCGGTCTCGCGGATGGCCTCGAGCAGGGTCAGCGTCTTGACGACGTTGCCCTGCCAGTACTTCTCCGGCCGCTCCACCGATTCGCCGACCAGCGACTGCGCGGCGAAATGCAGGACGCCGTCGAAGGATTCGGCCTTCAGCAGCGCGGGCGCGGTGGTGGCGATGTCACCCTCGGCGAACCGGGCGCCCTCGGGCACGCCGTCGGCGTTGCCGGTCGAGAGGTCGTCGACCACGACGACCTCGTGCCCCTCGTCGAGCAGGACCCGGGCGCAGACGCCGCCCACGTAGCCGGCACCGCCGGTCACCAGAAGTTTCACGGATCAGACCAGCTTCACCTGGACGGCGTGCGCCATCTCGTCGGACAATTCGAACCCACTGTGCCCCGGCACGGTGATCACCACCGCGCCCGGCTTGTTCTCCACGGTCACGCGGGCGTCGGGGACCACGCCCGCCTCGCGCAGCCGGCCGATGACCTCGGGATCGGTCTGGATGTGCTCGGCCAGCCGCCGCACCACCACCGCGTGCACGGTGCCCGTCGGCAGCTCCGAGAGCCGCACCAGCTGCTCCTCGGCGGTCAGCGCGTCGGCGATGCCCAGCTCGTCCAGGCCGGGGATGGGGTTGCCGTAGGGGGAGGTGGTCGGGTGGTTGAGCACCTCGACCAGGCGGCGCTCCACCTCCTCGCTCATCACGTGCTCCCAGCGACAGGCCTCCGCGTGCACGTTCTCCCACTCGAGGCCGATGATATCGACCAGCAGGCGCTCGGCGAGCCGGTGCTTGCGCATGACCGCGACCGCCATCGCGCGGCCCTTGTCGGTGAGTTCCAGATGCCGGTCGCCGGCGACCTGGAGCAGGCCGTCGCGTTCCATGCGCGCCACCGTCTGGCTCACCGTGGGACCACTCTGCTCGAGGCGTTCGGCGATGCGCGCGCGCAGCGGCACCACCCCCTCCTCCTCGAGGTCGTAGATGGTACGGAGATACATCTCCGTGGTGTCGACCAGATCCTTCACCTGTTACCCCTTCGTCGGGATGAATTCTACCTGCGTGCGCGGGTTCGTCGGTGCGCCGTCCCGGCGTGCCACGGCGGCGGTGGAGACCCCACCGCGCGGCCGCGTCCGGCTGCGGCGTTATTTCTACTGCATGTCAACAACGGACGGGTGAGCCTGCTTCCGGCTAGCGTGGCGAGCATGGTCACTGTGCCGCACCACCCGCGGGCGGGGACGGTCGTGTGGACCGAGCGATTCCTCGGCTATTCGTGGAGCCCGGACCATCCGATGAAACCCGCACGCCTGCAATACACCATGTCACTGGCGCGGAGTCTCGGCGTGCTCGAGGGTGTCGAAAGTCTCGATCCCGCACCGGCGGGCCGGGCCGAGCTGCTGCGGGTGCACAGCCCCGCCTACATCGAGGCCGTGCAGCGGGCCTCTTCCGGACCGCCCGCTCCCGAGGACACCGCGTTCGGGCTGGCCACCGCCGACAACCCGGTCTTCCCGCACATGCACGAGGCCGCGTCGGTCATCGTCGGCGGAACCCTGGCCGCCGCGCGGGAGATCGCGGCAGGCCGCACCCGCCGCGCGGTCAGCATCGGCGGCGGCATGCACCACGCGATGCCGAACGCGGCCTCGGGCTTCTGCGTGTACAACGATGTGGCCGTGGCCATCTCGTGGCTGCTCGACCACGGCTTCGACCGCATCGCCTACCTCGACGTCGACGTGCACCACGGCGACGGGGTGCAGGCCGCGTTCTACGGCGACCCCCGCGTGCTCACCGTGTCGGTGCACCAGCACCCGGCCACCCTGTGGCCCAACACCGGCTGGCCGGAGGAGACCGGAGTCGGCGCGGGGGAGGGCGCCTCGATCAACCTGCCGCTGCTGCCCGGCACCCGCGACGCGGAATGGCTGCGCGGCTTCCACGCGGTGGTGCCGGGCGCGGTGGCCGCCTTCCGTCCGCAGATCGTGGTGAGCCAGTGCGGGGTCGACACCCACCGCGAGGACCCCCTCGCCGACCTCGAACTGACCGTCGACGGCCAGCGCGCGGCGTTCCTGGCGATGCGCGAGCTCGCCGACACCTACGCCGAGGGCCGGTGGCTGGCCGTCGGTGGCGGCGGCTACGGCGTCGTGCGGGTGGTGCCGCGGGCCTGGACCCACCTGCTGGCCATCGCGCTGGACCGGCCGGTCGACCCGGCGACGCCGGTGCCGGCGGACTGGGCCGAGCAGGTCCGCGCCGCGGCCCCACGGGTGCAGCCGCCCGCCACCATGGGCGACGGCGGCGACGTGGCGTTCCGCCGCTGGGACGGGCCGGGCGGCACCCCCGAGACCCTGGCGGGCGACCGGGTGCGGGCGCTGCGCGCGGTCGACATGGCCGTATCGGCCACGCGCCGGGCCAGTTTCGGCCTGCTCGGCCTCGACCCGGAGGATCCCCGTGACTGAGCCGCTGCTGCCCGACACCCCGGACACCCCGGCCGAGCCGCCGCCCCCGCCCGCGCAGTGGTTCGGCGACGTGCTCGCCGCCGACGGCGGCGTGGTGCGCATCCGCCCCATCGTGCCCGCCGACGCCGAGGCCCTGCACCGGTTCCACGACCAGCTCTCCGAACGCACTCGGTACCTGCGCTATTTCGGGCCGTATCCCCGGATCTCGCCCCGCGACATGTACCGCACCACCCACGTCGACTACCACGACCGGGTCGGGCTGGTCGCCCTGCTGGGCGAGACGATCATCGGCGTCGCCCGTTACGAACTGCTCCCGCGCGAGGGCGCCCGCGCCGCCGAGGTCGCCTTCGTCGTCGCCGACGACCATCAGGGCCGCGGCCTCGGCTCGATCCTGCTCGAGCACCTGGCGGGCGCGGCCGCGGAGAACGACATCGGCGCCTTCGTCGCCGAGGTGCTGGCCGAGAACGCCGCGATGGTGACCGTGTTCCGTGACGCGGGCTACCAGATCCAGCACAGCCGCGACGGCGCCGAACTGCACCTCGAGTTCGCCATCGACCCCACCGAGGCGCTGCGCGCGGTCCGCGACGCCCGCGAGGCGGCCTCGGAGGCGCGCAGCGTAGGCAACCTGCTCACGCCGGGCTCGGTGGCGGTCATCGGGGCGAGCGCGGGCCGCGAACGGATCGGCGGCGCGGTCCTGGCCAACCTGCTCGCGGGCGGGTTCACCGGGCCGGTGTTCCCGGTCAACCCGCGCAGGCGGTCGGTGCAGGGGGTGCGGGCGTATCCGACGGTGCGCGAGATCCCCGACGAGGTCGACCTCGCGGTGGTCGCGGTGCCGCCCGCGGCGATCGGGTCGGTACTCGACGACTGTATGGCCAAGGGCGTCAAGGGATTGGTGGTGCTCACCGCCGGCTTCGGGGAGACCGGTCCCGACGGGCTGGCCGCCGAAGCCGACCTCGTCGCCGCCGCGCGCGGCCACGGCATGCGGGTGGTCGGACCCGCGGCGCTCGGCATCGCCAACGCCGACCCGGCGGTCTCGCTCAACGCCACCCTCGCCCCCGTGCTGCCCGGACGCGGGCGCATCGGGTTCTTCTGCCAGTCGGGTCCCCTCGGCGCGGCGATCCTGGCCGAGGCGGCGCAGCGCACCCTGGGGCTGTCGACCTTCGTCTCGGCGGGCAACCGCGCCGACGTCTCGGGCAACGACCTGCTGCAGTACTGGGACGGCGACCCCGCGACCGAGGTGATCCTGCTCTACCTGGAGAGCTTCGGCAATCCGCGCAAGTTCTCCCGGCTGGCCCGCCGGGTGGCCAGGGGCAAGCCGATCGTCGCGGTCAGCAGCGGCCGCGCCGCCGCGGGCCCCGGCACCGACCGCACCGTCATGCGCGACCTGTTCGCGCACGCCGGGCTCATCCAGGTCGACTCCATCTCCGAATTGTTCGACTGCGCCGCCCTGCTCGCCTGCCAGCCGCTGCCCGCCGGGCCGCGGGTGGCCGTCATCGGCAACAGCGCCGCGCTGAACTGGCTCGCCGTGGACGCGGTCACCGCCGAGGGATTGCGCGCCCGGCGGCCCGGCGGTCCCCACGGAGCCGGGGCCCGGCCCACCGAGCGGCGCGCGCGGCCCGGCGCGGCGACCGGCGACGGCCCGGCGGAGCCGGCCGACGAGCGGATGCATCGGGAGAAGCGGCGCGGCGCGGCGCGCGGATTGCGCCTGGGCGTCGAGGCGCTGTTCGGCGGCCGGGAGCGTGGCGAGGACCCGGGCCGGAACCAGGACCCGCCGGAACCCGAACTCGCCGACGGGCGCGCAGGCGGCCCCGTCGATCTCGGGCCGGCCGCCACGCCGGGCGACTACCGCGAGGCGGTGGTGGCGGCCCTGCGCAGCGAGCAGGTCGACGCGGTGATCGTGGTGGTCGCGCCGCCGGTGCCGGTCCCCATGGACGGCTTCGGCGACGCGCTGCGGGTCGCGGCGGCCGAGGTCCCCGACAAGCCGGTGCTGGCGACCTTCCTCGCCGAATCCGGCATCCCGGCCGAGCTGGTGGTGCCGGGACCGGGCGGGGCGGCGGCCCGCGGCTCGATCCCGTCCTATCCCGACCCCGAGCGCGCGGCCCGGGCCCTGGCCAGGGTCCAGCGTTACGCGAGCTGGCGTGCCCGGCCGGTCTCGCCGACGGCCCGGCCCGCCGGCCTCGACGCCGAGGCCGCTCGCGGGCTGGTGGCGGGCTGGCTGGCGGAGGGGGGACCGCGCTGGCTGGACGATCTCGAGGCGGTGCGGCTGCTGGCCTGCTACGGGCTGGACGTCGTCGACTTCCGGGTGGTCGGCGACGCCGAGGCCGCCGTCGCCGCCGCCGAGGAACTCGGCTACCCCGTGGCGGCCAAGGCCACCGGGGCGCTGTGGCGGCACCGGCCCGACCTGGTCGGGGTCCGCCTCGACCTGTGGGGCCCCGACGCCGTGCGGCGGGCCTACGGGGACCTGGTGGAGATCTGCGGCGATCCCGAACTGCACATCCAGGCCATGGCCACCAAGGGCGTGGGCTGCCTGCTGCAGGTCCGCGACGACCCGTCGTTCGGTTCGGTGATCGGGTTCGGGCTCTCGGGCACGATCATCGACCTGCTCGGCGACCGCGCCTACCGCGCGTTGCCGCTGACCGCCGAGGACGCCGACGCCCTCATCGCCGCGCCGCGGGCCGCCCCGCTGCTGGCAGGCACGGACACCGGCGGGCTGGCCGAGGTGGCCCAGCGGATCTCGGCCCTGTTCGACGACGTGCCCGAACTGCGCGAGCTGGTCTGCGATCCGATCCTGGCCGCGCCGGAGTCCGTGGCGATCCTCTACGCGCGGGTCCGGATCGGCCCCGAACCGAGCCGGTTCGACACCGGTCCGCGCCGCCTCGCCTGAGTTGGGGGATCCGCGCAGGTCACGCGGTTAACATCGATCAACGGATCGTCCGATCTTGTCGCGACCAGCGTTGCTCGCTTCTCGAGAGGTGCCCCATGAAGATCACTGCCGCCGCGGTCCTGTCCGCGCTCGCGCTGTCCCTGGCCGGTTGTTCGGTCCAGTTCGGGGGAGCGGAGGTGAAGGAGGCCGACCTGGAGAAATCGGTGTCGCAGACCCTGGCGGGCCAGGTCGGCGAGACGCCGGACAAGGTCGACTGCCCGGGCGACCTGAAGGGCGAGGTCGGCGAGAGCATGCGCTGCACCGTGACCGCGGGCGGCGAGACGCTCGGCGCCACGGTCACCGTGACCTCGGTCGACGGCGACACCGTCAATTACGACGTGAAGGTCGACCCGGCCGCGCCGACCGTCACCCGGACCCCCGCGCCCACGACGACCTCGGCCGCGCCCGCCGGGGACGTCACCGTCGAGGAGGCCGAGCTCGAACGGTCCGTCTCGGCGACCCTGGCCGAGCAGGCCGGGCAGGTGCCCGACCGGATCGATTGCCCCGGCGACCTGGACGGCACGGTCGGCACGACCATGCGCTGCACTCTCACCGCGGGCGCCGACACCCTCGGGGTGACGGTCACGGTCACCTCGGTGGACGGCGACACCGTCAACTACGACGTCGAGGTCGACCAGCGCTGAGGACACGAAAACGCCGACCGGTGGCCGCGGGCAGGAGGGGACTGCCGCGGACGCCGGTCGGCGTCGGGATCTCCGCGGGCCGCGGGACCGGCCCGGCGGAGAGGACTGATCAGCTGGCGTAGGCGCGCAGACGGTCGGCGCGCTCGCCCTTGCGCAGCTTGGACATGACCTCGCGCTCGATCTGGCGGACCCGCTCGCGGGACAGGCCGAACAGCTTGCCGATCTGGTCCAGGGTGCGCGGCTGGCCGTCGTCGAGGCCGAAGCGCAGGCGGATCACCTGCTGCTCGCGCTCGTCGAGCGTGGCCAGCACGCTGCGCACGTCGTGGTGCAGCAGCCCCGCGATGACCGCGGACTCGGCCGAGGTGGCCTCGGAGTCCTCGATGAAGTCGCCGAGCGGGGCCTCCTCGTCGTTGCCGACGGGCATGTCCAGCGATACCGGGTCGCGGCTGTGGTCGAGCAGGTCGGCGATCTTCTCCACCGGGATGCCCGACTCGGCGGACAGTTCCTGGTCGGTGGCCTCGCGACCCAGCTGCTGGTGCAGTTCGCGCTTGATCCGGGCCAGCTTGTTCACCTGCTCCACGAGGTGAACGGGCAGGCGGATCGTCCGGCTCTGGTCGGCCATGCCGCGGGTGATCGCCTGGCGGATCCACCAGGTGGCGTAGGTGGAGAACTTGAAGCCCTTGGCGTAGTCGAACTTCTCCATCGCGCGGATCAGGCCCAGGTTGCCCTCCTGGATCAGATCCAGCAGCGGCATCCCGCGGCCGGTGTAGCGCTTGGCGAGCGAGACGACCAGGCGCAGGTTGGCCTCGAGCAGGTGCGAGCGAGCGGCCTGGCCCTCGCGGACCAGGATCGCCAGGTCGCGCTTGCGGGTCGCGGACAGGCGCTTGCCGGTCTCGAGCAGGTGCTGGGCGTACAGACCCGCCTCGATGCGCTTGGCCAGCTCGACCTCGTCGGCGGCCGTCAGCAGCGCCGTGCGGCCGATCCCGTTCAGGTACACGCGTACCAGGTCGGCGGCGGGGCTCTGGGCGTCGAGATCGGAATCGCTGGGGCGCACACGAGTTGTGGCGGGGCTGGTCATGACTTGCCTCCTGTCGGTGGTGTCTCACTCCGATCAACGGACCCGACATAGGGAAAGTTCCCGGAGACGGCTGTGATAAACAGCTCTGAGCTGCGGTTTTTCAGCCATACCCCTGAGAAGTTCCTGAGAAGAACCCTGTGCCGGAACCGCTGGGCGCGCCCACCGTCGCGCGGCGGCGCGTCAGACCGGGCGGATCAGTCCGTGGCGGACGAGCCCGGTCACGACCCCCAGCGCCGCGGCGGCGAATTCGCCGGTCACCTCCTCGGCTCCGTCGGCGAGCGCGAGGAGTTCGAGCAGCTCGTACAACGGCAGACCGTCCGGTCGCATTCCCGCGACCAGCGCGGCGGTCGACTCGTCCACCTCGTGCTGCCAGCGCGGCCCGTCGCCGCGGTGCAGGCGGGTCACCTCCGGCGCCCAGCCCGCCTCGCCCGGCAGGTAGACGCGTTCCAGGGCGGTCGCCGCGCCCGGGGCGAAGCGCGCGGACCACGCCAGATCGGGATCGGCGGCGACGCCGCGCAGCCAGGCCGAGCGGGCGAAGTAGTCGGTGGCCTCGTCGCCGAGCGGGTCGTCGAAGCCGTGGGTGAGGTCCTCGGCCAGGAGCTCGGTGGGGCCGTCGATCGCGCGCAGGTAGACGAAACCGAAGCCGATGCCTTCCACGTCGGCGGCGGCGAAGGCGTCGAGCCACTGTTCGGCGCGCGCCTGGGCGGCGGGGTCGCGCGGGTCGAGACCGGCGTCGCGCAGCCAGGTCCCCACGTAGAGGGCGGGATCGGCGACGTCGCGCTGGACGACCCAGGCGTCGACGCCGTCGGCAGGCAGCCACTGCGACACGCGCCTGCGCCAGTCCTGCCCGTCGCGGTGCACCCAGGCCGACAGCATGGCCGCCGTACCGCCGGGGGCCAGCAGGTCGGCGGCGCGGGAGACCACCAGTTCGCTGGCGCCGTCGAGGGCGAGGCCGGAGTCGCGGTAGGTGTGCTCGACCCGGGCGGGCCCGACGACGAACGGCGGATTGGCCACGATCTGGTCGAAGCGTCGCCCCGCGACCGGCTCGAACCACGAGCCCTCGACGAACTCGATGTCGAGGTCGTTGAGCGCCGCGGTCGCCCGTGCCAGCCACAGCGCGCGCGGGTTGACATCGGTGGCGGTCACCCGCCCGCCGTAGCCCGCCGCGTGCACGGCCTGGACGCCGCAGCCGGTGCCGAGGTCGAGCACGGTGCCGACGGGCTCGGTCGGCGTGGCGCGCAGCAGCGACAGCGACGCGTGGCCGACGCCGAGCACGTGGTCCTCGGTGAGGGTGCGCCTGCGCATGGAGTCGTCGAGGTCGGACAGGATCCAGCGGTTGCCCTGTCCGGCGTCGAGGGGGCGCAGGTCGAGGGCGGCGCGGATCTCGCCGCCGTCGCGGGCCAGCAGGCCCGCCCCGATGGCCGCGTCGATCCCGACCGGCGCGAGCGCGGCGGCGACCTCGCGTTCGGGCAGCGCGTCCCCGAGCAGCAGCAGCCGGATCAGCGTGCCCACCTCGCCCGCGCGCAGCGCCGCGCGCCGGACCGGCACCGGTTCCTGGCGGCCCAGCGCGGCGTGCACGTCGGGGCCGAGGGTGTCCAGGAGGTTGTCGGCGGTGTACCCGACCCGGCTCAGCGCGGCGCGCAGCGCCGGGGCCAGCGTGACGAGCGGGGAATCGACGGTGGTCTCGGGGTTCGTAGGCACGCCGATACTCTGCCAGCCCCGCGCGGGCGGGGACCGCGCAGGACCGGCCGTGCGCGGCGCGCGCCGTCTAGGCCGCGCGATAGGGATCCCGCGAGGTCACGCAGTACAGCGCCTCGCCGGGGTCGCGCAGCACGATCCAGCGATCCCCGTCGGAAACCCGGGTGGCGCCCAGGGATTCGTGCCAGGCGGCGGTGGCCGCCGGGTCGGTGGAGGACAGGTCCGGGTGGGCGCCCGCGGGCCGGGGCGCGTCCAGGCGCTGGATCAGCAGGTCGAGCGGGAAGGGGAAACCCGAACGCAGCCGGGTGAATTCGGGCAGCGGCGAGGGGGTCGCGGGCCGGCCGGTGAGGGCGGACCAGAACGCGCGGTCGCCGTCGATCGCCCCGGCCGCGAGGTCGAGGCAGACCTGGTCCACCCGGCTGGCGGTGCCGTCGGGCGCGACGAACGGCGGCGACACGGGGGGCACGGCCGTGCCCGTCGCGTCCGGCGCGGCGGCGTGCTGGAAGGGGGTGAGGCAGAAGGTCTGCCCCGCCGGGGATTCCATGACCGCGTAGCCGTCCCGGTCGCCGATCAGGCGCCCGCCGAGGGTCACCACCGCGTCGATCGCCACCGGGATGTCGTCCACGTCGAGGTCGAGGTGGACCCCGCCCGCGTCGCCGACGGCCTGGAGCTTGAGCCACGGGGTCCCGGCCGGGGGCAGGAGGGTGACGAACTCGCCGTGCTCGCCGCGGGGCGCCGACACGGCCGAGCCGGTCACGGTGGACCAGAACCGCACGCAGTCGTCGAACGCGGCGGCGGGGCGGTCGAGGAACACCCACATCCAGCGAATCATGCCGTCTCCCTTCCCGGTACCGCTCACCCCGGCGACGCTAGGCGGCCCTCGGCGGCGCTGTCGAGTGCTTTCGGCGCGTGCGCCGGTGTTGGCAGGATCTCGTCGAAACGTGGCACGGCTGCCACTCGCCGGGGCCGCGCCGATCCGGCAGGCTGGCTGGAGTGACCGATACCCAGCTGCGGGTCCCCGGCGACGGCGAACAGGCCCGCCCGGCGACCGACGCGCCGCCGCCCGCCTCGCGGTTCCCGCATCCGGCCTGGATCGTGGCCGCCGTCGGCTTCGTGACCCTGCTCGGCGCGGCCGGGTTCCGCTCGGTGCCCAGCGTGCTGCTCGACCCGCTGCACGAGGAATTCGGCTGGTCGCACGGCACCATCTCCACCGCGGTCTCGCTCAACATCCTGCTCTACGGGCTCATCTCGCCGTTCGCGGCGGCGCTGATGGACCGTTTCGGCATGCGCCGGGTCGTGGCCTGCGCGCTGGTCCTCATCGCCGCGGGCAGCGGGCTGACCGTGTTCATGACCCGGCCCTGGCAGCTCGTCGCGACCTGGGGACTGCTGGTCGGCATCGGAGTCGGGTCCATGTCGATGCCGTTCGTGGCGACGCTGACCGGGCGCTGGTTCGTGCGCAGCCGCGGACTGGTGACCGGCATCCTCACCGCCGCGGGGGCGACCGGCCAGCTGATCTTCCTGCCGGTCGTAGCGACGCTGGCGAACGCGCACGGCTGGCGGCTGCCCTCGCTCATCGTCGCCGCCGCCGCGCTGGCCGTGGTCCCGCTGGTACTGCTGTGGGTGCGCGACTACCCCAGCGACCTCGGCCTGCGGGCCTACGGCGCCCCACCCGGCTCGACCGCCGGGCTGCGCGTGGCGGTCACCGGCGGGGCGGGACGCGCGCTGACGGTGCTCGCGGCGGCCGCACGCAAGCCCGGATTCTGGCTGCTGGCGGGCGGGTTCGCGGTCTGCGGTGCCTCCACCAACGGCCTCGTCGGCACCCACTTCGTCACCGCGGCCCACGATCACGGCATGCCCCCGACGACCGCGGCGGGCCTGCTCGCGCTCGTCGGCGTCTTCGACGTGGCGGGCACCATCGCCTCGGGCTGGCTCACCGACCGCGTCGACCCGCGCTACCTGCTCGTCGGCTACTACAGCCTGCGCGGGCTGTCGCTGCTGGTCCTGCCCGCGCTGCTCGCCCCGCACGTAGCGCCGAGCATGTGGGTGTTCGTGATCTTCTACGGGCTGGACTGGATCGCCACCGTCCCGCCGACGGTGGCGCTGTGCCGGGAACTGTTCGGCGACGACGGCCCGGTCGCCTTCGGCTGGGTCTTCGCCTCGCACCAGCTCGGCGCCGCCGCGGCGGCGAGCGCGGCCGGATTCATCCGCGACGCGCAGGGCTCCTACGACCTGGCCTGGTACCTGGCCGGGGCGCTGTGCGGCGGCGCGGCGATCATGTCCGCGCTGATCCGCCGCCCCACCGGCGCGGCGCCCTCACTCGAGGGCGTTGTGCCCGCGTGATTCCAGCGCGATCTGGTTGCGGCGCCCGTCCCAGCGGCTCGGCTCGTCCTTGCGGCGGGGCGGGCGGTCGTTGGCGATGAGCACCGCGATCCACGGCAGCGGGATCGAGGCGGCGATGATCAGGATCGACAGCAGCGGACTGGCGAAGGCGCTGTAGGCCAGCGCGGCCAGGATCAGGCAGGGGATCCGGAAGGCCATGATGATCGTGTAGCGGCGGACCCGGGCCCGGTGCTGGTCCTCCAGGGAGGGCGCGGCCTCGGTGATCAGGGCCGGATGGCGGCGATCGCTGCCGGGGAAGTAGCCGGCCTGCGCGGTGGGCGGCAGCACCTCCGGGCGCGGCGGACGGGTCTCCGAACCGGCGTCGGCGGCATCGCCGGCCGTGGCATCGGATCGGTCGTCGGCCGGGGGCTCGCCGTGGGACTGCATGGCTCCAGTCTTCCACTGCGCCCCCGGCGGCGCACACGCGGCTGGTCAGCGGGCCGGGCGCGCGATACGGCATCATGGAGGGCGTGAGTACTGACACTCTGGTCCACCCGGATACCGACACCGACGAAACCACCGGCGACGACGTCCCCAAGTTCTTCCACTACGTGAAGAAGGACAAGATCGCCGAGAGCGCCGTCATGGGCACCATGGTCGTCGCCCTGTGCGGCGAGGTGTTCCCGGTGACCCGCTCGCCCAAGCCGGGCTCGCCGGTCTGCCCGGACTGCAAGAAGGTCTACGAGAGCTTGCGCAAGGGCGACTGACCCGGCCCCGCCGGCTTCTCCGGCACCACCGCCGCCCCGGTGGCCGGGGCGGCGGTCGATTCGCCGACGCTGTCGCCGGGTTCGGTTCCGGGTGCCGCTCCGGCTGCGGCTGCGTCCTCGGCTCCGTTTTCGTCGTCGCGCATCTGCGTGGCCAGCCATTCCTTGACCTGTTCGATGCGGGTGGCGCGCGCGGGCCAGAACTCCTGCACCGTGGCGTTGAACTCCGCCCCGAGGATCACCGCGAAGCCGAGGAAATAGGTGAACAGCAGGAAGGCGATCGGGGTGGCCAGCGCGCCGTAGCTCACCCCGGTGCCGGTGACCCACGCCAGGTACCGGCGCAGCAGGTCGCTGGCGGCCATGAAGAACACGCCCGCGACCACCGCGCCCCAGAACAGCCGGTGCCAGGGCAGCGAGCGGTGCAGCGCCGCCTTGTAGAGGGTGGCCAGGCCGACCACCAGCAGCAGGCCGACGATCGGATAGTAGAACGTGTCGATCAGCCGCAGCCCGGGCTCGCGCCACCCGTCGGGCAGCACCTTGCCGATCAGGCTCGGGCCGAGCGCGACCAGCGGCAGGATCAGCACGGCGGCCAGCAGGAACTGGATGTAGAGCAGCAGCGCGAAGATCCGCTGCCACACCGGATGCCGCGCGTCGGCCTGGCCGTGCGCCTCGACGATGGCGTCGACGAAGGTCGACATCGCCGAGGACCCCGCCCACAGCGACAGCACGAAGCCCACCGAGACGACCACGCCGCGGCCGCGGCCGAGCACGTCGTCGACGGTCGGCTCGATGAGGTCGGAGACCACCGACGGGCTGAAGAACTCCCGGCTGAAGGTGATGATCTTGCTCTCCACGATCTGCACGGTGTCGGGGCCGAACCAGCCGCCCACGAAGCCGAGGCAGCCGAGCAGGCCGAGCAGCAGCGGCGCCAGCGACAGCATCTGCCAGAACGCGGCGGCGGCGGACTTGTTGAATATGGAGTCGTCCCACGACTTCACCGCGACCCGGGCGGCGACCCGCCACACCGTGCGCGACCAGCGGCGCGGCCACGACGGTTCGCCGGACGGTTGCCCGGGCGTGTCCGCGCCGGGGTCCCCGGCGCCCGGGGCGGGCACCGGGCGCGGCGGCGGGGTGTCCGCGGACCGGACGTGCTCGGCGTTCATCTCGGTTATCAGCATGTCCTACCCCGGGCGCGCGTGCCGGACCGGGCGGCGTCGTGTCGCCGGTCATCAGGTGAACGGCGGGTACGTTGTGACACGGATCGCCGTGCCCCGCGTCGGTTTGGCGACACGCCGCCCCGGCCGGTTAGGGTCGAGGGCGTGACTGGACCGGGTGGCGCCGCTGCGGCGAGATATGCGGAAACACCGGGGGAGCCGGCGGCGGTCCGCGCTCCGAGCGGATCCCTTCGTGCCTGGCAGCGGCGGGCGCTGACGAAGTATCTGACGACCAAACCCCGCGATTTCCTGGCGGTCGCGACCCCGGGAGCAGGCAAGACGACGTTCGCCCTGCGGGTTGCCGCGGAATTGCTGGCCGACCGCACGGTGGACCAGGTCACCGTGGTCGCGCCGACCGAACATCTCAAGCACCAGTGGGCGCAGTCGGCCGCGCGCTCGGGGATCGCGCTGGATTCGCGCTTCTCCAACAGCACCGGCGGCACCTCCGGCGACTACCACGGCGTCGTGGTCACCTACGCCCAGGTCGCCGCGCACCCCACCCGGCACCGGGTGCGCACCGAGAACCGCCGGACCCTGGTCATCCTCGACGAGATCCACCACGCGGGCGACGCCAAGAGCTGGGGCGAGGCCACCGAGGAGGCCTTCGGCGACGCGACCCGCAGGCTCGCGCTGACCGGAACCCCGTTCCGCAGCGACGACGCCAAGATCCCGTTCGTCACCTACGAGCCCGACGAGTCCGGGCACGAGCGCTCCCGCGCCGACCACTCCTACGGCTACGCCGACGCGCTCGCCGACGGCGTCGTGCGGCCCGTGGTCTTCCTGGCCTACTCCGGCGACGCGCACTGGCGCGACAGCGCGGGCGAGGAACACACCGCCCGCCTCGGCGAGCCGCTCAACGCCGAGCAGACGGCCCGCGCGTGGCGGACGGCCCTCGACCCGGCCGGCGACTGGATCTCGGCCGTGCTGCGGGCCGCCGACACGCGCCTGCGCCAGCTGCGCGCCTCCGGCATGCCCGACGCGGGCGGCCTGGTGATCGCCACCGATCAGGAACGCGCACGCGACTACGCCGAGCTGCTCGAGCACATCAGCGGCGAGAAGCCCGCGGTGGTGCTGTCCGACGACCCGACCTCCTCGCAGCGGATCAGCGAGTTCGCCGCGGGCAACCAGGCGTGGATGGTCGCGGTGCGCATGGTGTCCGAGGGCGTCGACGTGCCGCGCCTCGCGGTCGGCGTCTACGCGACCAGCGCCTCGACGCCCCTGTACTTCGCCCAGGCCATCGGCCGCTTCGTGCGGGCGCGGCGCCCGGGGGAGACCGCGAGCGTGTTCCTGCCCTCGGTGCCGGTGCTGCTCGACCTGGCCGCGCAGCTCGAGCTGCAGCGCGACCATGTCATCGGCAAGCCGCACCGCGAGAAGAACGCCCTCGACGACGAGCTGCTGATCGACGCCAACAAGCAGAAGGACGAGCCGGGCGAGGAGGAACGCAAGTTCGTCGCCCTGGCCGCCGACGCCGAGCTCGACCAGGTCATCTACGACGGGTCGTCCTTCGGTACCGCCACCATCGCGGGCAGCGACGAGGAGGCCGACTACCTCGGTATCCCCGGCCTGCTGGACGCCGACCAGATGCGGGCGCTGCTGCGCGACCGCCAGACCCGTCAGCTCAGCGAGCGCAGCGCGGCCGTCGCCGCGCCGCCGCCCCCGCCCGCGGCGGTCAACGAGCGGGTCGCCACGGCGGACAAGCTGGGTGAGCTGCGCAAGGAGCTCAACAGCCTGGTCGCGATGCATCACCACCGGACCGGCAAGCCGCACGGCGTGATCCACGGCGAGCTGCGGCGCGAATGCGGCGGCCCGCCGACGGCGCTGGCCACGGCCGAGCAGCTGGGCGAGCGGATCGCGGCCCTGCGCAGGCGCTGACGGGTCAGCCGGGCCAGGCGGCCATGGCGCAGTCGACCGCGGCGGTGAGTTCGGCGTGGCTCGCGCCGTCGCGGGCCTGCACCGAGAGGCCGAACAGCACCGAGGTGTAGAACGCGGCGAGCGCGGCCGGGTCGGTGCCCGGGGGGAGCTCGCCCGCGGCCAGGCCGGCCTCGAGCCGGTCGCGGATGCTCGCGGAGGTGGCCCGGCGGGCGTCGACGAGGAATTCGCGCACGCTCGCGGTGCGCTCGGTGTACGTGCCCCCGGCGAGGACGACCATGCATCCCTGGGGCGTGCCGGGGGTGGTGTAGACCGCGACGTTGTCGCGCAGCATCGCCTCGATCGCGGCGCGTGCGGTCGGCTCCTCGCGCAGGGCCCGCGCGGTGCGGCCGCCCTCGTGGGCGCCGTAGAGCTCGACCGCGGCGCGGAACAGGGCCTCCTTGTCGCCGAACGCGGCGTAGAGGCTGGGGGTGTTGATGCCCATCGCGCTGGTCAGTTCGCTCATCGACGCGCCGTCGTAGCCGCGTTCCCAGAACACCTCCATGGCGCGGCGCAGGGCGGCGTCGCGGTCGAAGGCGCGGGGGCGGCCCCGGTCTGCCATGGCGCGGCTCCTTTCTGTGCCGATCGTCGAGGATAGCCCGGGCGGGGCCGCGAATATTTCTGTAGTGATCATTATGAAAACTCTTGACCGCAGTGGATCTCCTGTGGTGCCGTAGTTCTGTAGTGACCGATACAGAAAGAGGGATCATGACCACCACGACCGCACCCGTCGCCCTGGTGACCGGCGGCAGCCGCGGCATCGGCGCCGCCATCGCCCGCCGCCTGGCCGCCCAGGGCGCCGACGTCGCGCTCACCTACCGCGCCGACGAGACCGCGGCGAAAGCCGTCGCCGCCGAGATCGAGGCGCTGGGCCGCCGCGCGCTGGTGGTGCGGGCCGACAGCGCCGACGCCGACCAGGTGCGCGCCGCCGTGGAGGAGGCCGCCACCGCGCTGGGCGGCCTGGACATCCTGGTCAACAACGCCGGGATCTTCCCGGCCAAGCCCTACGGGGAATTCACCCTCGACGAGATCGACCGGGCCCTGCACGTGCACGCCCGCGCGGCCTTCGTCGCGGGGCAGGCGGCGCTGCCGTACCTCGGCGCGGGTGGGCGGATCATCAGCATCGGCTCCAACCTCACCGACCGCGCGCCGTTCGCCGGGCTCGCCCTCTACAACCTGTCCAAGTCCGCGCTCAACGGCTTCACCAGGGCGCTGGCCCGCGAACTCGGGCCGCGCGGGATCACCGTCAACCTGATCCAACCCGGACCCACCGACACCGACATGAACCCCGCCGACGGCGAACACGCCGCGTTCCAGCGCTCCCTCAACGCCCTCGGCCGCTTCGGCGCCGCCACCGACATCGCCGAACTCGTCGCCTTCCTCGCCGGGCCGGCGGGCGGATCGATCACCGGCGCGTTCCTCACCGTCGACGGGGGCACGAACGCCTGAGCCCGGCGCACCCGACGGCGGCGCCGGGTCGAGCGCGGGTCAGCCGGTGAAGAAGGTCGCCGGGTCGATCGCGGTCAGCGCGGTCCACCGCGCCAGCTCGGCCGAGCGGTCCGGCTCGGCGGCGGCGCCGTCGAAGAAGCCCTGCAGCGCCAGCGCCAGCCGCGGGTCCTCGTCGACCCGTCCCGCCAGGTCGTAGAGCACGGCGAGGACGTGCACGCAGCGGGCGCTGCGAGCCGAGCACGAGCAGTCGGTGCTCGCCACGGTGGGCGCGGGTGACAGGCCCGCCGCCACCAGGGCGCGGTGGTCGTCGTCGGTGAGCGCCGCGGGATCGATGAGCGCCGCCGTGGCGGTCACGGCGGCGCGGGTCAGCGGGGCGATCTCGACGTGCGCCACCGAGGCCGCGCCGCCGCGATGCAGGTGCGCCCGCACCACGCGCCCCTCGATCTCGGCGACGACCCCGTGGTTGCGCGCGATGCTGCGGGCGCGCGGCAGCAGCGGATCGGGACGGGTCTGGCGCAGCGGCTCGGCCAGGCGCACCCAGTCCATGCCCCACGGCGTGTACCCGAATTCGTTGTTGCGCATCAGTTCTCCCTCTTGCGGCGCAGCACGTCGAGCAGGGCGTCGTCGTCGAGGCGGGCCAGCGCGGCGATCCCGGCGTCGTCGGACAGGTCGGTCAGCGCCGACTTGCGGGAGTGCAGGGCCGCGATGTGCTCCTCCACGGTGGTCGCGCAGGTCAGGGTGGTGACGGTGACGGTGCGGGTCTGCCCGATCCGGTGCACGCGGTCCGAGGCCTGTGCCTCGACCGCCGGGTTCCACCAGCGGTCGACGTGGACGACGTCGGCGGCGCGGGTGAGGGTGAGCCCGGTGCCCGCCGCGCGCAGGCTCAGCACCAGCACCGGCGGGCCGTCCGGATCCTGGAACTCGGTGACCAGGGCGGTGCGCTGCGGCGGGGTCAGCCCGCCGTGGAAGAACGGCACCGTGAGCCCGAATCGCTCGCCGAGGTGGCGCACCAGCAGGTCGCCGGTGCCGCGGTACTGGGTGAACAGCAGGGTGGGGGCCGCGTTGTCGAGGTTGGTGGCCACGATGTCGGTGAGCAGGTCGATCTTGCCGGAGCGGCCCGCGATCTCGGACAGGTCGCCCGAGACGAGGCCGGGATGGTTGCAGACCTGCTTGAGCGTGGTCAGCGCGGCCAGGACCCGGCTCTGCCGCTGCGCGCCCGCGCCGAAGCCCGCCTCGACCGCCCGGTCGAGCACCTGGTCGTAGAGCTTCTCCTGTTCGGCGGTCAGGTCGCACAGCAGGTCGGTGTGGATCTTGGCGGGCAGCGACGCGGCCACCTGGGCCTTGCGGCGGGCCAGCACGATCGGGGAGATCGCGTCGCGCAACCGCGCGGCCGCGGCGGCCGAGCCCTCCTGGATCGGGCGGGCGTAGCGACGGCGGAACTGGGTGCGGTGGGCGAACAGCCGGGGGGCCGTGAGGTTCAGCAGGGCGTAGAGCTCGTCGAGGTGGTTCTCCACGGGGGTGCCGGTCAGGGCGACCCGCGCGGCCGCGGGCAGCGCGCGCGCCGCCTTCGACACCTGGGTGCGCGGGTTCTTCAGCGCCTGCGCCTCGTCGAAGACCACGCTCGCCCAGGCGACGGCGGCGGCCTGATCGTGCAGGCGCAGGGTGGGGTAGCCGGTCACCACGACCTCGCCCGCCGCGGCGGACAGGTCCCCGCCCCGCCAGGCGCGGACCCGAAGGCCGGGCGCGAACTTCGCCAGTTCGTGTGTCCAGTTGCCGACCAGCGAGGTCGGGCAGACCACCAGCTGCGGCCCGTCCCCGGACCGTCCGAGCAGGAAACCGATGGCCTGCACGGTCTTTCCCAGACCCATCTCGTCGGCCAGGACCGCGCCGCCGTGTGCGGCGACCGCCTCGTGCAGCCAGCTCACGCCGCGCTGCTGGTAGGGGCGCAGCCGGGCGGTCAGGCCGGTATCGAGGTCGTGGGCGATGTCGTGGGTCCGGCGCAGGACGCCCACGGCGTAGGCCGCCGAGACGATCGCCGTGCCCACCGCGTCGGGGACGGCGTGCGCCGCCGGCGGGAGCTGCGTCGCCGCGGCGTCGGCGGGCCCGCCGTCGTGGGTGTCGCCGGGAAGAGTGTCCAGGACGGCCCGCCACGACGCGGCCGAGGGGGCGAGCCGATCGGCGGGCAGCGCGGCGAGGGCGTCGGCGGCGACCACGGTGGCCGCGACCTCGGCGGGCGTGAGCGCGGTCCCCGCGGGCAGCGCCAGCCGGACCGGTTCGGCGTCGCCGGGGACCTCGGGCGGGCGGCCGGGGCCGGTGCCCGCCCAGGTCCACAGGGCGAAGAGGTGACGGTCGGGGAGGTAGGTGGCCTGGATGGGGGGCAGGGCGGACTCCTTCATTGCCGTATGGTGTACGGAATAGCCGATCAACGTACACTGTACCCAGTTTGTTCCCGTCCGCCAGGTCCCCTCAGGAGCGCTGTGGCCGAGCCCACCGAGACCCCGGCCGAGCAGGCCGCCCGCACCCTGGCCCTGCTGTGGCGCCACGAACGCCCGCTGCCGGTGCCCGCCCGCGGCCCCAAACCGGCCGTCACGGTGGACGAGGTGGTCGCCGCGGCCATCGCGCTGGCCGACCGCGAGGGCCTGGACAAGGTGTCGGTGCGCGCGGTGGCGGCCGAACTGGGCCTGCGGGCCATGAGCCTCTACACCTACGTCCCCAGCAAGGAGTCGCTGCTGGTGCTCATGGTGGACCAGGTCGCCCGCGCCGACCCGCCGATCCCGGCCGGGCTCCCGGTGCGCGACCGCCTGCGCGCCCTCGCCGCGACCGTGCGCGCCGAGTTGCTGGCCCACCCCTGGCTGCTCGAGGTCTCGCCGTGGCGGCAGGTGCTCGGGCCCGGCCGCATGCGCCGCTACGAACGGCAGCTCGCGGCCCTCGACGGCAGCGGGCTCGACGACGTCGCCATGGATCGCGCTGTCGCGGTGCTCACCGAATTCGCCACCGGCAATGCCCGCACCGCGGTCGCCGCCGCCGCGGAGGCCGCCCGCATGAGCGACGCGCGGTGGTGGGAGCTGCACGGGCCGCTGCTGGCCGAGGTGATGCCTGCCGAGGAATTCCCGCTGGCGAGCCGGGTCGGCGCGGCGGCGGGGGAGGTGTATCAGGCGCCCGCCGATCCGGACGGCGCCTTCGACTACGGGGTCGGCCTGCTGATCGAGGGCATCCTCACCGGCGCCGGCCGCACCGAGCCCTGACAAACGGAAAGCGGGCGATCTGCACGATCGCCCGCTGCCGGTAGTAGCCGATATGAGGTTGGACGGACTGGAAAGTCAGAGCGCGGGAGCCGATTCCGTGTCGATCACGGCGTCGAGCTCACGCAACCGATCCATGTGTTCGTTCGCGTGGTGCTGGCAGAAGAGCAACTCTCCACCCGCGGGAAGAACGGCACGCACTCGGGCAGCCGCCCCGCACCGGTCGCAACGATCGACCGCGGTCAGTGGGGTGCTGGTCAGGGTTCCTGGCATGACTCCTCCGTCCTGGCTCACCGGCGCTGCTATGGCCGTTCGCCTGGTGTGGGCCCCGTGGTCACTCCGCGGGGCTCGCTTCCGCTACTTCCCAGCAGTGGTCACGACTACTCTGTCAGACGTTCGGGGTTCAGGCTTTGTTCCCGGACCGGAATCTTTGTGTTTTCGATAACACGACCTGCGGTTTCGCTGAAAGCGAACAACTCCTGGTCGCCGTGTCGAACGCGCCGAAGATCCGGTAGGGGCCCGTGGTCCTCACCACCTTTCCGTACCCACTCCCACCCCTGTGTCGCTCGCTGCCCGGTTGCTCGTTACGGTGAGCGTCGAACAGCTCGGAAGCGGGGGCCGTGGGTCTCGCACGTCCGAACTTCGTTGTCTACCCGGAGATTACCCGTGAACACCGACAGTCACACCCTTGTTCACCTGTTGTCGTCCACAGAGTGGGAACGCGCGCGCGAGGCGGGGGCCCACCGGCCGGAATCGCTCGTGACGGCGGGCTTCGTGCACCTGTCCACGCCCGCCCAGGTCCACCTGCCCGCCGACCGCCTCTTCGCGGGACGCACCGACCTGGTCGTGCTGTGGCTCGATCCCGACCGCCTCGGCGCCGAAGTGCGCTGGGAACCGGGGGTGCCGACCGATCCGGCCTCGATGCTGTTCCCGCATCTCTACGGGCCGCTGCCGCTGGCGGCGGTCGTGGCCGCCGCGCCCTACCCGCCCGGACCCGACGGACGATTCGCGACACCCGTCCGCCCGTGAGTGGCCTGCGTCACGAACCGGTCGGTGCGGTACTACCCTGGACGGGGTGAACGTCGACGTCACAGCACTCCCGGGGATCGGAGTGCGCAAGGATTTCGAAGTCCGGTCCGGGCGCCGTATCGGCGTGGTCGCCCACCGCGACGGCGACATAGATCTCATCGTGTCCAAACCCGAGGACCCCGACGCGTGCGCCGCGCAGGTCCCGCTGAGCATCGACGAGGCGGCAGTGCTGGCCAACCTCCTCGGCGCCCCGCAGCTGGTCGCCAAACTCAACGACGACCACCGGGACCTGCCGGGCATCACCACCCGCCAGCTCGGCCTGGCCGAGGACTCGCCCTACGCCGGGCGAACCCTCGGCGAGACGGCGATGCGCACCCGCACCAAGACCTCCATCGTGGCGGTCATGCGGGCCGGCCAGCTGCATCCCTCGCCCGGCCCCGACTTCACCTTCACCTCCGGCGACCTGCTCGTCGTGGTGGGCACCCCCGAGGGCCTCGACGCCGCCGCGAAGATCCTGACGCACGGCTGACCCCGCGTGAGCACCACGGCCCTGGCTCTGCTCGAGCTCGGCGTGATCCTGTTCGCGCTGGGGGTCTGTGGGCGGGTGGCGGGCCGGCTCGGCATGTCGCCGATCCCGCTGTACCTGCTGGGCGGGCTGGCCTTCGGCCAGGGCGGCCTGGTCGACCTGGACGCGGCCACCGAATTCGGTCATCTCGGCGCGGAGATCGGGGTGGTGCTACTGCTCCTGCTGCTCGGCCTGGAGTACACCGCGCCCGAGCTGATGACGGGTCTGCGCCGGTCCTGGCCCGCCGGCGTGGCCGACCTGGTGGTCAACGCGGTGCCGGGCGCGCTGGTGGCGTGGGCGCTCGGCTGGGGCGCGGTCGGCGCGGTGGTGCTGGGCGGGGTCACCTACATCTCGTCCTCGGGCATCGTCGCCAAGACCCTCGACGACCTGGGCCGCCTCGGCAACCGCGAGACACCGGTCGTGCTGTCGATCCTGGTGCTGGAGGACCTCGCGATGGCGCTGTACCTGCCGATCCTGACCATGCTGCTGGCGGGCCTGAGCCTGCTGCACGGGCTGGTGTCGCTGGCGCTGGCGCTGGCGACGGTCGCGGTGGTGCTGGTGATCGCGCTGCGGTTCGGGCGCGTGGTCTCGGCGGTGCTCGACAGCGCCGACCGGGAGGTGCTGCTGCTGCAGCTGCTCGGCGCGGCGCTGCTGGTGGCCGGCGCCGCCTCGGCGCTCAACGTCTCCGCCGGGGTCGGCGCCTTCCTGCTCGGCATCGCCATCTCCGGGACGACCGCGGACGCGGCCGCCAAGATCCTCGAGCCGCTGCGGGACCTGTTCGCGGCGATCTTCTTCGTCGCCTTCGGGCTGTCGATCGATCCGGCCGCCATCCCGCCGGTCCTGGGCTGGGCGCTGCTGCTGGCGCTGGTCACCACCGTCACGAAGCTGGCCGTCGGCTGGTGGGCGGCCGGGCGGCAGGGCATCGGCCGACGCGGCCGCGCCCGCGCCGGGGCGGCGCTGGTGGCGCGCGGGGAGTTCTCGATCATCATCGCCGGGCTCGCGGTCGCCTACGGGATGGCCGGTCCGGAACTCGCGGCGCTCGCCTCGGCCTACGTGCTGATCATGGCCGTGGCCGGGCCGGTGCTGGCCCGGGTCGCCGAACCGGTCGGGGAGTGGGCGAGCAGGCGCGCGGGCTCGCCCGTCTGATCACCGCCTGTCGGTCCGGCGCGGCCACGCGCCCGCGCCGTCGTAGATCAGCTCGCGCGCGGGTTCGGGCTCGGGCCGCGGCTCCGGGCGCGGCGCGACCGGCTCCGGGCGGAGGGCGGCCGGCTCCGGACGCGGCGGCGCCGGTTCCGCGCTGCGGGTGGGCACCACCGTCCTGCTGCCACGGGAGGTCCAGCGCATGCGCGGCAGCGCCTCCTCGTTCTCGATCTCGGTCAGGCTGACGCTGATGAGCACGAGCATGGTGACCACCGAGCTGATGCCGATCAGCGGGCCGAGCAGCTCCATCGCGCCCGAACCGGTCGGCGCCACCGGGTGGTGGCTCAGGTGCGCCCGCATCGCCGCCATGCCCGTGTAGTGCATGCCGGTGACCGCGACGCCCATGATCAGGGCCGCGCCCACCGTCGCGAGAAAGCCCTGCACGCGCAGCGTGAACCACAGCGCCACGATCGAGGCGACCACCGCGATGGCCAGCGACAGCGCGACCAGCCACGGGTCGTAGGACACCGTCGCCGAGGACTTCATGGCGTACATGCCCGTGTAGTGCATCGTGCCGACGCCGAGCCCGGTGATCACCCCGCCCGCCACCCAGGAGCGCAGGGTGGGCTGCGGCTTGTTCACCATGAACAGCCCGATGCCGACCACGACCATCGCGGTGAGCGCGCTGAACAGCGTCAGCGGGATGTCGTAGCGGATGTCGGAGCCGCGGATGCTGAAGCCGAGCATCGCGATGAAGTGCATCACCCAGATGCCGGTGCCGCCGATGGCGATCGCGGCGCCGATCAGCCACCCGACGCGGCCCTCCTCGGCGTTGCGGCCGCGGGCGGCGCACTGGAGTCCGAGCAGGCAGCCGGTGACGGACATGAAGTAGGCGAGCACCGGGGTGATCCAGCCGTAGCTGAAGTGGTGAATGTCGAGCACGGCGGGAAACAACCTTCGGCGGCACCGCGTTTCGGCGGTGTGGAACAGGAACAATGACGTCTCACCTTACGGTGGTTTCCGCGTCGTCGTGTTCCTGGACCGGTGACCGAGGGTGTGCGCTTCGTCACGAAAGGTTTGCGAATTCGCAAGCGGTACTAACGAATTGGTGGAAGTGTCCGGATACGCGCGGAGCCCGGACCCGCGCGAGGCGGGCCCGGGCTCCGGGAGCGGACGTCCTAGTCGAGGTAGTCGCGCAGCACCTGCGACCGGCTCGGGTGGCGCAGCTTCGACATCGTCTTCGACTCGATCTGGCGGATGCGCTCGCGCGTCACGCCGTAGACCTGGCCGATCTCGTCGAGGGTGCGCGGCTGACCGTCGGTCAGGCCGAAGCGCAGGCGGACCACGCCCGCCTCACGCTCGGACAGCGTCTCGAGCACCGACTGCAGCTGATCCTGCAGCAGGGTGAAGCTCACCGCGTCGACCGCGACGACGGCCTCGGAGTCCTCGATGAAGTCGCCGAGCTGGCTGTCGCCCTCGTCGCCGATGGTCTGGTCCAGCGAGATCGGCTCGCGCGCGTACTGCTGGATCTCGAGGACCTTCTCCGGCGTGATGTCCATTTCCTTGGCCAGCTCCTCCGGCGTGGGCTCGCGGCCCAGGTCCTGGAGCAGCTCGCGCTGGATGCGGCCGAGCTTGTTGATGACCTCGACCATGTGCACCGGGATACGGATGGTGCGGGCCTGGTCGGCCATCGCGCGGGTGATGGCCTGGCGGATCCACCACGTGGCGTAGGTCGAGAACTTGTAACCCTTGGTGTAGTCGAACTTCTCGACCGCGCGGATCAGGCCGAGGTTGCCCTCCTGGATGAGGTCGAGGAACGCCATGCCGCGGCCGGTGTAGCGCTTGGCCAGCGACACGACCAGTCGCAGGTTGGCCTCGAGCAGGTGGTTCTTGGCGCGGTTGCCGTCGCGCACGATCCAGTTGAAGTCGCGGCGCACGGTGACCGAGAGCTTCTCGCCCGCCTCGGCGAACTCGCGCATCTTCTCCGCCGCGTACAGGCCGGCCTCGATCCGCTTCGCGAGCTCGACCTCCTCCTCGGCGTTGAGCAGCGCGACCTTGCCGATCTGCTTCAGGTAGGCGCGCACGGAGTCGGCGGAGGCGGTGAGCTCGGCGTCCTTGCGCGCCTGGCGCAGCGCCTCGGACTCCTCCTCGTCCCAGACGAAATCGCCGGACGCCTTGTCCTTCTCCGACGGCTCGTCGGCGGCCTCCTCCGCGGCTTCCTCGGTGGTCTCGTCGGCGACGTCCTCGACCAGCTCCTCGCCGTCGGCGAGGTCCTCGTCGGAGACGTCGATGTCGAGGTCCTCGAGTTCGAGGTTCTCGTCCTCGAGCTGGTCCTCGCCCGCCTCACCCGTGGGCGAGGTGGCCTTCTTGGCGGCGGCCTTCTTGGCGGTCGTCTTCTTGGCGGCAGCCTTCTTCGCCGGAGCTTTCTTGGCGGCGGCCTTCTTCGCCGGGGCCTTCTTGGCAGCGGCCTTCTTCGCCGGAGCCTTCTTGGCGGGGGTTGCCGCCGGAACAGCGGCGTCGGCGTCGGCCGAGTCAGCGGTCTGACGGGTATTCGTGGCTACCACGTACGCCCTTTCGTGACGGTCTCGTGCGGCGTCACGCCAGAGTCAACATCCGGCGGAGCGGTCGGTCGGGTTGCACCGGCGGCGCGGCATTCGCGGGGCCACGGGCCGGAAGGGGGCACCGGCTCACCGCCGGACTGTTCCATTGTAACGATCCAACCAGGGTACTCATGGCACGATGCCGCCGACACGGGGCCGTCGACGTGCCGTGACCCGGCTACGGGGTCAGGCCCGCGGCCACGGCCATGGCCGCCCCGACGATGCCCGCGGTGTTCTTCAGCACCGCCGGGATCACCGGAGTCCGGTTGGTGAGCAACGGGATCCACTGCTCGTGATCGCGGCTGATCCCGCCGCCCGCGACGAACACCTTCGGCCAGAAGAGGGCCTCCAGAGTGCCGAGCACGGTACTGACCCGCTCGGCCCATTCCGGGTAGGTCAGCCCGAGCCGGTCCTTGACCGAGGCCGCGGCCAGGTGCTCGGTCTCGACACCGTCGATGGTCAGGTGCCCGAGCTCGGAGTTGGGCACCAGGGTGCCGTTGTAGAGCAGGGCCGAGCCGATGCCGGTGCCGAAGGTCAGCAGGATGGTCAGGCCGTCGAGATCCTTTGCCGCGCCGTAGCGGTCCTCGGCCAGGCCCGCCGCGTCGGCGTCGTTGAGGACGCTGACCGTGCGGCCGCCCAGCGCCTCGGTGAACAGCGCGCGGGCGTCGGTGCCGATCCAGCTCGGGTCGATGTTGGCCGCGGTCCGGGCGTGTCCGTCGAGTACGACGGCGGGCATGGTGAGCCCGACCGGGCCGTCCCAGCCCGCCTGGTCCACGAGTTCGGCGACGGCCTCGGCGACGGCCTTGGGCGTGGCGGGCTGCGGTGTGGCGATCTTGATCCGGTCGTGGGTGATCAGACCGGTGTCGAGGTCGACCGCGGCGCCCTTGACGCCGCTGCCGCCGATGTCGATACCGAATGCGTGCCCCCGAGCGGACATGGTCAACCCCTCGTAGTTCGTCGTGTGCGGTGAGTGTGCGGAAACGCCGGTGGCGCTGTGTGGGTGAAAGCGTAGCGGTTCGCACCCGAGGTGTCGGTGCTGTCGGGATGTGATGCGATGGAGTGGTGCCCGACAACCGCGATATCCCCGAGACCGCCACCACCGTGACCCCGATCGGTGACGAGGACGAGCTGCGCCGCCTCGCCGTCGAGCTCGCCGAGACCGCCGCCGCGCACGTGCGCGCCCGCCGCCCCGAGGTGTTCGCCGCCGACGGCCCCGCGGACGGGGCGGTCACCACCAAGGGACACCCCACCGACCCCGTCACCGTCGTCGACACCGAGTCCGAACAGCTGGTGCGCCGGCTGCTGGCCGAGCGCAGGCCCGCCGACCCGATCCTGGGCGAGGAGGGCGGCGGCGACGTGGCCGCCGCCGCGCCCGGCGCCGTGACCTGGGTGGTCGACCCGATCGACGGCACCGTGAACTTCCTCTACGGCCTGCGCGGGTACGCCGTGTCGGTGGCCGCCGTGCGCGACGGCAGGCCCGTCGCGGGCGCGGTGGCCGACGTGGCGAACGGCGTCACCTACAGCGCCGCCCTCGGCGGCGGCGCCCGGGCCGCCCACCCCGACGGCACCGTGACGAAACTGGCGTGCAGCGGCGAGGATTCGCTGTCGCTGGCCCTGGTGGCCACCGGTTTCGCCTACGGCAGGGCCCGCCGCGGCCGTCAGGCCGAGCTGCTGACCCGGGTCCTGCCCGAGATCCGCGACATCCGCCGCCTCGGCGCGGCCGCCATGGACCTGTGCCTGGTCGCCGAGGGCAGGCTGGACGGCTACTACGAACACGGCCTCAACGCCTGGGACTGGGCCGCGGGCGCCCTCGTCGCCGCCGAGGCGGGCGCGCGGGTGACCGTCCCCGCGGTCACCTCACCCGGCTCGGCGGGCGAGCTCACCGTCGTGGCCGCCCCCGGCGTGGCCGACGCCCTGACCAACCTGCTGGATCGTGCGGGCGCCTATACCCCCATCCCCGACTGACGGAGCGGGCGAGGGGCGCGGCGCGGGGCACGAAGTATCCCCGTGGAGCGAGCGCGGCGCTGGGTTGACCCGAGGACGCTGCGGCGTCCGGGGAGGCATCGTCCCCGAGTCCCCACCACGGGCCGACCCCGAGGAGGCCCCGCCGCGCAGCGGCGGTCGCGGCCGTTCCGGCGATCGGCGACGCGAGACCATGCGCCGCGGGCGCGAGTATCGCGTCGCCGATCGCCGGGACCCGGTGGGCCGCGACTCGAGCGCGCAGGCGCTCAGCACTTCACAGCGCGGGCGGCTTCCAGCAGGTCGGGGTCGATGGAGGAGCTGCTGGCGCCCGCGGGGAGGTTGCGCAGGGAGCGCAGGACTTCCTCGGCGTCGGCGCCGGGGCGCAGGGATTCGCCGAAGGCGGCGCCGAGGGCGAGGTCGACGGTGTCGTCGGTGCGGCCGTCCTCGATGAGTTCGGCGCAGGGGGCGACCAGCTGGACCGACGCGGCGGCCGGGCGGCCGTTCACGCCGTAGCGGATCTGGCCGGTGCAGACCATGTCGCCGGTGACGTAGACCGGATCGTTACCGGCCTGGACGTCGGGCGCGGGGGCGAAACCGAGGTCGCCGAGCGCGGAGGCGATGTGGCCGGCCTGGCCGCTCTTGCCGTTGGCGTTGTAGACGCGCACCTTCGTCTGGGACAGGGCGGCGGGGTCGACGTCCTGCAGGCGCGTCGGGCTCACGCGGTGGCCCAGTTCGGCGGGCTGCGGCGACTTGGTGTCGGTGGGCGCCGACGGCGAGTTGCAGGCCATGGGCTCGTTGCCCTCGTCGTGGGTGCGGAAGGCCGCGACCCAGACGAACAAGCTGATCAGCGCCAGGACGATGACGAGGACCAGCCACATCTCGGGGCGCCGTCGCGGGAAGGGCCTGCCGTCGCGATCGGTCGCGCTGCCTTCGGTGATCAGTGAAACCACCGGATCACTGTACGTAAGGAACACCGGGGTCTGTGCGGTAGGTCTCGGCGCGTTTCCCGGCAGGTGTCGATTATCCGACAGTTTCGGCAACCGGAGTGTTTTGATTGCGCAGTTTGCTCCGGGGTCCGCTATTGTCTGCCCGCCCAGATCGAAACATCGCCGCTGAATACGGTGGTCGGTCGCGGGAACAACCAGGGCATGTCCTGCGTTAACCGAACGCACTCGGAGTGGATCGCACAGGGTCCGCGGCCGATAGGCGAACGGTGTGCGTGTGAGGTGCACCACCGGCGGGGCGGTGCGGGGGTCGGATTCCTGACGGAGTCCCGGCCTCCCGGCCGATCCGGGATATACGGAGTAAGGACTGAGGGGAAGACGACATGGCAACCGACTATGACGCACCGCGGCGCACCGAATCCGACGAAGTGTCGGAGGATTCGCTGGAGGAGCTGAAGGCTCGCCGCAACGAGGCGCAGTCCGCCGTCGTGGACATCGACGAATCCGACACAGCGGAGTCGTTCGAGCTTCCCGGCGCGGACCTGTCCGAGGAAGTACTGACGGTTCGGGTGATCCCGAAGCAGGCCGACGAGTTCACCTGCTCGAGCTGTTTCCTCGTACATCACCGCAGCCGACTGGCCAGCGACGCGGGCGGCCAGCTGATCTGCATGGACTGCGCGGCCTGAGGCCCGACGGCCTCGGGAACAGGAGAAGAGGAGAGGTCAGCCCGCGCTCGGTAGCCCGAGCGCGGCCAGGACCCGTTCGGGCCTGCGCGTGCTGACCAGCCAATACGGGGTCGGATCGTCCGGGTCGTCGAGCACGAGCAGCGCCATCGGACCGATCCAGGCCCGATGCTGCACATAGGCGGCGGGGTCGAGCTGACGGCCCAGCGCCGCGCTCTTGGCGGTCGCGGGCACCGCGGCCGCCCTCGCCACGAAGTTCACCGGCAGATGCGCCCGGTCGACCCGCAGCTCGGCGGTCCCGGCGGGGTCGACCGTGACCTCGAGCCGATGGCGGGAGAACCACAGCAGCACCCACACCGGCAGCGGCGCGAGCAGCACATACGGCAGCCAGGCCCGCAGCCCCGGCGCGCCCATGTGGATCTCGGCCGCCAGCAGACCGGCGATGGCGAAGCCGATCGGCCACCACCACAGCGGAACCCACAGCCGTTCGCGGTAGGCGTGCGGCGCGGGCGCGGTGGCCGTGCTGTTCTCGGGGGTCGTGGCGGGCTGGTCGGGCACCCCTCAACAGTAGGTCACCGCGACCGCGCCGCGGCAGCGAGGTCGGCGCCGCGGACATACGTCGCCGCCCAGGTCGCCGCACGGTCGTGACCGCGTAGTCTGGACATTCGTGAACGCACTTGCACCGATACCGCTGCGGCGGCTCGATCCCGGCATTCCCGTGCCCACGCGCGCCCATCCCGGCGACGCCGGGGTCGACCTGTGCACCACCGAGGATCTCGTGCTCGAGCCGGGCGAACGCGCCCTGGTCGGCACCGGCATCGCGCTGGCCCTTCCGGTCGGCACCGTCGGGCTGATCCATCCGCGCTCCGGGCTGGCCGCCAAGGCAGGCCTGTCGGTGGTCAACACGCCCGGCACCATCGACGCCGGCTACCGCGGCGAGATCAAGGTGTGCCTGATCAACCACGACCCGCGCACGGCCGTCGAGCTGCGTCGCGGTGACCGGATCGCCCAGCTGCTCGTGCAGCGGGTCGAACTGCCCGACTTCGTCGAGGTCGACGACCTCGACGAGACCGCCCGCGGCGCCGGGGGATACGGCTCCAGCGGCGGCCACGCGATCCTGAAGGAGGCGTGATGGCGCTCTTCGGCGGCAAGAAGAAGCGCTCCCGGCGCGACCGCGACGACGACCGCTACCCCGACTACTCCGGCGGCCCGGCCGAGCAGGACTACGCGGACGCCGAGTACGGCGATGCCGACGACTACGACTACGACTTCGACGAGTCGCCCACCGACGAGCGCGTGTACGGCACCTTCGACGAGCCGCCCGCGCCGGTGAGTGCCCCGGCGGGCCCCTACGACATCACCGAGGCCGAGGGCGTGATCGACCTCGGCCAGCGCCTCGATCTCGGCTCGGTCCTGATCCCCGTCCCCGACGGCGGCCAGCTCCAGGTCGAGATGAGCCCCGACGGGACCCCGCAGGCCGTGCACCTGGCCACGGAGAACGGCAGGCTCACCGTCGCCGCCTACGCCGCCCCGAAGTCCGGCGGCCAGTGGCGCACGGTCGCCGCCGACCTCGCCGACTCCCTGCGCGGCGACGGCGCGAAGGTCGCGGTCGAGACCGGTCCGTGGGGCCGGGAGGTCCGCGCGGTCACCGAGACCGCCGACCTGCGGTTCGTGGGCGTCGACGGCCCGCGCTGGATGCTGCGCCTCGTCGCGGCGGGCCACCCGGGTTCGGTCGAGGAGGGCAGCCCGCTGGTCGTCGCGGCCCGGGCCGTCCTGGCCCAGACCGTGGTCCGTCGCGGCACCGATCCGTTGCCCGTGCGCGACCCGCTCCCGGTCGTCCTGCCCAAGGAACTCGCCGAGCAGCTCGCCGCCGCCCACGCCCAGCAGGTCGCCGCGGCGCAGCAGGCCGCCGCCGCCCAGGCCGCCGCGCAGACGGCGCCGCCGCAGCCGGTCCTCCCGCCGAAGCTCCCCGACGAGCCCCGCCGCGGCGCGGGCGGATCGGCGATGCAGCAACTGGGGTTGTGAGCGCGGTGCGCCGGGGCGCGCGATCGGGCTGATCCGCGCCGCGCGCACGTCGTCAGCGCGGGGCGGCGCGTGTCTCCAGGACATTCAGTTCCTCGAGGATCGCCATCCCGTGGTCGCCGAGGACGCCGGGGTCGGCGCCGATCTCCTCCAGCGTGACGCGGCGCAGGCCCGCGTGGGGGAGCAGCGCGTGCCAGCGTTCGGCGACGGCGACGGGGTGGACGGGGTCGTCGACGGCGCCGACGACGGCGACGGGGACCGGGACGGCGGCCAGCTCGGCGGGGGTGGGCCAGGCGTAGGCGGCGGCCTCGTCGAGGGCGGCGGGCAGGTCGGGCCAGTGACTGCGCCAGGCGCGGTCGAGGGCGGCGGCCAGCCAGGCGGGGCTGGTGGCGTGGACGGCGGCCAGCACGGGCTCGAGCCCGTCGGCGCGCAGTTGCCCGGCGGTAACCGAAGCGCTCAGCGCGGCGGGGCAGCCGTCGGTGCCGGGGCCCGTCCAGGCGGGTAGCGCGGCCACCACGGCCACCGCCGCGCCCGGGTGGGTGCTTGCCCAGTCCAGGGCCACCGCGGCGCCGAGGGAGATCCCGGCTGCCAGCACGGGGCCTTCCTGCGCGGCCGCGTCCAGAGCGGCCCTGTAGCTGTCGATCACCGCGCGCGGGTCGGGCCGCACGGCCCGGCAGCGCAGCCCCCTGGCCCGCGCCGCGGACGCGAAAGCCGCTGCGGCGAAGGGCGCGTCGGAACCGGTGCCGGGCAGGGCGACCACGGTGACCTGGGGTGTGGTGTCGAACACCAGGGGAGCGTAGCGGCCGGGCGTTTGCCCATCTACAGTGGCTTTGTACGGCCAACAACAGGAGTAGCGTGCCATGTCGCCATCCACGGGCGGAAACAAGTCGGGGGCGAGTACCGCCTCGGGGTATTTCCGTCGGCTGAGCCGCAGGCTGACCGAGGATCTCGATCAGCTCGACGCCGAGGAGCTCGCCGAGACGGCCGACGCCTCCGGCGCCTGCCGGGCCTCGGACTGTCGCCGCGGTGAGGAGGTCTCGATGCTGGGCAGGCTGCGCAGCGTGGAGGCCTGTCCCAAATCGGCGGGGGCGACCCTGCAGGCGGAGTTCTTCGACGGCACCGACACCATCACCCTGGTGTGGATCGGCCGCCGTCGCATCCCGGGCATCGAACCGGGCAGGCGGATCCTGGTCCGCGGCCGCGTCGGCGACCGCGACGGCCGCAAGGTGATCTTCAACCCCTACTACGAATTGCGCGGGAACAGCTGACGTATGCCCTCGAGCGACGACGACCGCACTGCGGACTCCGAACCCACCCTCGTGCTGCCGGCCGCGGTACCCGACGCGCCGGTCGCCGTGGCCGACCCGGAGACCGATCGTGAGATCGAGCGCGCCGAGCAGACCCTGCTCGAGCAGATGGGCGGCTTCGCGGGGCTGATCTACTCCACTCTTCCGGTGCTGGTCTTCGTGCCGGTCAACACCTTCGCCGGGCTCACCGCCGCGATCTGGGCGTCGCTCGGTGTCGCGGGCGCGGTGCTGGTCTGGCGCCTGTTCCGGCGCGAGGCCGTCCAGCCGGCGATCTCCGGTTTCCTCGGCGTCGGGGTGTGCGCGTTCATCGCCTACCGGATGGGGGAGGCCAAGGGCTTCTTCCTGTTCGGCATCTACACCAGCCTGGTCTACGCGGGCGTGTTCGCCGCCTCGATCCTGCTGCGCCGGCCCCTGGTCGGCGTGATCTGGGGTGCGCTGAACGGCCACGGCGGCGGCTGGCGCGCCGACCGCCGCGCGCGCAGGCTCTACGACGTGGCCACGGTGGTCTGGGTGGCCGTCTTCGCCGCCCGCTACCTGGTCCAGTCGCAGCTCTACGACACCGACCACACGGGCTGGCTGGCCGCCGCGCGCATCGCCATGGGCTGGCCGCTGACCGGCGTCGCGCTGGTCGTCACCGTCTGGGCGGTGCGCCGGGCGGGCCACCTGCCCGTCGCCAAGGGCACGCGGGCCGGCGAGACCGGCGCCGCATCCCCCGCGGGGACCACCCCGACTCACCCCGCAGGGTGACCCGCTCCACCTCGGGTGGTGGGTGAGTACCCACCCTGGGGTGTCTACTCCGGACGTCCGGATCGTCGCACGATTGATGTGTCGCAAGGAAACACAGTGATCGTGAACGTGAAAGGACACCCGGACATGGCCGCTCAGCACCGCCACACCGGCGCTTCGTCGAAGACCGCCTCCTCCGCCGCCCTGTCGGAGAGCAAGCGCGTCGCGGCCGAGCTCGACGCGCTGATCGGCCCGGCCGCCGCCGGTGACCGTGCCGCCGTGGCCGAGATCGTCCGGATGGTCCACCCGCTGGTGCGCCGCTACTGCTCGGCGCGCATGGGCAACACCGCCCACCTGACCGTGACCGTGGACGACGTCACCCAGGAGGTGCTGATCGCCACCGTCACCGCCATCCCGCGCTACCGCGACCAGGGCAAGTCGTTCCTTGCCTTCGTCTACGGCATCGCCGCGAACAAGGTGTCCGACGCGTTCCGCCGCGGCCAGCACACCGCCTACCCGATGGCGGACCTGCCCGACACCGCCACCTCGGCCGCGGGCCCCGAGGACTGGGCGCTGGCCTCGGAGCGCCGCGTGGCGACCCGCGAACTGATGAAGGTGCTGGCCCCCACCCACCGCGAGGTGCTGGTCATGCGCATCGTGCTCGGCTGGAGCGCCGCGCAGACCGCCGAGGCGATCGGCACCAGCCCGGGCGTGGTCCGGGTCATGCAGCACCGCGCGCTCAACAAGCTGCGCGCCGAGCTGAAGCTGGCTTCCTGAATTGTCCGGGCCGGGTGGAACCGTATCGGGGAGTTACGGTTTGACGCCGTGTCCGGCCAGGGTCAGCCGCAGGTCCTCCTCGGCCTCGACCGAGGTCACGAAGAGCAGTTCGTCCTCACCCTCGAACGGGTCGTCGGCCTGGGGCACGATGACCCGGCCGCCGCGCAGGATGGTGACCAGCGCGGTGTCGCGCGGCAGGCTCAGCGACCGCACCGGCTTGCCCGCCAGGGCGGTGTCGGTGGGCAGGGTGATCTCCACCAGGTTGGCCTGACCCTGCCGCAGGGTCATCAGCCGCACCAGGTCACCGACCGAGACCGCCTCCTCGACCAGCGAGGCGAGCAGCCGCGGCGTCGAGACCGCGACGTCCACGCCCCACGAGGCGTCGAAGAGCCATTCGTTGCGCGGATCGTTGACCCGCGCCACCACCCGCCGCACCCCGAACTCGGTCTTGGCCAGCAGGCTGTGCACCAGATTGGCCTTGTCGTCGCCGGTCGCGGCGATGACCACCTCGTAGGTCGACAGGTCGGCGTTCTCCAGCAGCGTGAGCTCGCACGCGTCGGCGTGCACCCAGGTGGCGTCCGGGATGGCGGCGGGGTCGATGTGATCGAGCTGACGTTCGAGCAGCATCACGCGATGCCCGCCGCGCAGCAGTTCCCTGGCGATGGATCGTCCGACCGCGCCCGCGCCTGCGATGGCAACCTTCATGTCTCTCAGTCCTCGCTCGCGGGGGCCTTGGCGGCCAGGGCGACGGCCTCGCCGACGGTGCCGGAGGTGGCCGCGACGTAGACGACGTCGTCGGCCTGCACGATCGTCTTGCTCTGCGGCAGCACGCCCTGGCCGAAACGCAGCAGGAACGCCACCCGCACCCCGAGGGCCTGCTCCAGGTCGCGCACGGTGCGGCCGAACCAGTCCTCGTGCAGGGTCAGCTGGGTGACCGCGACCGCGCCGGTCGGCTCGCGCCAGGTCGTGGTGGAGTTGTCGCCGATGAGGGTCCGCAGGAACCGGTCGGTCGTCCACGGCACGGTGGCGATGGTCGGGATGCCGAGGCGCTCGTACACTTCGGCGCGTTTGGCGTCGTAGATGCGGGCCACGACGCGCTCGACGCCGAACATCTCGCGCGCGACGCGCGCGGAGATGATGTTGGAGTTGTCCCCGGAGGACACGGCGGCGAACGCGTCGGCCCGCTCGATCCCGGCCCTGGTCAGCACGTCGCGGTCGAAGCCGACGCCGACGACCTCCTGCCCGGTGAAGTTCTCGCCGAGCCTGCGGAAGGCGGTCGGGTCGCGATCGATCACCGTGACCTCGTGACCCACCCGGATCAGCGCGCGCGCCAGCGACGAGCCGACCCGGCCGCACCCCATGATCACTACGTACACCTTCAGAAACCTCGTTCCATGGCCGGCCACGGTGTCCGCCTGGACGCTACAGGCCCGACACTCCCATCGCCCATTTTCCCGCGGCGATCCGGCGCGAAACATTACTCCCACGTCGGCGGGCCGCCGAGCCGCGCGGGCATACCGGCGTGGAGGGGCCTATGCTCCCAACGGTGTCCAAGTTGACGACCGCAGCCAAGCGCGCGCTGCTCGGCAGGCCGTTCCGCAGTGATTCCCTGGGTCACACCCTGCTCCCCAAACGGATCGCCCTGCCGGTTTTCGCCTCCGACGCGATGTCCTCGGTGGCCTACGCGCCGGAGGAGATCTTCCTCGTCCTCTCGGTCGCCGGGGTGGGCGCCTACGTGTACGCGCCCTGGGTCGGTCTCGCGGTCGCCGCGGTGATGGCGGTGGTCGTCGCCAGCTACCGGCAGAACGTGCACGCCTACCCCTCCGGCGGCGGCGACTACGAGGTCGCCACGGTCAACATCGGCCCCAACGCGGGCCTGACGGTGGGCTCGGCGCTGCTGGTCGACTACGTGCTCACGGTGGCGGTGTCGATCTCCTCGGCGGCCTCCAACATCGGGTCGGCGGTCCCGTTCGTGGCCACGCACAAGGTGCTGTTCGCGGTGGTGGCGATCGCGATCCTGACCGCGATCAACCTGCGCGGGGTGCGCGAGTCGGGCACGGCGTTCGCGATCCCGACCTACGCGTTCATCTTCGGCATGTTCATCATGCTCGGCTGGGGGCTGTTCCAGGTGTACGTCCTCGGCGCGGACCTGCACGCGGAGTCGGCCGGGTTCGAGCTGAAGGCCGAGGACGAGCACCTCTACGGGCTGGCCTTCGCCTTCCTCATCGCCCGCGCCTTCTCCTCCGGCTGCGCGGCGCTGACCGGTGTCGAGGCCATCAGCAACGGCGTGCCCGCGTTCCGGAAACCCAAGTCGCGCAACGCGGCGACCACGCTGCTCATGCTGGGCAGCATCGCGATCGTGCTGCTGATGGGCATCATCATCCTGGCCCGCAAGCTGGGCATCGTCTACGCCCACGACACCGAGGACCTGATCGGCGCGCCGGCCGACTACCACCAGAAGACGCTGATCGCCCAGCTGGCGGAGTCGGTGTTCCACGGCTTCCCGATCGGCTTCTTCTTCATCACCATCGTCACCGCGCTGATCCTGGTGCTCGCGGCCAACACCGCGTTCAACGGTTTCCCGGTGCTCGGCTCGATCCTGGCGCAGGACCGCTACCTGCCGCGCCAGCTGCACACCCGCGGCGACCGGCTGGCCTTCTCCAACGGCATCCTGTTCCTCTCGGGCGCGGCGATCGCGTTCGTCGTGCTGTTCGGCGCCGAGGTGACCAAGCTCATCCAGCTCTACATCGTCGGCGTGTTCGTCTCGTTCGTGCTCAGCCAGACCGGCATGCTGCGGCACTGGACGCGCCTGCTGCGCACCGAGACCGACCCGGCGGTGCGGTCGCGGATGAAGCGGTCGCGGGTGATCAACGCGATCGGCCTGACCGCGACCGGCACGGTGCTGATCATCGTGCTGATCACCAAGTTCTTCGCGGGCGCCTACATCGCGATCTTCACCATGGTGGCGATCTTCATCGTGATGAAGATGATCCACCGGCACTACGACTCGGTGGCCCGCGAGCTCGACGAGCACGAGTGGGACGGCGTGCTGCCCAGCCGCACGCATTCGATCGTGCTGGTGTCCAAGCTGCATCTGCCGACCCGCCGCGCCCTGGCCTACGCCCGCGCCACCCGCCCCGACACCCTCGAGGCGATCACCGTCAACGTCGACGACGCCGACACCCGCAAGCTGGTGCGCGAGTGGGAGAACAGCGAGATCAACGTGCCGCTGAAGGTGATCGAGTCGCCGTATCGCGAGATCACCAAGCCGGTGCTCGACTACGTCAAGCGGGTGCGCCGGGACTCCCCGCGCGACGTGGTGACGGTGTTCATCCCCGAGTACGTCGTCGGTCACTGGTGGGAGCAGGTGCTGCACAACCAGTCCGCGCTGCGGCTCAAGGGCAGGCTGCTGTTCGAGCCCGGCGTGATGGTGACCAGCGTGCCGTGGCAGCTGAGCTCCTCGACGCGGGCCAAGCAGGGCGTGGACGTGCACGCGCCCGGGTCGGTGCGGCGCGGCTTCGAGGATTCGGGGCGCAGGCCGTGACCGATTGGCGCGGCGCCGAATTCGAGGTCCGGCTCGGTCCGCCCGGGCACGGCGGGTTCTGCGTCGCCCGGCACGAGGGCCGGGTGCTGTTCGTGCGGCACGGCCTGCCGGGGGAGCTGGTGCGCGCCCGGGTGACCGAGGATCGCGGCGGGTCGTTCTGCCGGGCCGAGGCCGTGGAGATCCTGGAGGGCTCGCCCGACCGGGTGCCCGCCACCTGTCCCGTCTCGGGTCCGGGCGGCGCGGGCTGCTGCGACTTCTCCTT
>NZ_BAGK01000160.1 GCF_000308795.1 Nocardia thailandica NBRC 100428 | reverse complement strand
TGCCTGGCAGCGGCGGGCGCTGACGAAGTATCTGACGACCAAACCCCGCGATTTCCTGGCGGTCGCGACCCCGGGAGCAGGCAAGACGACGTTCGCCCTGCGGGTTGCCGCGGAATTGCTGGCCGACCGCACGGTGGACCA
>NZ_BAGK01000161.1 GCF_000308795.1 Nocardia thailandica NBRC 100428 | reverse complement strand
GGCCGCCGGAGGCGCGGGGCGCGCCCGCGGGCCCGGACGCCACCGCCTGGCTGCTGGCCCACGTGCACCGGCTCGCGGTCGAACGACTGCGCCTCGACCGGCACGACGAGGACGACATGCCGTGGCTGGCGGCCTCGGCGCGGCTGGGCTTCACCGACCCGCTCGACAGCAACTGCGAGGCGTTCGTGCTCGCCTACTACGGCGGCCGCACCTACCGGGCGCTGGGACGGGAGCTGGGTGTGCGGCTGCCGGTGGTCAACCGCTGGCTGGGGGAGAGCGTGGACCGCCTGGCCGGGCGCTGCACGCCCGGGGTCACCGGCCGGCTCACCGGCGGCGTCGTCCTCGGGCTGGCCGACGCCTACGCCCTCGACGCGGTCGCCGAACTCGAACGCCACCACATCGAGGGCAGGCTCGCCGAGCTGCCCGTCCCGCGCCGCGACCAGTTCCTCGACCGCGTCGGCGCGGTCTACCACCTGCTCGCGGTCCTGGCCCACCAGGACCTGCGCACCCCGCCCCGCCAGCTCGAGGCCCGCGTGCTCGGCGATCTCGGCGTGGCGCAGACCCCGGCGCACCGGCGCGGCCACTGGACGGCGCGGCCGCCGTGGCTGCGCCGGTTCGGCTCGGCCTGAGCGCGGAGCCGGCGGGCTAGAGGACGACCGCGTGGTCCTCGGCGACGCGCCCGCCGAGGCGCACCCAGCCGTCGGAGTCCCACTCGGTGAACAGCTGGGAGCCCTCGCCCTGGGTGATGATCAGCCCGCGGCGCAGCAGCGCGGTCAGCGCGACCGCGGCGGCCCCGGTCGCCTCGTCCTCGGCGATGCCCAGGTCGGGGGCGAACATGCGCGAGCGCACCGCGCCGCGCGCCTCGTCGGTCCAGGTCCAGAAGTAGTGCTCGCCCTCGGTGATGTCGGCGGGCACCAGCGCGCGCAGCTCGTCCGGGCCCGCCAGCTCGTGGAAGGTGAACGGCGGCGCCCACTCGGCGCGGGCGGTGATCCAGGTCAGCCCGTCGGTCTCGGTGACGGCCACCTCGCCTGCCGGGACGTCGATGCGGCTGACCGGATGGCCCTGGTTGCCCAGCCACCAGGCGGTGCCCACGGTGGGATGCCCCGCGAAGGGCAGTTCCACGGTGGGGGTGTAGATCCGCACCCGCGCGACCCCGCCGACGGGGTCCTCGAACACCGCGGTCTCGCTGAAGTTCAGCCGCGCCGCCAGCTCCTGTTTGTCCAGCGCGGCCACGTCGCCCGCCCGGGCGAGGCCCAGCTGGTTGCCGAATCGTCCCGCCGCGTCGGTGAACACCCGCACGACCTCGACCTGCGTCGACGCGTCCTCCGGTACCTGTGCGTTCATGCCCGCCACGCTACCGGCGGCCTCGCGGCCGCGGAAAGGGCGACACGGTGAGCCCGCACACGGCCACGGCCCCGCCCCCGGGGGAACCGGGGACGGGGCCGTGCGGGTGTGGGTGAACTCAGACCGCGGCCGAGGCGAGGGCCTCGGTGGAGGCGACGGCCTGGCCGACGCCGGCCACGATGGCCGCCGCGCGCAGGGACTCGAAGATCACCTCACGCGAGACGCCCGCCTCGCGCAGGGTCTTCTCGTGCGCCTCCAGGCAGTGCGCGCAGCCGTTGATCGAGGACACCGCGAACGACCACAGCTCGAAGTCGGCCTTGTCGACGCCCGGGTTGCCGATGATGTTCATCCGCAGGCCCGCGCGCAGGTCGTCGTAGCGGCCCTCGAGGAAGGCCTTGCCACGGTAGAAGACGTTGTTCATGCCCATGATCGACGCCGCGCCCAGCGCCGCCTCGTACGCCTCGGCCGACAGCGTGTCGGCGGCCTCCTCCGCGATCTCCCGCAGGGTGGTCGCCGAGCGGGTGGCCGCCGCCGACGCCAGGAGGGTCCCCCACAGCTGCTGCTCGCTGAGCACGGTGGTGCGCGCGATCGAGGACAGGTTGAGCTTGAGGTCCTTGGCGTACTCGGGCAGGGAGTTCTTGAGGTTCTCGATGCTCATGGTGGGGGACTACCTCCGGTGGATCTGGAAAACGGTGGGGGAGAAGAGGATCAGACGCTCGCGGACAGCAGCTCGCCGGCGTTGATGGTCGGGTCGCCCTTCTTCCAGTTGCAGGCGCACAGCTCGTCGGACTGCAGGGCGTCGAGCACGCGCAGCACCTCGTCGACGTTGCGGCCGACCGAACCGGCGGTCACCGAGACGAACTGCACCTCGTTGTTCGGGTCGACGATGAAGGTGGCGCGGTCCGCGACACCGTCGGCGTTGAGAACGCCGGTGGCGGTGGCCAGTTCACGCTTGAGGTCGGACAGGATGGGGAAGGGGAGGGTCTTGAGGTCCTCGTGCTGGGCACGCCACTGGAAGTGGACGAACTCGTTGTCGACCGAGGCGCCGAGCACCTGCGCGTCGCGGTCGGCGAACTCGTCGTTCAGCTTGCCGAAGGCGGCGATCTCGGTCGGGCACACGAAGGTGAAGTCCTTCGGCCAGAAGAACACGATGCGCCACTTGCCCGCGTGGTCGTCGGAGGTGATCTGGGTGAAGTAGTCGTCGGGCTGCTGCGCGTCGACCTTGGACAGGTCGCCGCCGATGACGGCCTTGAGGTTGTAGGCCGGGAACTGGTCGCCGATGGTCAGCAGAGCCATGCTCTCTTCGTCTCCTCGTCGTGGTTGGTCGCGCCGCGTCTGCGCGTCGCTGTCGATCTTGCCCAAAGAGTACTGAAAGGTAAAGGTGATCGGTGGCACTAGACTGATAGGTGTGAGTGATCAGACTTATCAGCCGACCCTCTCGCAGCTGCGTGCGTTCGTGGCGATCGCGGAATACCGCCACTTCGGTACCGCCGCCGCACGTTTGGCTGTGAGTCAGCCCACACTATCGCAGGCGCTGGCCGCCCTGGAAAACGGTCTGGGGCTGCAACTCATCGAGCGCAGTACCCGCCGCGTGCTCGTCACCGCGGCGGGCACCCGGCTGCTGCCGCAGGCCATCGCGACCCTCGAGGCGGCCGACCGGTTCGTGGCCACCGCCACCGGCGACGGGCTCGGCGGCGCGCTGCGGATGGGCATCATCCCGACGGTCGCGCCCTACGTGCTCCCGCAGCTGCTGCCCGAGTTACGGCGCAAGGTGCCCGGGCTGGTCCCGCAGGTGGTCGAGGACCAGACCGCGCGCCTGCTCGAGGGCCTGCGCACCGGCGTGCTCGACGTCGCCCTGCTCGCCCTGCCCACCGAGGCGCCCGGTCTCGTCGAGATCCCGCTCTATACCGAGGAGTTCGTGCTCGTCACGCCGCGGGGGCACGAACTGGCCGGGCGCACCGACCTGTCGGTGGCCGCGCTGGCCGAACTGCCGCTGCTGCTGCTGGACGAGGGGCACTGCCTGCGGGACCAGACCCTCGAGCTGTGCCGCACGGCCGAGGTGGCGCCCGGGGCGGTGGGCGACACCCGGGCCGCCTCCCTGGCCACCGTCGTACAGTGCGTGGCGGGCGGGCTCGGGGTCAGCCTGCTGCCGGAGATGGCCGTGCCCGCCGAGACCGCGCGGGGCACACTGGACACCGCCCGTTTCGCCGGCCCCGCGCCGGGCCGCACGATCGGGCTTGCCTTCCGCGCCTCCTCGGCCCGCGCCGAGGACTACGAGTACCTGGCCGCGGTCATCCGCTCCAAGCGGCCGTTCTGAGAGGAGGTCCGCCCGTGACCGCCACCCCCGCGCCCCTCGGGCCCGCCGACCGCGCTCCCGGCGACGTCCTGTTCGCCTACGGCACGCTCCAGTTCCCGCAGGTGCTGACCGCCCTGCTGGGTCGCTGTCCGCACCTGAGCCCGCTGACCCTGTCCAACTGGCGCGCGGCCGCCCTGACCGGCCGGGTCTACCCCGGGCTGGTCGCCGGCGCGGGCGCGCGCGTGCGCGGCAGGCTCCTGCACGGGCTCACCGCAGCGGAGTGGCGGGTGCTCGACGACTTCGAGGGCCCGGAGTACGCGCTGGTCCGGCCGGATCCGGCCCGGCCGGAGGTGCTGACCTACCGGTGGCTCGGTCCGGTTCTGGACGCGGACTGGTCGACCGCGGAGTTCGCGGCCGGGCACCTGTCGGGGTTCGTCGCCGCGAGCACGCCGGGCGCGGGCGCGCCGCGCGGCTGAGCGGCGGGTGGGGAGGGGGCTTCCATTCCAAGACGACCGGTCGTATAGTTGCCGCATGGCACGACCGCGTCGCAGCGAGGACACCCGGCAGGCGCTCATCGAGGAGGGCGCCGCGGAACTGCTCGCCCAGGGCTACCACGGCACCGGGATCAAACAGGTCCTCGACCGCGTCGGCGTGCCCAAGGGGTCGTTCTACAACTACTTCGACTCCAAGGAGTCCTTCGCCGAGGCCGTCGTCGGCTATCACGAGCAGTGCGTGCGACGTGGGATGGCCGAGGCGTTCGGGCCCGCCCCGGACGCGATGGCCGGGCTGCGCGCCTTCTTCGATCGCCAGGCCGCGGAATTCGCGGCCAACGGGTTCGCCGGCGGCTGCCTGCTGGCCAACCTCGGCGCCGAGGTCGAGGACAGCGAACCGCTGCGCCGGGCGCTGTCGGCGGCCTGGGCCGCCTGGCGCGCGGGGATGGCCGCCCAGCTGGCCGCCGCGCAGCGCGAAGGCAGCGTGCGCGGCGACATCGACGCGGGTGACCTGGCCGACCTCCTCCTCGAATCCTGGGAGGGCGCCGTCATCCGCATGAAGATCGACCACAGCCTCGAACCGCTGGCCAAGTGCCTGCGCCGCCTGCTCGACGACTACTTTCGCCCCTGACCCGGACCGGGCCACCCCGGCCCGTCGTTCACGACCGTTCCGAGACGACCGGTCGTATATCGAGAGGACCCGCCACCATGTCCACACCCCGCACGGTCGTCGTGACCGGCGCCTCCAGCGGAATCGGGCGCGATGTCGCCGCCGCGCTCGTCCGCCGCGGCGACGCCGTGGTCCTCAACGGCCGCGACGCCGATCGGCTCGCCGCCGTCGCCGGCGAGCTGGGCGCGCCCGACCGGGTCGCCACTGTCGCCGGGCCCATCGACGACCCCGCCACGGGCGCCGCGCTCGTCGACACGGCGCTGGCCCGGTTCGGCCGGGTCGACGCCCTGGTCAACAGCGCGGGGGAGTTCGCCGCGCGTCCGTTCGTCGAGGTCACCGAGGACGAGCTCGACCACTACCTGCGGGGCAACCTGAAGGGGACCTTCCTCGTCACCCAGGCGGTGGTGCGCCGGCTGCTGGCCCAGGGTGACGGCGGCGCCGTCGTGAATCTCGGCACCGTGCTGATCGACCACGCCACGGCGGGGCTGCCCGCCGCCGCGCCCCTGGTCAGCAAGGGCGGCGTCCACGCGCTCACGATCGCGCTGGCCGCGGAACTGGCGAGCGCGGGCATCCGGGTCAACGCGGTGGCCCCGGGCATCATCCGCACCCCGCTGTTCGGCGACGGCGACGCGGCGGCCGCGGCGAAGCTGGCGCTGCTGGATCGCATCGGCGAGGTCGCCGACACGACAGCGGCCGTGCTGTACCTGCTCGACGCCGGGTTCGTCACCGGCCACATCCTTCCCGTCGACGGCGGGTTCGTCTCCGGAAGAGCGGCGTAGAAAGGAAATCACCATGCCGTACGTCAACATCAAGGTCACCGACACCGGTGTCACCGACGAGCAGAAGTCCCGGTTGATCGCCGGGGTCACCTCGCTGCTGCAGGAGGTGCTGGACAAGCATCCCGACAGCACCTACGTGGTGATCGACGAAGTGCCCCTGCGGAATTGGGGTGTCGGTGGCGTCGACGTCGCCGAGTACGCGGCGCGCAAGGCGGCGTCGGGCTCCTGACAGAGCGCAACGGCGGGTCGCGATCTCCGGATCGCGGCCCGCCGTTCGCCCGCGGAAAGCGGTGTGGCGCGGCCGGTTTCAGTTCGCCGAGCCGAAGGGCACGGTGCCGTCGAGGGCGAACCAGCCCATCACCCGCCGTCGCCCGGTCCGCACGATGCTCGGGCCCAGCCACAGATCCGGTTCGATCTCGCGCATCTCGTCGTGCAGCCGCCGCATGAGCCGCGAGCCCGGCACCCGGGGATCGTCGTAGTCGATGAGCACGGCGGGCTCGCCGTCGATGCTCGACGGACCCACCGACGCCGTGAACGGCAGGGCGCGCGCGCCGCCGAGCACGGTGAAGACGTTGTGGCCGGTCGCGTAGCCACCGTCGGTGGGCTGGAAGGACTTCCCGGCCCAGAAGAACGAGGGCCGGTCCAGGATCCGGCGCAGCAGCGCGGTGCCGGTGCCCGCGATGGAGCGCAGGACCAGGTCGCCGTCGAGCCGGGTCAGGTCGGCCTGCGTCGTGGACGGCGCGTCGGCGAAGGCCCGCGCCAGCGCGGGGACGGGGAGCGCGGACACCGCGTCCAGCCGGGGACGCCGGGCCACGGGACGGAACACCGGCATGCGCACGGCGCCGGATCGGAGTGTCACCATCAGCCAACCTCGATTCGCTTGCGCCGAGTGTGCCCCCCTCCGGTGCCGGCTGTCCGCGGAATGCGAAAGACCGCGGGCCGGCGACCCGCCCCGGAGGGAGGACGCCGGCCCGCGGTCGGTGCGGTGCGCCGGGAGCTACGCGCGCAGGGCGTGCGGCTCGATCGCGCCGCGCTCGAGCGCGCGGGCGTCGATGGTCTCCGGGCGGTAGGGCAGGGTGGCCAGCCGGTCGGTCATGCCGCGGACCGGGTCCTGGATCTGCTCGTTCAGGCCGAACAGGAAGGTCCACTCGTGCTCGTCGCTGCCGTAGGGCACCACGGTGGCGAACTGCTCGTGGAAACGGCCCCACGAACGCTTCAAGGTCTCGTTGCGCCACATGGTCGGACAGCCCGCCTGGGCCGACAGCACGCCGCCCGGCGCGAGCAGCGCCTTGCAGCGCGACAGGAACTCCGACTCGTAGAGCCGGTTGTGCTGGGCGTCCTCGACCCGCTCGTCGGGCAGATCGATGACGATCACGTCGTAGCGGGTGCCCGAGGACTGCGCGTTCGCCAGGAAGTCCCAGCCGTCGGCGTAGTGCACGTGGATCGGGCCCTCGCCCTTGACCGCGGCGGTCAGCTCCTCGGTGGTGTAGCCGTAGGGCAGGTGCTCGGCGCACAGCTCCACCTCGAGCTGGTCGATGTCGACGTGGTCGACCAGGGTCGCCCCGGCCGCCACCGACATCTGCGAGGCGACGCCCTCGCCGGAGCCGATGATCAGCACCTTGTCCAGCTTCTCGGCCAGCACGAACGCCGGGACCATCATGGCCTCGTGGTAGGTGACCTGCGAGAACTCCGTCGACTGGCGGTCGTCGTCGGAGAACAGGGAGATGCCCTGCTCGGTGCGGGCGATCACCATGTGCTGGAACGGGGTGTTCGTGTCGACGATCACCTCGTGCAGATCCCAGATCCGGGTCAGGCCGTCGCCCACCGGCTCCTCGATCTTCTCGGCGCCGTGGCCGCGCTGGACGACCTTCATCTTCACCTCGGCCGGGGACAGCTTGTCCCGCAGCTCCTCGACGGCCTTGGTCGCACCGGCGCCGATGCTGCCGCAGGTGAAGACGTCGACGAAGATGTCGCCGGACTCCGGATAGGTGTGAATCGAGGCGTGGGACTCCGACAACAGCGCGAGGACGGTCACCCCCTGCGGTTCGAACTTCTTGTGAACGACATCGCAGATGGTGACGCCCGCCGCGAGCAGAGACTCACGCAACGCCGATTCGAGTCGTTCGAGATCGTCACAGAGGGCTGCGTCGACACCACCGAACTCGGCCAGCACATGCCAACCGGTGAATTCCGCCGTCATAAGGCGAACCTCACTCTCGCTCAGCGCCCGAGACATGCACGGTCAAGGGCGGAAAACCATTGAAGGACACCGACGAATAACTCGCGGTATAGGCGCCGGTGTCGAGGATCTGAACGCGATCACCGGCTCGCAACGTGGTCGGCAGAAGGACCTTCGTGCGTTGATACAGTACATCGTCTCCGTCGCAGGTCGGACCGGCGACCACCGCCTCGTCGACCGGATCGCCGTCGCGATCGGTGACGAACCGGTAGGCGATGTACTCGTTCTCCGTCTCGGCCATGCCGTTGTAGCGGCCGATGTCGAGATACACCCAGCGCCGCCCGTCGGGGGCGGTGCGCACGCCGACGACCTCGGCGTGGATGGTGCCCGCGTTCCCGACCAGGGCGCGGCCGGGTTCGACCACGAGATCGGTTCCCGCGGGCAGGAATTCGGCCGCCGCGGCGGTCATGGCGGCGGCGACGTCGGCGAGCCCGGGCGCGGTCTCGACGTAGGAGATCGGCAGTCCGCCACCGACGTTCACCGAGGAGACCTCGATCTCCTTGTCCGCCAGGGCGTGCACGATCCGGCCCGCCTGCTCGATGCCGATCCGCCAGGCGGCCGGGTCCAGCTGCTGCGAACCCACGTGGAAGTAGGGGCCCGCGACGACCAGGCCGAGGTCCCGCGCGCGCACCAGCAGCCGATACGCCTCGGCGGGGCTGCACCCGAACTTGGTGCCGAACGGCGTGCGCGAGGCGGGCGCCGAGGACAGGAACCGGCACTCGACCTCCGCGCCGGGCGCGTGCTCGGCGATGCGGTTCAGGTCGTCCTCGGTGTCGAACGCGTAGCGGCGCACCCCCAGCGCGTGGGCGCGGGCGATGTGGGCGGCCTTCTTGATCGGGTTGCCGTAGCACACGCGGGCCGGGTCGACGCCCAGCGCCAGGCACTGGTCGATCTCGCCGATGCTGGCGACATCGAACTCCGCACCTTCGTCATCGAGGAGGGCGATCAGCTCGTCCACCGGGGAGGCCTTCACCGCGTACCGGATCCGGGTGCGGGTCGGGTACGCCGCGACCGCGGCGGCGAGTGCTCGGTAGTTGGAACGCACCTGCTCTGGATAGATGACAAGGTACGGGGATTCGGGCATAGTTGAACTTTCGGTCGGCGGCCGGGAGAGATTACCAGCGCTCCCTACCCAAAAACGAATCCGCCAAACTTCGTCCCTCCTGCGATCATGCGGGATCGGTATGACCGGTGCCCGCATCAGCCCGCGGTCACACTCACCTCGTCGAACACCACCTCACCGGCGGCGTCCGATTCGGCCAGATCCACCACCGCCTCGATCGCCCACCCGTGATCACCGGCGGGGTCGTCGACGGTCTGGCGGACGTGCCAGAAGCCGGGCCGGGTCTCGACCCGGAACAGCTGCGGGCCGCGGGCGTCGGGGCCGGTGCCGACCCGGTCGTACTCGGCGAAGTAGGGCTCGAACGCGGCCTCCCAGTCCGGTCCGGTGCCAAGGCCGTCCAGGGCGGCCCAGTCGCGGCGCGCGACCAGGTCGACCCGGCGGAACATCGCGTTGCGTACCATCACCCGGAAGGCGCGTGCGTTGGCGGTGATCGGGCGGATCTGCTCGGCGCCGAAGGCGACCTGCTCGGTGTCGTTCTCCGCCCCCGGCGCCGTGAGCTGCTCCCACTCGTCGAGCAGGCTCGAGTCGACCTGGCGGATCAGCTCGCCGAGCCATTCGGTCAGGTCGTCGAGTTCCTCGGTGCGCGCGGCGTCGGGGACCGTGCGGCGCAGCGCGCGGTAGGCGTCGGCGAGATACCGCAGCACCACGCCCTCGGAGCGGGCCAGCTCGTAGAAGGAGATCACCTCGGCGAAGGTCATCGAGCGCTCCACCATGTCACGCACCACCGACTTGGGCGACGGCGCGAACTCCGAGACCCACGGGTGCCCCGCGCGGTAGGTCTCGAAGGCGGGCTCGATCAGCTCGGCCAGCGGCTTGGGCCAGGTGACCTCCTCGAGGAGTTCCATGCGCTCCTCGTACTCGATGCCGTCGGCCTTCATCTCGGCCACCGCCTCGCCGCGGGCCCGGTGCTGCTGGGCCATGAGCAGCTGGCGCGGATCCTCGAGGGTCGACTCGATGAGCGAGACCACGTCGAGGGTGTAGGTGGGGCTGTCGCGGTCGAGCAGCTCGAAGGCGGCCAGGGCGAACGGCGACAGCGGCTGATCGAGGGCGAAGTCGCGCTGCAGGTCGACCGTGAGCCGGGCCATGCGGCCCGTGGCGTCGGGCTCGGAGAGCTGTTGCACCACACCGGCATCGCGCAGCGCGCGGTAGAGCCGGATGGCGCGCAGGATGTGGCGGCGCTGCGCGGCGCGCGGCTCGTGATTGTCCTCGAGCAGGTGCCGCATGGCCTGGAAGCAGTTGCCCGGGCGGGCGATCACGTTGAGCAACATGGCGTTGGTGACCGAGAATCGCGACACCATCGGCTCCGGCTGCGCGGCGACCAGGCGGTCGAAGGTCTCCTCGCTCCAGGAGACGAAACCCTCGGGGGGCTTGCGCCGCTGCACCTTCCGCTGCTTCTTGGGATCGTCGCCCGCCTTGGCCAGCAGGCGCGCGTTCTCCACCTCGTGTTCGGGGGCCTGCACGACCACGGTGCCCATCGTGTCGTAGCCCGCGCGGCCCGCGCGCCCGGCGATCTGATGGAATTCGCGCGCCTTGAGCCGGCGGGTGCGCACCCCGTCGAACTTGGTGAGCCCGGTCAGCAGCACGGTGCGGATGGGGACGTTGATGCCGACACCGAGGGTGTCGGTGCCGCACACGACCTTCAGCAGGCCGTCCTGGGCCAGCTTCTCGACCAGGCGGCGGTATTTGGGCAGCATGCCCGCGTGGTGCACCCCGATACCGTGCCGGATCAGCCGCGACAGCGTCTTGCCGAACCCGGACGCGAAACGGAACTGCCCGATCGCGGCGGCGATGGCGTCCTTCTCCGCGCGGGTGGCGAAATTGACGCTGGTCA
>NZ_BAGK01000162.1 GCF_000308795.1 Nocardia thailandica NBRC 100428 | reverse complement strand
TGTCGTAGGTCGGCGTTACCCTGGGAACCGACCGGGCGGAAGGACCAGAATGAGCCGTAGAGCAGCACGCAAGCAGGCCGATCAGCAGCTCGCGCCCGTTCCGGTGCCGCCTCCGTCGGCGAGCGCGCCCGCCGGCGTCCCCGCCACCCTGCGCGAGGTGGGGGAGCAGGCGCTGGTCGCGGTGCGCAAGTGGGCCGATCCGCGCGAACGGGAGCTGCGCAGGCGTCGGCGCGCGCGGCGGCGCAGCGTGCAGTTCGGGACCGTCTCCGGGATCACCACCGTCGGCGCCGTCGGGCTGGCCGTGGTGTCGGCGCCCGCGTGGGCGGTCGTCGTGCTCGGCGGCGGCGCGGTGGCCTTCGTCACCGGTACCGCGCTCAGCACCCGCCGCTACCTGCGGCTGCGCTCACAGCCGCTGCCGCAGGCCGCGTTCGTCGCGCGCCGGTCGCCCGGGCTGCGCTCGGCCGCCCGCGCCCCCATCCAGCGGCTCATCCGGGCCGAACGGGCCCTGCACGCGCTCGGCACGCAGATCGCGCGCAGCCGACGCCTGCCCGAGGACGAACTGCGCGACCTGCTCGAGACGGCCCGCTCCGGCGGCGCCGCCCTGCACGCGCTGGCCGCCGACATCACCGCCATGGAACAGGCCGCCGACACCGTCGGCCGGGCCGGCCAGGAGACGGTGGGCGCGTTGCGCGCCTCGATCGGCGAGGTGCTCGCGCGCCTGAACACCGGCGTGGCCGAGTTCGAGCAGCTCGTCGCCGCGGCCGCCCGGATCCTGGCCGTCCCGGAGGACACCGTGGTCGCCTACCAGTTCAACGGCATCGTCGCCGAGCTGCGCGACGCCGCGGACCGGCTCGACGGCTGGGCGCAGGCCCTGACCGAGATCGCCGACCGCGCACCGGGTCCGGCGGTCACCGACCCCGTGCGCTGACCGAGCCCGCGCGCGACCCGGCGATCACGCTCAGGGCACCGGGACCGAGGCGCGCAACGCGGCCAGCTCGGCCGCGCCCGGGTCGGTGACGGTCCGCGACTCCGGGGCGTCGAACCGGCGCACCCGCGGGGCGGCGGCCGTGTAGGGCTCCCAGCCGGGATCGCCGTGCGTGGCGAAAGCGACCCAGGCGCGGTGGATCTCGGTGGCCAGCTCCTGCGGCGGATGCTCGCCGGTGAGGGTGTGCGCGCCCGCCAGGGCGTCGAAGACGAACGGCACCTCGAGCACGTGGCAGGCGCCCAGGTCGGGAATGCCGGTCTCCCAGGCGAATTCGTAGACATGGGTCGCCGCCCCGGCCGCGACGGTGGCGTCCGCGAACTCGCGGGTGCCCGACCGGAAGCACCAGTCGGTGAGGATCGCGTTGAACAGCTGGTCCGGCCGCAGGCCCGGCCTGCCGTTCGCGTAGACCTCGGCCACGGCCGGGTCGATGCCGTAGCGGGCCAGCACGAACGGCAGCGTCTGCTCGGTGACCGCGGCGGTGATGCCGGTCGGCACGGTGAAGAAGCGGAACTCGTCGGCGGTCGTGCCCGCGATGAGCGGCACGGCGCGGTCGGGGTGGGCGGCGAGGACCGCGGTGGGCGGGCCGGGCACGATGTCGTCGTCGCGCACCGGGAACAGGCTCATGATGCCCAGCCCCTGGGTGACGATCGAGGGGCCCCACCGTTGCGGGTCGGGGTCGGTCATCACGGCGAGGGCGACCGCGTTCTGCGCGGCGCGCAGCTGCTCCGGGCCCAGCTCGCCGAAGTCCCGCGCGGTGGGTTGGATGCCGAGTTCGGCGGCGAGGGCGGCGGCGACCCTGCCGGCGTCGTCCGCGTCGGCGGCGACCGCGCCGTTGGCGCTCTGCATGATCGCGCGCCGGAACAGCCCGGCGGTCTGCGGCGCGGCGATCAGCGCGGCGACGCTCATGCCGCCGGCGGACTCGCCGAAGACGGTCACGTTGCCGGGGTCACCGCCGAAGGCGGCGATGTTGTCGCGGACCCAGCGCAGCGCGAAGATCTGGTCGTGGAGGCCCCGGTTGAGCGGTGCCCCCTCGACGGCGGCGAATCCCGAGATCCCGAGCCGGTAGTTGATCGAGACCAGCACGACGCCGTCGCGGGCGAAGGCCGTGCCGTCGTAGATGTCGCGGGCGTTGGAGCCGCGCACGAACGCCCCGCCGTGGATCCACACCAGCACCGGCAGGCCCGCCCCGCCGGGGTCGGGCGTCCAGACGTTGACGTTGAGGTAGTCGTCGCCGGGGATCCCGTCGCTGCCGATGAGGGCGTGGATGGGCGCGGGGTACGGCGACTGGGCGCAGGTGCCGCCGAACGCGGTCGCCTCGCGCACCCCGTCCCACGCGGGCACGGGCTCGGGCAGCCGGAAGCGGCGCGGCCCGACCGGAGCCGCGGCGTAGGGGATGCCGAGGAACCGGCTGACGCCGCCCTCGGTCCGTCCGCGTACCGCGCCGCTCGTGATCGTGACGATGGGGTGCATGGGTCTCCTTCCGGCCGACCCCGATTATGGCCGCAGCCCGGGCTCGCCGGGCCGGATTCTCGCGGACCCCGGGCTGGGGGACAACCCTGACTTTCACCCGGATATCGGCTCCGACCTGGTGATCCGCGCCGTGACCTGTGCCAGGCTCGACGTATCGGATCGCCGGAGCGCGGTCGCAACTGGCGAGGAGGCAGACATGGTGTGGAAGGTGATCGGAATCGTCGTGGTCGCGTGGATCGCGCTGTCGATTCTGACCGCGCTCGTGAAGGGGCTGATGCCGCTGCTGGTGATCGCGGCCATCGGCACCGGCCTGTACCTGCTGTACAAGGCGGTGCAGGGCGGGGAGCGCACGAAGATCGGCAAACCCTAGACCCGGGGGCACGGGCACGGGCCGCATCCGCCACGGATGCGGCCCGTCGTGTCGTCCGGGGCCGGGTCGGGCGGTGGCTACCATGATGGCGTGCAACAGGTTCCGGAGGACTGGCAGCGCGGCCTGGTGATCGTCGCGCATCCCGACGACATCGAATACGGCGCCGCGGCCGCGGTGGCCCGCTGGACCGGGCAGGGCAAGGACGTGCGGTACCTGCTGGTCACCAGCGGCGAGGCCGGTATCGCGGGCCTGCCACCCGCCGAGGCCGGTCCGCTGCGCCGGGCCGAGGAGATCGCCGGCGCGGCCGCTGTCGGCGTCACCGAGGTCGAGTTCCTCGATCACCCGGACGGCCGGGTCCAGGAGGGGCTCGCCCTGCGCCGCGACCTGGCCGCCGCGATCCGCAGGCACCGCCCGGAGATGGTGGTGCTGTTCAATTTCGGCGACACCTGGGCGCCCGGCTACGCCAACAGCGCCGATCACCGCGCGGTGGGCCGCAGTGCCCTCGACGCCATCTCCGACGCGGGCAACGAGTGGATCTTCCCCGAGCTGGCCGATCTGCCGCCGTGGTCGGCGCGCTGGGCGGCGGTCGTCGGCCCCGGCGGGACGCACGCGGTGGACGTGAGCGCGCATCTCGACCAGGCCCGCGCCTCGCTGTCGGCCCACCGCCGCTACCTCGAGGTGCTCAGCGACGAACCGGTCGCCGACCAGGTCGCCTTCATCGTCGACCGGGCCACGGGGCCGAAGGACGGTTTCGACGCCGCGCACGCGGTCTCCTTCGAGCTGTACTACTTCGCGGGCTGACCCGCGCCCGGTGGGCCGCCGCGCCGCGGATCCCGACGGACCGGTCGGCCCGGTCGCCGTCCCGGCGCGCCTGCGCCTGTGGCAACCTGGACCGATGCGAATAGCCGTGGTGGCCGGGCCCGATCCGGGACACGCCTTCCCCGCGATCGCGCTGTGCCTGCGTCTGCTGGCGGCGGGCGACGAGCCGGTGCTGTTCACGGGGCCGCGCTGGTTCGACGCGGCCCGCGCGGAGGGGATCGGGGTGCGCAGGCTCAAGGGCCTGGCGCCGCGGCCCACCGACGACGACACCGACGCGGGCGCCCGCATCCACGAACGCGCCGCCCACATCGCGACCGAGATCCTGCCCGACCTGGGCGCCATGCTCCCGGAGCTGGTGATCTCCGATGTGCTGACCGTCGGCGGCGGCATGGCGGCCGAACGGCTCGGCGTGCCGTGGGTGGAGCTGTCCCCGCATCCGCTGTACCTGCCGTCGAAGGCGCTGCCGCCGATCGGCAGCGGCCTCGCGCCCGGGGAGGGCCTGCGCGGTCGGCTGCGCGACGGTGTGCTGCGCACCATGACCGATCGCGCCGTGCGCGCCGGGCACCGGCAGCGCGCGGCCGCCCGCGAGAGCATCGGGCTGCCGGGTGCGGATCCCGGCCCGGCCGCCCGCCTGGTCGCGACCCTGCCCGCGCTCGAGGTCCCCCGCCCGGACTGGCCCGCGAACACCCACGTGGTCGGCCCGCTGCTGTGGGAGCCGACGCGCGACACGCTGCCCCTGCCGCCGGGGACGGAGCCGCTGGTGGTGGTGGCGCCCTCGACCGCGCACACCGGGGTCGCCGGCATGGCCGAGACCGTCCTCGAGGGACTGGCCGGACGTGGTGTGCGCGCGGCGGTCTCGATGCTCGACACCCCGCCGCGACGGCTGCCGCCCTGGGCCACCGCCGGCCTCGGCCGCCAGGACGAGCTGCTCACCCACGCCGCGGTCGTGGTCGGCGGCGGCGGGCACGGCCTGCTGGCCAAGGCGCTGTCGGCGGGCGTCCCGGTGGTGACCGTCCCCGGCGGCGGCGACCAGTGGGAACTGGCCAATCGCGCCGCCCGCCAAGGCGGTTCGCTGCTGGTGCGGCCGCTTAATCCCGACGCCGTCGGCGACGCGGTGTCGCGAATCCTCGCGGACCCCCGCTTCACCGCCGCCGCCCGGGCGGCGGCGCGCGGCCGGGACGAGGTGACCGACCCGGTCGCCGTCTGCCACGCCGCGGCCGCGGGCAGTGCCGCCGCGGCGGTTCAGGACCTCGGCAACCCCAGCTGAGCGCACGCCAGCAGCGCCACCTCGATGTCGAGGCGGTGTTCGGTCAGCGGATACCCGAGCACCTCCTCGGCCTTGCGCACCCGGTAGTGCACGGTGTTCTTGTGGACGTGCAGGCGCGCCGCGGCGTCGGTGTAACTGCCGCGCGCGTCGAGGAACACCCGCACCGTGTCCCGGAGCCGGGCGGCGGTCTCGTCGGTGCCCATGAGCCCGCCGAGGACGCGCGCCGCCCACGCCTGTACCCGCGTCACGTCGTCGGCGAGCAGCCCGGCCAGCGCCACGTCGGCGTAGGCGAGGACCCCGCGTGAGCGGGCGGCCACCGCCACGGCACGGGCCCGCTGGGCGTCGTGGAAGCTCTGGCGGAACCCCGCCAGACCGGTCGCGGGATCACCGACGGCCATCGACAGCGCCGGCGTGGCGCGCACCTCCCGCGCCAGCCGGGCGACATCGAGCGCCGGCCTGCCCGCCGAGGCCAGCCACACCCAGCGGGTGTGCTCGTCGACGTCCACGGTCAGAGGTGCGCGAGCCGAGATCGTGGCGAGCGCCTGGATCCCGGCCCGTAGCGCGGTTCCCGGGTCGGCGGTTCCGGGCGGTGTCCACAGCAGCACGAACTGGTGCCATCCGCGCAGCGAGGTCGACAGCATCTGTTCGGCCGAGGCCAGATCCAGCTCCTCGGTGTCGAGCACCGCGCGCACCTGGGCCGCTCGGGCGGCGTCGGTGCGGGCGTCCCAGCGGCGCCGCTCGGCGCCGTAGATGTCGATCAGGCCCTCGATGATCTGGTCGATGTAGCCGTTGACCAGCTCGGCGATCCGCGCCGCGGCGGCCAGGGCGGGCCCGGTCGGCGGCGCGAGCTCGCCCAGCAGGGTGATGGTCCACTGCACGAACATGTGCTCGCCGAGCCGGTAGGCGCGCAGCAGCGCCTCGAGGGACAGATCGTGCTGGGCGAAGCGGCGGGCGTACTCGGCGGCGGCGGGCGGGACGGTGATGTCGTCGAGCCCGATGGCCAGGGTGAGCATGTCCAGGATGGCGGTGAGGTTGGACTCGGTGCTGGCCACCATGAGCCTGCGGACCTCGTCGTCGTGCCGGAACTCGGGGATGGTGTCGGCGAACATCGTGGTCATCACGGGGGTGAGCCGGCCCAGATCCGCCTTGATCCGGCCCGCCACCTCGCGGACGAGGGCGTCGTAGTCGGGGGCCATGGGCGCCGACACTACCCCGCGCCGAGGCCTCGACCACGCTGTTTGTACCCGTGGCACAACGGGGGCGCGTAACGCTGGTCTCCCGGCCCGTAGCCGGTGCCCGCCCCCGTCCCTACCGTGAATCGTGTTACCCGGATCACACTCTCCACGGTGAGGAATCATGCGACACATCGCCGAATTGCCCACAGCCCGAGCGGCTTCCGCGCCGGACGCGCCGTGCCTGGCCGACGACACCACCGCGCTGACGAACGCGCGGTTCCTCGACCGGGTGCTGGCGGCGGCCTCGGTGCTGCACGCGGCGGGCGTCCGCCGGGGCGACGTGGTCGCGGTGGTGCTGCCCAATCGGGTCGAGCTCGTGGTCGTGCTGTTCGCGGCCTGGCGCCTCGGCGCGGCGGTGACGCCGGTGAACCCGGGCCTGACCGACGACGACATCGGCTTCCAGATCGCCGACGCGCGGGCGATGGTGGTCGTCGGCGACCCCGCCCGCGCGGGCACGACCCTGGACGTCGCGGCGCTCGCGCGGCCCGCCGGCCCGGTCGCGGCGGCGGCCCAGGGCGACGGCGTCGCCCTGATCATCTACACCAGCGGCACCACCGGCCGCCCCAAGGGCGTAGTGCTCGACCACGACAACCTGTCCGCCATGTGCGCGATGGTCATCGGCGCGCTCGGACTGGACCACACCGACCACAGCCTGCTGATCCTGCCGCTGTTCCACGTCAACGGGATCGTGGTGAGCGTGCTGTCGCCGCTGCTGGCAGGCGGGCACACCACCGTCGCCGGGAAGTTCTCGGCCACCGGCTTCTTCGACCTCGTCGAGCGGGTCCGCCCGACCTTCTTCTCCGGCGTGCCCGCCGTGTACGCCATGCTGGTGGCCCAGCCCGCCGACGCGCGGCCCGACACGTCCTCGCTGCGGCTGGCGATCTGCGGCGCCGCGCCCATGCCCGCCGAGTTGATCGCCCGGTTCGAGGACCGCTTCGGTGTCCCGGTGGTGGAGGGCTACGGCCTGTCCGAGGGCACCTGCGCCTCGACGCTGAATCCCGTCGCCGGACAGCGCAAGCCGGGCACGGTCGGCCTGCCGCTGCCCGGCCAGCGGGTGACCGTCGTCGACCCCGACGGCACCGAGCTGCCCGCGGGCGCCCGCGGCGAGGTCGTCGTCAGCGGCCCCACGGTCATGCGCGGGTACCTCGGTAGGCCCGCGGAGACGGCGAAGACGGTGCGCGAGGGCCGCCTGCACACCGGCGACGTCGGCTACTTCGATCCCGACGGCTACCTGGTCCTGGTCGACCGGATCAAGGACATGATCATCCGCGGTGGAGAGAACCTCTACCCCAAGGAGATCGAGAACGCGCTCTATGCCCACCCGGCGGTGCACGAGGTGGCCGTCGTCGGGGTTCCCGATCCGGTGCTGGGGGAGGTGCCGGTCGCGCACGTGGTCACGACCGACGCCGTGACCGCCGCCGAACTCACCGAACACTGCCGCGCGCGGCTGGCCGCGTTCAAGGTGCCCGCGGCGGTCGTGCTCACCACCGAACTGCCGCGCAATCCCGTCGGCAAGATCGACAAGAAGCGGCTCCGCGCGCTCGCGGCGACCGCCTGAACAACGTCCACCGGAGGTGATCCGGAAACACGGCAATTCCGGTCGCGGTCGCGCGCGCCCGGAGAACGGCGAGAAAGGTACAGAACAATGGGGTTCAGAACAGGTGATTTCCCCCCGGTGGATACGGAGACATTCCTCGATCTGCCACTGCGCGACCGTGTGCGCGCCCTCGCTTTGCACTGGGTGGAATACGGCTTCGGTTCGCCGAAGATGATCCACACCATCTATGTGCTGAAACTGCTGGTGCTCTATATGTTCGGCGGTGTCCTGGTGGCGACGCTGACCTCGGGCACCGGGCCGTTCTGGGACATCGGTGCCTGGTGGAACCAGCCCATCGTCTATCAGAAGCTGGTGGTGTGGACGGTCCTGCTGGAGGCGATCGGCGTGGCCGGCTCGTGGGGTCCGCTGGCGGGCAAGTTCAAGCCGATGACCGGTGGTGTGCTGTTCTTCGCCCGGCCGGGCACCATCCGGTTGCGGCCGTGGCGGCGGGTGCCGTTCACCGCGGGCAACACCCGTACCTCCCTGGACGTCGTCCTGTACCTCGGCTTCCTGGCGACCCTCGCGGTCGCGCTGCTGGCGCCCGGACGCACCACCGAATCGCTGCTGGAACGCCTGCCCGACAACACCTCCGGGTTGATCCGCCCGGCGCTGCTGGCCGTCCCGATCGTGCTCTACATCCTCTGCGGGCTGCGGGACAAGACCATTTTCCTGGCCGCGCGCGGCGAGCAGTACCTGCCCGCGCTGCTGTTCTTCGCGGTGCTGCCGTTCACCGACATGATCATCGCGGCGAAACTGCTGATCGTCATCGTGTGGGTGGGTGCGGGAGCGTCGAAGTTCGGCAAGCATTTCACCAATGTCGTGCCGCCGATGGTGTCCAACAGCCCGTCCATGCCGTTCCGGTCGATCAAGCGCGCCCACTACCGGGACTTCCCGCGCGATATCCGGCCGTCCGGGCTGGCCTCGTTCATGGCGCACGTGGGCGGTACCACCGTCGAGGTGGTCACCCCGATCGTGCTGCTGTTCGCCACCGACCACTGGCTGACCCTGGCCGGCGTGGCGATGATGGTGATCTTCCACCTGTTCATCACTTCCACCTTCCCGCTGGCCGTTCCGCTGGAATGGAACATCCTGTTCGCGTACCTGACGGTGTTCCTGTTCCTCGGCTACCCGAACGCCGACGGATACGCCGTGTTCGACATGTCCTCGCCGTGGCTCACCCTGGCCATCGTCGTCGCGTTGCTGTTCTTCCCGGTGCTGGGCAACCTGCGCCCGGACCTGGTGTCGTTCCTCCCGTCGATGCGCCAGTACGCGGGCAACTGGGCCTCGGCACTGTGGGCCTTCGCCCCCGGCGCGGAGCAGAAACTGAACACCATCGAGCACCGGCCCACGCTCAACCAGCTCGACCAGCTGAAGGCCATGGGCTACGACGCCGCCGTCGCCGAGATCACCATGCAGCAGACGATCGGCTGGCGCGCCATGCACAGCCAGGGCCGTGGCCTGTTCTCCCTGCTGTACAAGCACATTCCCGACATCGACCGCTGGACCGTGCGGGAGGCGGAGTTCGCCTGCAACTCGCTGATCGGCTTCAACTTCGGTGACGGGCATCTGCACAACCTCGACCTGATCGAGGCGGTCCAGCAGCGCGTCGGATTCGCGCCGGGCGAATGGATCGTGGTCTGGGTGGAATCGCAGCCCATCCACAAGCCCACCCAGCAGTACCTGGTGATCGACGCCGCCGTCGGCGTGATCGAGCGCGGCACCTGGCGGGTCGCCGACGCGGTCGAGGCGCTGCCCTGGCTGCCCGACGGCCCGATCCCGCACCAGGTGACCTGGCGGCGCGAGGACGTCGGCGGCACGATCGCACCCCGTCACGCGGGCAACACGGTCCAGCCCGCCGAATAGCCCGGAAACGCAGAGAGACAGGACGAGTCGATGAAGACGGCGACAGTGGTCGGCAGCGGCCCCAACGGACTGGCGGCGGCGATCACCCTGGCCCGCGCCGGCCTCGAGGTGACGGTCCTCGAGGCGGCCGGCACCGTCGGCGGCGGCACCCGCTCGAGCGAGGCCATCGTGCCCGGGTTGCTGCACGACCACTGCTCGGCCATCCACCCGATGGCGGTCGGCTCGCCCTTCCTGCGCCGGGTCGACCTGGAACGGTACGGATTGCGCTGGGCGCACGCGGACCTCGACTGCGCCCACCCCCTCGACGACGGCAGCGCCGGTGTCCTGTATCGCTCGATCACCGACACCGCCGCCGGTCTCGGCGCCGACGAGCGGCTGTGGCGGGGTCTGTTCGAGGGTCCGGTGGCCGGCTACGACGCCATCGGCGCCGACATCATGCGCCCCCTGCTGCGTCTTCCTCGGCATCCGATCCGGCTGGCCCGCTTCGGGATTCCCGCCACCGTGCCCGCCACCTGGCTGGCCCGTGCCTTCCGTACCGAGGCGGGCCGGGCGCTGTTCGGCGGCGTCGCCGCGCACGCCTTCCATCCGCTGCACCGGCCGCTGACCTCGAGCATCGGCCTCGGGATCCTCACGGCCGGACACCGCTACGGCTGGGCGGTCGCCGTCGGCGGGTCCCAGCGCATCGCCGACGCCATGGCCGCCGTCCTCGGCGACCACGGCGGCAAGATCGAGACCGGGGTGCGGGTGCGCTCGGCCGCGGACCTGCCTCCCGCGGACGTCACCATGTGGGATCTCGCGCCGACCGCGGTCGCCGACATCCTCGGCGACCGGCTGCCCGGCCGTGCTGCCCGCGCCTACCGCCGGTTCCGCTACGGTCCCGGCGCTTTCAAGGTGGACTTCGCCGTCGAGGGGGGTGTCCCGTGGACCGCGCAGGCCGCGCGCCGGGCGGGCACGGTGCATCTGGGCGGCACCTTCGCAGAGGTCGCCGCCGGTGAACGCGATATCCACGCGGGCCGGATGCCGCAGCGGCCCTTCGTCCTGGTCGGCCAGCAATACCTGGCCGACCCCGGCCGCTCGGTGGGTGACATCCACCCCGTGTGGACCTACGCCCACGTACCCAACGGCTACACCGGCGACGCCACCGAGGCGATCATCGCCCAGCTCGAACGCTTCGCCCCCGGCTTCCGGGACCGGGTGATCGGCATGTCGGTTTGCAGCACCACCGACTTCGCCACCGGCAACCCCAATTACGTCGGCGGCAACATCATGACCGGCGCCAAGGACATCCCGCAGCTGGTCTTCGGCCCACGGAAGACCCTGCAGCCCTACGACATCGGCGTTCCGGGCCACTACCTCTGCTCGGCCGCGACGCCACCCGGCCCCGGCGCGCACGGGATGTGCGGCGCCAACGCCGCCGAACGGGCGCTGCGGCTGCTGCGCTGAGGGCGGGGACCATGGCGGCTTGCGCGCCGTCGTCCTCCGGACGCGCCACCGGGGCGAGTGGTGCCGCCGTCCGTGGGGACGCGGCGGTGACGGGGACGAGCGCGGGGTCGACCGTCGGGCCGCTGCGGTCGCCGGGGTGACCGGGTGGCGCGGCGAGTGCCGGCCGCAGGGGAGGTGTCCCGATCGGGGCGATCCCGTGGTGGTGAGAACGGGTACGCGACGGGGGACGCCGGCGGGGGCTTCGCGGTCGGGCGGTGATGTGGTGGGGACAGCGGGTGCGCTCGGGCCGCCGGACGGCGTGGCGTCCGGCGCTGTGGTCCACGGCGTCCGCGCCCTGTCGCACCCCGCCCGGCGCGGGTATCTTGGGTTTCGTGCGATTGACCGAGTTCAACGAGCTGATGCACACCGAGTTCGGGGTCCACCGGGCCGACGCGATGCTCGCCGATCATGTGATTCCGGTTCTGGGGCGCACCGGCGCCGCCGCCATCGAGGCAGGTGTCGATCCCCGCGACGTGTGGCGCGCGTTGTGCGCCGAATTCGACGTTCCCCGATCGCGATGGTGAGCAGATCATGGCGGTGACCGCCCCCGATCCCGGGACCGAACGGCCCTACCGGTTCGACGAGCGCCTGCGGATGATCCCGGTCGATCGCGCGAACCTCACCGCGCGGGTCGCCGCCGCCGATCCCCACGACTTCGCCGGGCTGCGCCGCCTCGGCATCGCGCTGATGCTGCTCGGCCGCCACGACGAGGCGCTCGACCGGCTCGACGCCGCGCTCGACCTGGTCGACACCGAACACCGGCGCATCACCGTCTGGATCAATCTCGCCGACGTCTACCGCTACCGCGGCGAACCAGGGCCCGCCGAGGTGCTCTACCGGCGCGCCCTCGACGCGGCCCGCACGGGGGAACCCGAACTGGTCTCCTTCGCCGCCCACCACCTGGGCAAGTCCCTCGCCGAACAGCACCGGCCGGCGGAGGCCCGCGAATTCCTCAACGCCGCCTTGCGATTGCGGGTGGCCGACGGCGACACCGAACTCATCGAGTCCACCCGTGCCGCCCTCGAACACCTCGACGAACTGGCCCTGCCGCTGCCCGCCGAGGTCGCCGCGCTGGTCGGGCCCGACGCGGTGTGGTCGGCCGAACACGCAGGCCGCAGCGGCGAGCTGCTGCGGATCGGCCCGTACTGGGTCAGGCGCGGGCCGCGTGCGGTCGCCGAACACGACCGGCTGCGCTGGCTGGACGCGCGCGGGATCCCGGTGCCCACCGTCGCAGCCTTCGCCGAGGACGTTCTCGTCCTGGCCGACGGCGGCCGCACCCTGGCCGACGCGGGCGGCCGCGACGGCGTCGTGACGGACCCCGGCGACGGCGATCCCGGGTCCTCGGTCGGCGCCCGCATGGGCGGTATCCTGCGCCGCCTGCACGCGATCCCCGCCGCGGACTGCCCCTTCGACGCGAGCCTCGACGCGCTGCTGGCGGCGGCCCACCGCCGCGTCCACGAGGGCCTGGTCGACGAGTCCGACTTCGACGACGAGCGCCGCGGCCACAGCGCCGGGCAGGTCCTGGCCCGGCTGCGCGCCGAGCGTCCCGCCGCGCAGGACCCGGTGGTGACCCACGGCGATTTCACCCCCGACAACGTGCTCACCGACGGCGCCCTGCTCGACGTGGGCGGGCTCGGCGTCGGCGACCGCTACCGGGACCTGGCCCTGGCCGAACGCGAACTCGCCGAGTACGGGCCCGGCGAGATCGACGCCTTCCGCGCCGCCTACGGCCTCGCCGCGCCGGACCCGGCCCGGCTGGCCTACTTCCGCCTGCTCGACGAACTGTTCTGACTCAGGTGGTGCGCGCGTAGTGCCGGGCCGCCTTGGCCCGGTTCCCGCAGGTCGCCATCGAATGCCAGCGACGGGTGCCGTTCTTGGAGGTGTCGTAGAAGAACAGCACGCAGTCCGGGTGCGCGCACTGGCGGATCCGTTCGGGGGCGCGCGCGAGCAGCCGCAACAGGTCGTCGGCGGCCAGCCAGCCCGGCAGGTCCGCCGGATCGGCCACCTCCGGCACGTCCTCGGGTCCGTCGCCGGTCAGTCTGCGCCGGACCCGGCCGCGGTCCAGGATCGCGTTCAGGGCGGCGTACTCGCCGTCGCGGACGGCGGCGTGGATCGCGTCGCGGGCGTCGAGGAGGGCCAGCCGGGTGTGCTCGTCGGCGGGGACCCGCCCGGCGACCCCGATGAGCTCGAGCCAGAGCGCGAGCCCGTCGAGATCCGCGAGGAGGTCGCCCGGGCGCGCGCCCGCCCAGCGGGTGTTGAGCAGGTCGAGGGCGGGGGGTTCGCCGGTGTGCGGACGGGGATCGCGCATGCCTGAGGTTAACAACCGCGACTCCTAACCTGTGTCGTTCGTTTCACCGGTTGACGGCCCGGTGCTGCCCTGCCTAACCTCTCAACAAGGAAAAGACAGTTAATCTTCCGTGCGAAAGGGTCACTCCGATGCGACCTCCCCTGCCCCCGTTCGATCGCGCCGCCGCCGAGGCCAAGGTCCTGGCCGCCGAGAACGCCTGGAACACCCGCGATCCGGAGAAGGTCGCCGCCGCCTACACCGAGGACTCGGTCTGGCGCAACCGCGACGAGTTCTTCACCGGGCGCGCCGCCATCGTCGATTTCCTGACCCGCAAGTGGGCGCGCGAGAACGGCTACGCGCTGCGCAAGGATCTGTGGGCCTTCGACGGCGACCGCATCGCGGTGCGCTTCCAGTACGAGTGGCACGACGAGACCGGGCAGTGGTGGCGCAGCTACGGCAACGAGCAGTGGGAGTTCGCTCCCGACGGCCGCATGGCCCGGCGCGAGGCCAGTATCAACGACGTTCGCATCGCCGAGTCCGAGCGCCGGATCTTCGGTCCGCGACAGCCAGGCGAGGACCCGGTGCTGCCGCAGCGCTAGCCGGGCGCGCCGACCGCCGGCCGGTGGCGGCGGTCGGTGTCGCCGGGGGATTGCGGGGGTCGTGCGTGTCGATGGGCGCGTCGCTTGACTCGAACAGGTGTTCGTCTAATCTGGTCGCCAGAACTTGTCGGTGCCGGCCTCTACTGTGGGCGCCAACCAAGAGAAAGACTCACCTCGAGAAGGGGACCCCGACCATGGCACCTCAGGCCTACGACCGCGACAAGGCGCTGGAGCTGGCGCTGGCGCAGGTGGAGAAGAGCTTCGGCAAGGGCGCGGTCATGCGTCTGGGCGAGGAGGCCCGCCAGCCCATCTCCGTCATCCCCACCGGCTCCATCGCCCTCGACGTCGCGCTCGGCATCGGCGGTTTGCCCCGCGGTCGCATCGTCGAGGTCTACGGCCCGGAGTCCTCGGGTAAGACCACCGTCGCCCTGCACGCGGTCGCCAACGCGCAGGCCGCGGGCGGTGTCGCCGCCTTCATCGACGCCGAGCACGCCCTCGACCCGGACTACGCCCGCAAGCTCGGGGTCGACACCGACGCCCTGCTGGTCTCCCAGCCCGACACCGGTGAGCAGGCGCTCGAGATCGCCGACATGCTCGTGCGGTCCGGCGCCATCGACATCATCGTCATCGACTCCGTGGCCGCCCTGGTGCCCCGCGCCGAGATCGAGGGCGAGATGGGCGACAGCCACGTCGGCCTGCAGGCCCGCCTCATGAGCCAGGCGCTGCGCAAGATGACCGGCGCGCTCAACAGCTCGGGCACCACCGCCATCTTCATCAACCAGCTGCGCGAGAAGATCGGCGTCATGTTCGGCTCGCCCGAGACCACCACCGGTGGTAAGGCGCTGAAGTTCTACGCCTCGGTCCGCCTGGACGTGCGCCGCATCGAGACCCTCAAGGACGGCAGCGACGCGGTCGGCAACCGCACCCGCGTCAAGGTCGTGAAGAACAAGGTGAGCCCGCCGTTCAAGCAGGCCGAGTTCGACATCCTCTACGGCCAGGGCATCTCCAAGGAGGGCTCGCTCATCGACATGGGCGTCGAGCACGGGTTCATCCGCAAGTCCGGCTCCTGGTACACCTACGAGGGCGACCAGCTGGGCCAGGGCAAGGAGAACGCCCGCAAGTTCCTGCTCGAGAACACCGACGTGCGCGACGAGATCGAGAAGAAGATCAAGGAGAAGCTCGGTATCGGCGCCGATGTGACCGCCGAGACCGAGGCGCCCGCCGATTTCTGAGTCCGCGCCCGGGGGCCGGCCGCGCAGGCGGGCCCCCGGGGACGCGACCGGTGACCACGTCGCCGATATGCGGCGGCAGCTGCAGCGTCTCGGACTCGACACCAGTGGTTTCGACGCGGCAGCGCGCCAGGCGCGCGCCGCGGCGGACGCCGATGCCCTGACCACCGGAACCCGGCCGCCTCGCCGGCGTTCCGATCCCGTTCGCGCGGACGAAGGTGGTTCGTCCGCCGCGGACACCCCGGACGCCCGGCCGGGTGCGCGCGATCCGCAGCGCGCGTACCCGGCCGGGCCGACCGGCCGCCGTGGACGAGACACCCTGGGGGACAGGGACACTCCCCGCGGCGTGTTCTCGACCGGACGGCTCCGGGAAGAGTTCGGCGACGGTGACCCGCGCCGTACCCAGGACAACCGCGACAACCGCGACAACCGCGACGAGCGCGGCGGACGTTCCCGATCCGCGCCGTCCGGGGTCACCGGCGGGTCATCCGCCGGTGACCACGCCGACGACCGAGCGCCGTGGGCGGATCCGTCCGCGGGGGAGCCCGGTCAGGACCGGCCCGGCGGGCGGGGTTCCCGGCGCGGACGGCGGAGAAATCGAGGGGATGACGACTTCCCGGCGGATCGCACGTGGGTGCGGTCGGCCGGGGACGCGGATCCGGTGGCGGCCGGATCCGGTGCGGGACCGGCCGAGCCTGGCGGTCCCGGCGCCCGCGGCCCTCGGGGCGGCGGGACGGTCGAGCAGGCGAAGGAGGCGTGTCTTCGCCTGCTCGCCGTCCGCGCCCGCAGCCGTGCCGAGCTCGCGGACCGGCTGGCGGAGAAGGGTTTCCGCCCCGAGGTCGCCGACGCGGCGCTCGTCCGGCTCGCCGAGGTCGGCCTCGTCGACGACGCCGCCTTCGCCGAGCAGTGGGTGCATTCCCGCCACACCTATTCCGGCCGTGGCCGCGCGACGCTGCGCCGCGAACTGCGGGACAAGGGCATCGCCCCGGCCCTGGCCGAGGAGGCCCTCGCCGCGATCACGGACGCGGACGAACGCGCCCGCGCCGCCGACCTCGCCCGCCGCAAGCTCCAGAGCCTCTCCGCCGGTACCGATTACGACCGTGCCCTGCGCCGGCTCGTCGCCGTGCTCGCCCGCCGCGGCTTCGATCGATCGGTCGCCTTCGCGGTCGCGGGCGAGGAACTGGCATCGGCGGGATTCACCCGTACGATCCACCGGGAACCGCCGGCTCACCCCGCGCCCTCCGACGACACCGTGTCGCCGGACGACGCCGCCATGACCTCCACCCCACCCCGCCGCCCCGCCGCCCGCCGGTCGAGCCTCGACCGCCGAGGGCCTCGGGACGGTGACCACGAGGAAGCCCCGGTGCACTCCGCCGCATCGCGCCGGTCCGCTGGTCGCCGTCGAAGCCTCGATCGTCCCGGGCTCCAGGGCGGTGACCGCGACGCCGCCGGAACGGATTCACCCCGTTCCGGTGGCCTGCGCCGCCGTTCGCGCCCGGAGGCCGGCGACGACACGTCCGGCGAGACGCGACCCGAATCGGATCCCTCGGCCCGCCCGCCGGTCCGCAGGTTCGGCCGCCTCGTCGAGGTCGACGACCGGCCGTCCGCCCGCGTCGAGGGCCCGCGTCGCGCCGGGTGGACGGGACGCGGGACGCGGGCCCTCGACGTCGAGGACGATGCCGGTGACGGGGACCCGGAGGAACCCGCCGCCGATCCGAAGGAACGCGAACGGGGCCTGCGGCTGATCCGGCGCCGGATCGCGGCCCTCGGCCCGGCCGAGGACCGCTCGGCGGCCCAGCGGCGGCTCGTGCCCATGCTGGTCCGGCGCGGCTACTCGATGTCCGAGGCCATCGCGATCGTCAAGGCCGAACTGGCCGAACGGGATCCGGGTTCCGCCGACTGACCGGCGCCCCACGGCGGCCGATACTCGGGGTCGAACCGGGTCCGGGTGTCGCCGCCGTCGCGGGCGGGGCACGGGTCTCGTTCGTCTTCCCGTGTCCAGCGCGACCGCCCGGACCGGCCGCACCCGGTCGAGGCCGGCGGCGACCCGCGAAGCCTCGGTGCGGCGACGACGACACCCACGACCACGCTCCCGAGGGCCCGTGGCGGTGGATGTGGTGAAAACCGGGTGTTCCCAGCCCGATTCGGCGACGATGGAGGACGGGCCACGACCGGGACCGCCGCGGGATCCGCGGTTTCCGCGGCGGGTCCGCGGGGAAATCCGGGCGAGGAGCACCGTGAAGGGGAGGTGGAGATCCTGGGTACCTGGTGGGATTTCGTGGTGAACCGGCGCGAACAGCTGGCGGTCGACTCGTATCTGCACCTGTCGGCGGTCGTCCAGTCGCTGATCGCCGCGACGCTGGTCGCGGTGCTGGCCGGAATCCTGGTGTATCGCAGCCCGATCGGGTCGGCGGTGGCCACCGCGCTGGCCGGGGCGATCCTCACCGTGCCGTCGTTCGCGCTGCTCGGGCTGCTCATCCCGATCCTCGGCCTCGGCGTCGGCCCGACGGTGGTGGCGCTGGTGCTCTACGCCCTGCTGCCCATCGTGCGCAACACCATCCTGGGCCTGGCCTCGGTGGAACCGGCCGTGGTCGACGCGGCGCGCGGGGTCGGTATGAACCGCCTGCGCGTGCTGACCCGGATCGAGATGCCGCTGGCGTGGCCCTCGATCCTGGCCGGAATCCGGGTCAGCGCGCAGATGATCATGGGCATCTGCGCCCTGGCCGCCTACGCCAAGGGGCCGGGCCTGGGCAACCTGATCTTCTCCGGGCTGTCGCGGCTGGGCACCCCCAACGCCGTCCCGCAGGCCCTGACCGGCACCGTCCTCGTCGTCGTGCTCGCCCTGTTGCTCGACGCCGCCCTGCAGCTGCTCGGGCGGCTCACCACCCCGAGGGGGATCCGTTGACCGACACCGTCTCCGGCGTCGAGATCGTGCTCGACCGCGTCACCAAGAGCTATCCCGGCCAGGCCGACCCGGCCGTGGATGCGGTGAGCCTGACCATCCCGGCCGGGCAGATCGTGGTCCTGGTCGGGCAGTCCGGCTGCGGCAAGACCACGACGCTGCGCATGATCAACCGGCTCATCGAACCCACCGCGGGCACGATCACCATCGGCGGCCGCGACGCCGCCGCCGTCGACGCCGACGAACTGCGCCGCGGCATCGGCTACGCCATCCAGCAGGCCGGGCTGTTCCCGCACATGACCGTCGCCAAGAACATCGCCACCGTGCCGTCGCTGTCGGGCTGGGACCGCGCCCGCATCGGCGCCCGCGTCGACGAGATGCTCACCCTCGTCGGCCTCGACCCGGACACCTATCGCGACCGCTATCCCCGGCAGCTCTCCGGCGGCCAGCAACAGCGGGTCGGCGTGGCCCGCGCCCTGGCCGCCGACCCGCCCGTGCTGCTCATGGACGAGCCCTTCGGCGCCGTCGACCCGATCACCCGCGCCTCGCTCCAGGACGAACTGCTGCGCCTGCAGGGCGAACTCGGCAAGACCATCGTGTTCGTCACCCACGACTTCGCCGAGGCCGTCAAGCTCGGCGACCGCATCGCCGTGCTCGGACCGCGCTCCTCGATCCTGCAGTACGACACCCCCGCGGCCATTCTCGCCGCGCCCGCCGACGAGACGGTCGCCGGTTTCGTCGGCGCGGGTGCCGCGCTGCGCCGGCTCGGCCTGGCCCGGCTCGCCGACATCGACCTCGCGCGCTACCCGGCCGTGCCGGAGGATCGGGCGGCCGCCGCACCCGCCCCGGCCGAGGCGCCCTGGTCGGTGGTGGTGGACGCGCGGAACCGGCCGCTGCGCCGCTCCACGGGTCCGGCCGTGCTCCGGCCGCTCTCCGTGCGGGACACGCTCCAGGACGCCCTGGAACGCCTGCTCACCGACGAGACCGGGACGGCCGTGGTCGTCGCCGACGACGGCGTCTACGCCGGCGTGGTCACCCTCGACCAACTCGTCACCCACCTGGCCGCCCCGGCTCCGGCGGCCGGATCATGACCGCGCCACGGCGCGGCGCCCGGACCGGCGGGGCGCGGCGATGAACGCCACCGAAACCCGGTCCGAGCGCCTGCGGCTGCTCGTGCAGCCCGCCATCGTGCTCGCGCTGACCGCGGGTGTGCTGGTCTGGGCGTTCACCCGCGACCTGACCGCCACCCAGCGGGCGAGCCTGAACGCCGCCAACGTCGCCCAGGTGACCTGGCAGCATCTGCAGATCACCGTGACCGTGGCGGTCGTGGTGGTCGCGGTCGCGGTGCCGCTGGGTACCCTGCTCACCCGCCCGGGGTTCGGGCGGCTCGCGCCGGTGATCGTCGGCATCGCCAACGTGGGCGCCTCCGCGCCTGCCATCGGCCTGATCGTCCTGTGCTACCTGTGGACCGCGCAGACCGGTTTCTGGATCGGGGTCGCCCCGATCGCCTTCTACGCCCTGCTGCCGGTGCTGCGCAACACCATCCTCGGCTTCCAGCAGGTCGACCCCGCGCTGGTCGACGCCGGGCGCGGGCAGGGGATGAGCCCGCGAACCGTGTTGCGGCGCATCGAGTTCCCCCTCGCCGTGCCCTACATCCTGGCCGGGCTGCGCACCACCCTGGTGCTCGCCGTCGGCACGGCCACGCTGTCGTTCCTGGTCAGCGCGGGCGGCCTCGGCATTCTCATCGACACCGGCTACAAGCTGCGCGACACGGTCACCCTGGTCGTCGGCGCGGTGCTCGCGGTGTCGCTGGCGCTGCTCGTCGACTGGCTCGGCGCGCTGGCCGAACAGTTCCTGGGACCACGGGGGTTGCGATGAGGAACGGCTGGTGGCGGCGGATCGCGCCGCTCGTCGGGGTGCTGGTGCTCGCCGGCTGCGGACTGCAATCGGGCTCGGCGGTGCCGCTGCCGGTCGCGCCGGGCAGCATCGGGCCCGTCCCCGGGCTGGCCGGCGTCGCGATCACGGTGGGTTCCAAGGACTTCAGCGAGCAGAACATCCTCGGCTACCTCCTCGAGTTCGCGCTCACCGCGGCGGGCGCGAACGTCCGCGACCTCACCAACATCCAGGGCTCCAACAGCCTGCGCGACGCCCAGTTGCACGGCCAGATCGACATCGCCTTCGACTACACCGGCACCGGCTGGATCAACTACCTCGGCAACGAGACCCCCGTCCCCGACGAACGCGGCCAGTTCGAGGCCGTGCGCGACGCCGACCTGGCCGCCCACGACATGGTGTGGGCGGCGATGGCCCCGGTGAACAACACCTACGCCCTGGTCACCAGCAGCCGCACCCAGCGCGAGACCGGCGTACGCACCCTGTCCGACTACGCGGCCCTGATCGCCCGCGATCCCGGCGCCGCCGCGACCTGCGTCGGCACCGAGTTCAACGTCCGCCAGGACGGCTACCCCGGCATGGCCCGCAAGTACGGGATAGACCTCGGGACGGTCCGCAAGCAGATCGTCCAGGACGCCCTGGTCTACCCCGCGGTCGCCGACGGCGGACAGTGCCGCTTCGGTTCCGTCGCCGCCACCGACGGCCGCATCCCCGCCCTCGACCTGGTCCTGCTCACCGACGACCGCGCCTTCTTCCCCAAGTACAACGCCGCCCTCGTCATGCGCAGCGATTTCGCCCGCGCCCATCCCGAGGTCGTCGACCTGCTCACCCCCATCACCGCCCTGCTCACCAACGAGGCCGTCACCGAACTCAACCGCCAGGTCGACGTCGACGGCCGCGAACCCGCCGACGTCGCCCGCGACTGGATGGTCGCGCACGGCTTCGTCCGCCTGCCGTGATCGCGCGGGCACCCGGTCCTCGGTGACCCGCCCCGGATGCCCGGCGACGGTGAGGTCGCGCACGAAGGGCCCCGCGGTCGACGCCGTATCAGGGCCCGCGGGCCGGATCTCGATGCCGAGGAACCGCTCCCGGCTCGCGGCCTGCCACCGGCAGCCCACCGCGTAGTCCTCCCGCCACCGCTCCGGCCGGACGACGGTCTCGGCGGAGGTGCTGTTGTCGATCTCCGCGACCTCGCCGCGCTCACCAGCGCGCACGCGTCGACATCGTGCCAGGCGGTCGGCGGCCGGCTCTGCTGATCACCACATCCGCTGAGCGCCAGGGAGATCGCGATCCCTGTCAACCCGGTGACTCCGACTCCGAACTTCCGGGCGCCGGTCATCCCAGCCAGCTTCGGAGTCTGATTCTCCTGGGTTCCGTACCGAACATTCTGGTCGAGCTCGGTCAGGATTCCGGCGCTTCGGTCGATGATCGCGCGGACGGCGGTTTCGCGGTGCTCGGGCATGGTCAGGTCGGGCGTGTCTCCTGCGGGGAACTCGGTGGCATCCGCAGAACTGGCGCGGCTGGACAGGCGGACCCCCATTTGTTCACCGAACTCGGCCCCGGCGTTGTCGATGCCTACGATCTCGATGATGCCGGGCGAACCGAGCCCGCCGGTTCCCCCGTGGTTGAACTCGATACCGGCGGGCTTGCGAGCGAGAAGCTGTCGAACCGGGAGGAACGATGAAGGTCATGGCAGTGGCTCGGCGTGTGATCGCGACGTTGGCGATTGCGAGTACGTTCGGGGCGATCGCCGTAGGGGGGCTGCGGCTGGGACGACCCAGGTGCACAGTCCGGCGGGTTCGAGCGAGCGGGAAGACCAGAGATCTCGCCGAGAAGGACGCATGGAACACGGCGCAAGCGGATGCTTCGCAAGGACGCACAGTGAAGCACTGCCGAACCGAGAGTTCGTCGAAGAAGTGGGAGAACGAATGGAAGACGATCGCGGCGTCTGGGAGTTCACGGTCGGGCTCGGGCGGCCCGATCTCGCCGGGCCCGATGCACCGGGAGATACGGGAATACACCCGGTAGCTCTCGCGCTGGAGGCCGGCGTGCATCGGATCGGTGGGACGAACCGCATCCCGTGCTATACGAGCTTCGGTCCGATTCCGGACATCGATGAGTTCGCGCAGCGTGCTTGGGGTGGCGCGTACGATCCGGCTCGGACGCCGATCGAGTGCAGGTTGAGCGTCTACGTCGACGACGCGTTGATCGATGAGCTGATCGAAGCCATCATCTCAGAACTCGACGTCGATCAGGACGGCTGGTCGAAGGTCGCCGGCCGGAAGGTTGTCATAGGGATGCGCGCGATCGATCTGGACGCTCCGTCGAACAGCGCATACCGGGGACTGGTCAGCCAGTATCAGAATCAGCTCGGCGGCCGGTGACCTGCGCGCGGTGGGGCGCCGCGGCGTCGTCGTGGCGCCCCACACGCAATAGAGGGGTCACTTGCCCATGTCGACGCCCGGCGCCGGGAGGACGGTGTCGGCGGCGACCACGGCCTTGCCCTTCTTGCGCGTGCGCAGGCGGCGCTCCACGCGGGTGGCCACCTGCGACAGCGTCATGTTCAGGGCGATCATGATGATCGCGACCACGATCAGGGCCGGGATGGTGTTGCGCTCGGCGGCGCCGAGTTGCAGGCCGTTGCGGACCAGTTCCTCGTAGGTGATGACGTAGCCGAGGGCGGAGTCCTTCAGGGCGACGACCATCTGGGAGATCAGGGCGGGCAGCATGGCGGTGACGGCCTGGGGCAGCAGGATCAGCCGCATCAGCTGGCCCTTGCGCAGGCCGAGGGCCACCGCGGCCTCGGTCTGGCCGCGCGGCAGGGAGCGGATGCCCGCGCGCACGATGTCGGCGATCACCGCGGAGTTGTAGATCGTCAGCGCGGTCACCACCGCGCCGAGGGCGAGGTAGTCGGACTGGAAGACGTCGTACTCGGCGTAGAGCGCGTACAGGAAGATCATCAGGACCAGCACCGGGATCGCCCGGGCGACCTCGACGAAGGCGCCCGCGATCCAGCGCACCGCGCGGTGGTCGGACAGCCGCAGGACGCCGAACAGCATGCCGAGGACCAGGGCGAACACGATCGACAGGACCGCGGCGGTGAGGGTTCCCTGCAGACCGGGCAGCAGGTAGGTCTTCCAGATGTCGGCCTCGAGGAACGGCTTCCACTTGTCGGCGTCGAACTGGCCCTGATCGGCGAGTCCGCGGTAGACGTAGGCGAGCGCGGCGACCACCGCGACCGCGACGATCACCGAGTAGATGACGTTGCGGACCTTGGCCTTCGGGCCCGGCGCGTCGTAGAGGACCGAGGCTTCGCGGGTCATCGGGCGACCTCCCAGCGCTTGGCGAGATATCCGAACAGCAGACCCGTCGGCAGGGTCAGGATGACGAAGCCGATCATGAAGATCGCGCCGACGGTGACGATCGCCGCCTCGGTCTCGATCATCTTCGACATCAGGAACGACGCCTCGGCGACACTGATGGCCGAGGCGACGGTGGTGTTCTTGGTCAGCGCGATCAGCACGCTGCCCAGCGGCGCGATCACCGCGCGGAACGCCTGCGGCAACACGATCAGCCGCAGGTTCTGGGTGAAGGTCAGGCCGAGGGAACGGCCCGCCTCGGACTGGCCCATGTGCACGGTGTTGATGCCCGCGCGCAGCGACTCGCACACGAACGCGCCGGTGTACACGCTCAGGCCGACGATCGCCCAGCGGAAGTTGATCTGCGCCAGCGAGGTGGCGCCCAGATCCAGCTTCAGCGAGGAGTACAGGCCGATCGAGCAGAACACCAGGATCAGGGTGAGCGGGGTGTTGCGGAAGATGTTGACGTAGGCGGTGCCGACCCAGCGCGCCACCGGCACGGGGGACACCCGCATCCCGGCGACGATCGTGCCGAGCACCAGGGCGCCGATCGCGGAGAACACGGTCAGCTTGATGGTCATCCAGAACGCGTCGATCAGCTGGTCCTGGTACTCCGAGATTATGTCGAACACGAGGGTTGGCCTCCGATCGGGACTCGAGGGCCGCTACCGCGGCCGGTGCCCGGCCCCGCCGCGCGGCGGGGCCGGGCACCGGGACGGATCAGTAGCGGTCGACCTGGGGCGCGGGCGGGGTCGGGTAGCTCGCGGCCTGGCCGACGTTGGACTGGAACGCCTTGTCCCAGCTGCCGTCGGCGATCATCGCCTCGATCGCGTCGTTGATCTTGGCGCGCAGCTCGGTGTCGCCCTTCTTCAGGCCGATGCCGTACTTCTCCACCGTGAACGGCTTGCCGACGACCTTGTACTTGCCCGGCGACTGCGAGGCGTAGCCGGCCAGGATGATGTCGTCGGTGGTGACCGCGTCGATGGAACCGCTGTTGAGACCGTCCAGGCACAGCGAGTACGTGTCGTAGGTCTGCAGCTGGGCCTGCGGGTAGTTCTTCTCGATGTTCTGGGCCGGGGTCGAGCCCTTCACCGAGCACACGGTCTTGCCCGCGATCGATTCCGGGCCGGTGATGGTGGTGTTGTCGGCCTTGACGAGGAAGGACTGCCCGGCCTGGTAGTAGGGGCCGGCGAAGTCGACCTTCTGCTTGCGCGCGTCGGTGATCGAGTAGGTCGCCACGATGAAGTCGACCTGGCGGTTGTCGATCAGCGTCTCGCGCTGGCCCGACGGCGACTCCTTGAACGTGATCTTGTCCGGCTGCACGCCGAGCTTGCCCGCGACGTACTTGGCGACGTCGACGTCGAACCCGCTGTAGGTGCCGTCGGCGTTGCGCAGGCCGAGGCCCGGCTGATCGAACTTGATGCCGATGGTCAGCTTGCCGTCCTGGGCGTTCTCCAGGGCGGTCTTGTCGCCGCCGCCGCCACAGGCCGCGGTCAGCGAAACCGCCAGCGCCAGCACCGCGGCGCCCGCACCGGTGCGGATGGAACGGGTGATCCTCATCGAGTGTCCTTCTCCCTCTAGTGGTGTCGTCGAGGCCGTCAGTGGCTCAGGATCTTGCCGAGGAAGTCCTTGGCGCGATCCGAGGCGGGTGCGGTGAAGAATGTCTCCGGGTCGGTGTCCTCCACGATCTGGCCGTCGGCCATGAACAGCACCCGGTCACCGGCGCGGCGGGCGAAGCCCATCTCGTGGGTGACCACCAGCATGGTCATACCCTCCTTCGCCAGGGAGACCATCACCTCGAGTACCTCGTTGACCATCTCCGGGTCCAGCGCCGAGGTCGGCTCGTCGAAGAGCATGACCTTCGGGTCCATGGCCAGGGCGCGGGCGATCGCCACGCGCTGCTGCTGACCGCCGGAGAGCTGGGCGGGATACTTGTCGGCCTGGTTGGCGATGCCGACGCGGTCGAGCAGGGCAAGCGCGTTCTTGCGCGCGGCGTCCTTGCCCACCTTGCGCACCTTCACCGGCGCGAGCATCACGTTCTCGAGAATCGTCTTGTGCGCGAAGAGATTGAACGACTGGAACACCATGCCCACGTCGGCGCGCAGGGCCGCCAGGGCCTTGCCCTCGGCGGGCAGCGGCACGCCGTCGATGGCGATGTCGCCGGAATCGATGGGTTCGAGCCGGTTGATGGTGCGACACAGTGTCGATTTACCCGATCCGGAGGGGCCGAGCACGATGACGACCTGGCCGCGAGGAACGTCGAGATGGATGTCACGCAGCACGTGGAGGTCGCCGAAATGCTTGTCCACGTTGCGTATCGAGATCATCGGCGGCGCGGCGGCGGCGTCGCCGGCGGCCCCGGTCTGCGCGGGTGCGTCGTCGGTCATGCTCTGAAACCTTAGGCCCAATCCGGGGTTTTGCCCTGATTTCGGCGACACACCGATGCGGCATGCCGAATCGTCACGTACCGGTTACCTGCTGGTATCGCCCGCGATGCCCGCGCGGCGGCCGAGCCGGATGCGGCGCAGACCACACCGGGGCACCCCCGTACCCTGGACAGGTGGATTCGAACGGACAGACCGTCACCGGCGCAGCGGAGACCGCCGGGGCCCGCAGCTACGAGGTCCGCACCTTCGGCTGCCAGATGAACGTACACGACTCCGAGCGCCTGTCCGGGCTGCTCGAGGACGCGGGGTACGTCAAGGCGGCGCCGGGGTCGCAGGCCGACCTGGTGGTGTTCAACACCTGCGCGGTCCGCGAGAACGCCGACAACAAGCTCTACGGCACGCTCGGCCACCTCGCGCCGGTGAAGGCCGAGCGTCCGGGCATGCAGATCGCCGTCGGCGGCTGCCTGGCGCAGAAGGACCGCGACACCGTCGTGCGCAAGGCGCCGTGGGTCGACGTGGTGTTCGGCACCCACAACATCGGCTCCCTTCCGGTGCTGCTCGAGCGTGCCCGCCACAACGAGGAGGCCCAGGTCGAGATCCTCGAGTCGCTCGAGGCCTTCCCCTCCACGCTGCCCGCCAAGCGCGAGTCGGCGTACGCGGGCTGGGTGTCGATCTCGGTGGGCTGCAACAACACCTGCACCTTCTGTATCGTGCCGTCGCTGCGCGGCAAGGAGGTCGACCGGCGGCCCGGCGACGTGCTCGCCGAGGTGCAGGCCCTGGTCGACCAGGGTGTGCTCGAGGTGACCCTGCTCGGGCAGAACGTCAACTCCTACGGCGTGAACTTCGTCGACCCCGAGCAGCCCCGCGACCGCGGCGCCTTCGCCCGGCTGCTGCGCGCCTGCGGGACGATCGAGGGGCTGGAGCGGGTCCGGTTCACCTCGCCGCACCCGGCCGAGTTCACCGACGACGTCATCGAGGCCATGGCGCAGACGCCCGCCATCTGCCCGCAGCTGCACATGCCGCTGCAGTCCGGCTCGGACCGGGTGCTCAAGGCCATGCGGCGCTCCTACCGCTCGGCGAAGTTCCTCGGGATCATCGAGAAGGTGCGCGCGGCCATGCCGCACGCGGCCATCACCACCGACATCATCGTCGGCTTCCCCGGCGAGACCGAGGAGGACTTCCAGGCCACCCTCGACGTGGTCCGGCAGGCGCGGTTCACCAGCGCCTTCACCTTCCAGTACTCCAAGCGGCCCGGCACCCCGGCCGCCGACCTGCCCGATCAGCTGCCCAAGCAGGTCGTCCAGGAGCGCTACGACCGGCTCATCGCCCTGCAGGAACAGATCTCCCTCGAGGAGAACCAGGCGCTGATCGGCACCCGGGTCGAGTTGCTGGTGGCCGAGGGCGCGGGCAAGAAGAACGCGGCGACCGCCCGCATGAGCGGCCGGGCCCGCGACGGCAGGCTGGTGCACTTCCGGCCCGCGCCGGAGGCGGGCATCCGCCCGGGCGACATCGTCACCGTCGACATCACCGAGGCCGCGCCGCACCACCTGATCGCCGACGGGCCGGTGCACACCCACCGCCGCACGCGCGCCGGGGACGCCCACGAGCGGGGCGTCACGCCCAAGACCGCGCCGATCGGGGTCGGGCTCGGGCTGCCGCGGATCGGCGCGCCCGCGGCCGAGCCGGTGGCCGCAGGCTGCTCGACGGGCTGCGGATCGTGAGCGACGGCGGCTCTACTACCGGCCGTAGTGGGTCGGATGACGAGCCCGGCCGCACGGATGGCACAGTGGGTGGCGGACGAGACGGCGACCGACCGGACGACGGGAGCGACGACGCGGTGAACACGGGTAGCAGTAACGACGAGCGGACCTTCGCGGAGTACCGCAGCGAACTCGACGCCGTGGAGAAGCGCATCGCCGGGGAGATCGATCCCGGCGCCCGCGCCATGGTGGTGGCGGGCGCGGTGTTCGCGCTGCTGGTCTCCCTGGTGCTGCCGCACGCGGGCGCCGCGCGCGGCTTCGACGTGCTGCTCGACACCCAGGTCGCCCAGGACGAGCACATCGGCCTGCCCTCGCGGCTGTTCGTGTGGTTCGTGGTGATCTTCGGGATCGGGTTCTCGCTGCTGGCGCTGATGACCCGGCGCTGGACGCTGGCCTGGATCGCCTGCGCGGGCTCCGCCGTCGGCAGCGTCTTCGGCGTGCTCTCGATCTGGCACCGCCAGACCCCCGGTCTCGGCAACTACGTCGGCGCGGGGCCGGGCATCGGGCTGATCCTCGGCACCGTGGCGATCATCGTGCTGACCTTCCACTGGGTCCGGGTCGTGTGGAGCCGCACGGCGCTTCAGCTGGCCGCCGAGGAACAGCGGCGCATCGCGGCGGCCGAGGCCGAGGAGCGCGACCGCCGCCGGCTCGGCGGCGAATAACACCGCACGACGACGGAACCCCTGCGACTCGGCGAGTCGCAGGGGTTCGCTCGTTCGGGGCTCTCAGCGGTTGCTGACCGCGCCTTCGGCGGCCTCGGCCCACTCGCGCCACTGCTTGGCCTGCTCGAGCGCCTTCTCCGCGTCGCGGGTCTTGCCCGCGGCGGTGGCCTTGGCGGCCTGCTCCTCGAACTGGGCCACCCGTTCGCGGAACTGCGCGGCCCGGGCTACGGCCTCCGGATCGGTGCGCCGCCACTGCGCGTCGGCGGCGTCGCGCACCCGCTTCTCGATCGCGCGCAGCTTGCCCTCGAGCTCCTGCATGCGCTCGCGCGGCACCTTGCCGATGGCGTCCCAGCGGTCCTGCAGCTCGCGCAGCGCGGCCCGGGCGTGCTCGAGGCCGTTGGCCGGATCGAGGCCCTCGTACTCGCGCAGCAGCTCGAGCTTGGCGGTGGCGTTGTGCTCGAATTCCGCGTCGCGTTCGGACACTGCCGCGTTGCGGGCGGCGAAGAACACGTCCTGGGCGCTCTTGAACCGGCGCCAGAGCGCCTCGTCGGCCTCGCGGGGGGCGCGGCCCGCGGCCTTCCACTCGGTCAGCAGGTCACGGAACACCGCCGCGGTCCCCGACCAGTCGGTGGAGCCGGACAACTCCTCGGCGCGGACGCACAGCTCTTCCTTGCGGCCCTTGGCGGCGGCGCGCTCGCGATCGAGTTCGGCGAAGTGCGCGCCGCGGCGGCGGTTGAACGCCTCGCGGGCCTTGGAGTAGCGCTTCCACAGCGCGTCGTCGACCTTGCGATCGACGCCACGGATGGTCTTCCACTCGTCGAGGATCTCGCGCAGCCGGTCGCCGGCGGCCTTCCACTGGGTGGACTCGGCCGCGATCTTCTCCGCCTCGGCGGCCAGGGCCTCCTTGCGCTCGGTGTGCTCGTGGCGGGCGCGCTCCTTCTCCTCCTTGGCGTGCGCGGCGGCTTCCTCGGAGTGCTCGGCGATCGCCCGCAGCCGGGCGGCCAGGCCGTCGATGTCGCCGATGACGGCCGCGGTCGGCAGCGTCTCTGCCAGCGCGACGGCGGCGGCCTTGGTCTTGCGGGCGTCGGCGCCCGCGGCCAGCCGCGCCTCGAGCAGGGCCACCTCGGTGGCCAGGTCGTCGAACCGGCGGCCGAAGTGGGCCAGCCCCTCGGCGGCGTCACCGGCCTGCCACGAGCCGATCTGGCGTTCGCCCTCGGCGGTGCGGACCCAGGCGGTGCCGTCCTCGTCGACGCGGCCCCACTCGCTCGGGTCGGTGACCGTCGGCACGACCACCGGGTGCGGGTGGGCCTGGTCGGGACCGGGCGCCGGTTTCACGGCGTGCGGTTTCGGTGCCGTGCCGCCGGGCTTCGGGGCGCCGGACGGTCGCGGGGTGGCGCCGGGGATTGCCTTCGCGGTGCCGTTGCTGTCGGTCATTGCTCTCCGTCCCTGCCGCGCGTCACGGCTGCCTGGTTACGCCCTAGCACCTCCCATTGAACCCGGTTCCGTTCGCGGAAACCATCGATCCGGGGGAACGGACGGCGGATTTCCTGGGATTTCGTCCCGGGCGACGTGGGTAGTCGCATGGGAAAACACTAGCAATGCCGACCCCGTCCGCGGCGGTGGACACTCGCGGAGACCCCGTCTGCCGTGCGGTGCCGGATGCGGGTCCCGGCGGCGTGGGCGGCTACGGTTACGTCGTGTTCTGTGTAGCGGCCCTGGTCCCGTCGCCGCCGATGCTGGTGCCCGCCCTGTGTGGGCACGCCGCGGCCCCCGATACCGCCTCCGGCGAGGAACCCGCCGTGCTGCGCGCGGCCGTGCTCGCCGCGGGCGCGGAGCTGGCCACCGCCGCCGCGGACTGGACGGTGATCGGTGCCGACACCCGCGCCGCGGACTACGGCCCGGAGACCGTCGGGACCTTCGCCGGATTCGGTGCCGACCTGCGGGTGACGCTGTCGGAGGGCGTGTCGCCCGCCGCCGCAGCAGACGCCCGGCTTCCGCTGGCGGTGCTGGTCGCGGGGTGGTTGCGGGAGCAGGTCGCGCCCGCCGCGCGGGTGCGCGCGCACGTGCTCGCCCACGACACCGAGCCCGAGCGCGCCGTCGCCGCCGGGCGAGCGCTGCGCGAGCGCCTCGACGCGGCGCCCGGACCGCGGGCCGTGCTCGTGGTCGCCGACGGCGCCGCGACCCTGACCCTGGCCGCGCCCGGCTATCTCGACGAGCGCGCGGTGGCGTTCCAGGCCGACCTCGACACGGCCCTGCGCGCCGGCGACCGGTCCGCGCTGTCGGCGCTGGATCCCGACCTGTGCACCGACCTGTGGGCGCCGGCCCGCCCCGCCCACCAGGCACTGGCCGGCCTGTTCGCCGCCGACCCCGCCGACCCCGCGGTGCGCACCCTCTACCAGGACGCGCCGTACGGCGTGGGGTACGACGTCAGTGTCTGGCGGCCCGCCACCGCGGCGGTGTCCGGATGAGCGGACCGCGACCGGTCGCCGTGGTCGGCCCGACCGCGACCGGCAAGACCGATCTCGCCCTCGACCTCGCCGAACACCTCGACGGGGAGATCGTCAACATCGACGCCATGCAGCTGTATCGCGGCATGGACATCGGGACCGCGAAACTGCCCGTCGACCAGCGCCGCGGCGTGCCGCACCACCTGTTCGACGTCCTCGACGTCACCGAGACCGCCACGGTCGCCGCCTACCAGGACGCCGCGGTGCGGGTCGTGGAGGACATCCTGTCGCGGGGCCGCACGCCGGTCGTGGTCGGCGGTTCGATGATGTATGTCCAGGCGCTGCTGGACGACTGGGCGTTCCCGGCCACGGACCAGGCCGTACGGGCGCGCTGGGAGCGGCTGCTCGAGACCGAGGGCGTGGCGGCCGTGCACGCCGCGTTGCGCGCCGCCGATCCGGTCGCCGCCGACACCATCCTGCCCACCGACGGCAGGCGCATGGTGCGCGCGCTCGAGGTCGTCGAACTCACCGGCAGGCCGTTCGCCGCGTCCGCGCCGACCATCGGCGCCCCCCGCTGGGAGACCGTCGTGCTCGGCGTCGACCGCGAGACCGCCGCCCTGGACGCCCGCATCGAGCAGCGCACCGCGGCCATGTTCGACCACGGACTCGTCGCCGAGGTGGAATCCTTGGCGGACAACGGTTTACGCGAGGGGCAGACCGCCCGCCGCGCCATCGGCTACGCCCAGGTCCTGGCCTACCTCGACGGCGAATACGACCTCGCCCACGCCCGCGAGCGCACCCTGATCGGCACCCGCCGGTACGTGCGCAGGCAGCGGTCGTGGTTCCGCCGCGACCCCCGGGTGATCTGGGTCGACGGCGCCGATCCCGCGCTGGCGCGCACCGCGCTGGCCCGGCTCGCCGACACGACAGGACGGAGCGCGCAGTGACCCGACGGGTGAGTACCCGCAATGCCTCGGTGCAGGTCTGGCAGGCCTACCTCAACAACCGCACCAAGCGTCACCGTGACAGCCGCTTCCTGATCCAGGGCGTGCGTCCCATCACCCAGGCGCTGGCCGCGGGCTGGCCGCTCGAGACCCTCATCTACCGGCTCGGGGCGCCCGAACTGTCGTCCTGGGCGCGCGAGGTGCTCGAGACCAGCGACGTCCCCCAGGTCGGGCTGGTGCCCGACATCATGGCCGAGCTGGGCGAGAAGGTCGGCGGCGCACCGGAACTCGTCGCGGTCGCGGTGACCCGTGAACTCGACCTGGCCGAGTACGCGCCCGGCGAGCCGGGGGAGGACGCGCCGGTGATCGTCGTGTTCGACCGGCCCAACTCCCCGGGCAACCTCGGCACCCTGATCCGCTCGGCCGACGCCTTCGGCGCCTCGGCGGTGATCGTCACCGGTCACGGCGCCGACCAGTACGACCCGCAGGCCGTGCGCGCCTCGACCGGGTCGCTGTTCTCGATGCCGGTGCTGCGCGCTTCGGGCACCGCGCAGGTGCGCGAGTTCCGGGACCGCCAGATCGCGCGCGGGATCCCCACCCGCATCGTCGGCACCGACGAGCACGCGCCGCATCCGATCTACGACACCGACCTGACCGAGTCGGTGATCCTCGTGGTCGGCAACGAGACCAGCGGCATGAGCGCGGCCTGGCTCGAGGCCTGCGACACCACTGTCACCATCCCGATGGGCGGCACCGCGAGCTCGCTGGGCGCGCCCTCGGCCGGGGCGGTCGCCCTCTACGAGATCTCCCGGCAGCGGCGCACCTTCGCCCGGTAGCGGGCGGTCCGGCGGCACGGGGGACAATGGTGGCGTGGCAGACGATATCCGGTTCAGCAAGGGCCACGGCACCCAGAACGACTTCGTGGTGCTGCCCGACCCGCAGGTCGCGCTCGACCTGACCGTCGAGCGCGTCAGCGCGCTGTGCGACCGCCGCCGCGGCCTCGGCGCCGACGGCGTGCTGCGCGTGGCGACCGCGGGCGCCTTGCGCGAGGCAGGCGTCCTCGACGCGCTGCCCGACGGTGTCGGCGCCGAGGACTGGTTCATGGACTACCGCAACGCCGACGGCTCGATCGCCGAGATGTGCGGCAACGGCGTGCGGGTCTTCGCCCACTACCTCAACGCCTCCGGCCTCGAGCGGCGCACCGAGTACGTCGTCGGCAGCCGCGCGGGCGCCCGCCCGGTCGTCGTGCACGAGGCCGGGCCCGTGCACGGCGAGGTGACCGTGGACATGGGCGTGGTGCGCGAGCTGGGCCCGTCGACCGCGACCGTGGCGGGCACGGCCTTCGCCGGCATCGGCATCGACGTCGGCAACCCGCACCTGGCCTGCGCGGACCCGGCCCTGACCGCGGCGTCGCTGGCCCAGCTCGACCTCTCGGCGGCGCCCGGTTTCGATCCCGACCTGTTCCCGCACGGGGTCAACGTCGAGATCCTCACCGCGCTCGACGCCGACGGCGGCGTCGACATGCGCGTCTACGAGCGCGGCGTCGGCGAGACGCGCTCCTGCGGCACCGGCACGGTGGCCGCCGCGGCCGCCGCCCTGACGGCCGCGGGGCTGCGGCCGGGCGCCGACACCGGCGAGGTCACCGTGCGGGTGCCCGGCGGCGCCGTGCGGGTCGGCATCGCGGCGGGACGGGCCTGGCTGCGCGGGCCCTCGGAGCTGCTGGCGACCGGCACCCTGGCCGCGTCCTGGTGGCTCGGCCGGTAACGGTGGGAAAAACCCGAATGCGGGAACCCGCCTCGGCGTGGCAGCATGGATGATGTATGACGAAATCAGACATCCACGCTGAGACCAGCGAAGACACCGTCCCCGCCGCCGCCACCGCCGCGCCGGGGACCGACGGCACCGCCGACCGCGACGCCGTCGACGAGGCACTCGCCCGCCACGCCGAACGGATGAAGCGGCCGGGCTGGGCGCCGGAGAACCCCGCACCGACCGTCGGCGAGATGCAGCTGTCCGAGCGCAGCTCGCTGCGCCGCGTCGCGGGTCTGTCCACCGAACTCACCGACATCACCGAGGTCGAATACCGGCAGCTGCGCCTCGAGCGCGTCGTGCTGGTCGGCGTGTGGACCACCGGCTCGGCCGCCCAGGCCGACGCCAGCATGGTCGAACTCGCCGCCCTCGCCGAGACCGCGGGCTCGGAGGTCCTCGAGGGGCTCATTCAGCGCCGCGACCGGCCCGACCCGGCGACCTACATCGGCTCCGGCAAGGCCGAGGAGCTGCGCGAAGTGGTCCTCGAGACCGGCGCCGACACCGTCATCTGCGACGGTGAGCTGACCCCGGCCCAGCTGACCGCGCTGGAGAAGGTCGTCAAGGTCAAGGTCATCGACCGCACCGCGCTGATCCTCGACATCTTCGCCCAGCACGCCACCTCGCGCGAGGGCAAGGCCCAGGTCGCGCTCGCCCAGATGGAGTACATGCTGCCGCGGCTGCGCGGCTGGGGTGAGTCCATGTCCCGGCAGGCCGGTGGCCGGGCGGGCAGCAACGGCGGCGTCGGCCTGCGTGGTCCCGGTGAGACCAAGATCGAGACCGACCGCCGCCGCATCCGCGAGCGCATGGCCAAACTGCGCCGCGAGATCCGGGAGATGAAGACCGCCCGCGACACCATGCGCGCCAAGCGCACCACCAGCGGAATCCCCGCGGTGGCCATCGTGGGCTACACCAACGCGGGCAAGTCGAGCCTGATGAACGCGCTCACCGGCTCGGGGGTGCTCGTGCAGGACGCGCTGTTCGCCACCCTGGACCCGACCACCCGCCGCGCCGCCCTCGACGACGGCCGCGAGATGGTCTTCACCGACACCGTCGGGTTCGTGCGGCACCTGCCGACCCAGCTGGTCGAGGCGTTCCGGTCCACGCTGGAGGAGGTCACCGGCGCCGACCTGCTGCTGCACGTCGTCGACGGCTCCGACGCGCTGCCGCTGGAGCAGATCAAGGCGGTGCGCGAGGTGATCACCGACGTGATCAAGGAGCAGGGCACCGCCGCCCCGCCGGAGTTGCTGGTGGTGAACAAGATCGACGCGGTCGATCCGGTGGAGCTCACCCGGCTGCGTGGCCTTTTGCCCGACGCGGCGTTCGTCTCGGCCCACGCGGGCACCGGCATCGAGGACCTGCGCGAGCGGCTCTCGGAGGTGCTCGGCGGACTCGACGTCGACGTGACGGTCCTGCTGCCCTACAGCCGGGGTGACCTGGTGGCACGCATCCACGCCGACGGCCGCATCATCTCCTCCGACCACGAGGAGGGCGGCACCCGGATCAGGGCCAGGGTCCCGCAGGCGCTCGCCGCGGCGCTCTCGGAGTTCGCGCACGCGGGAGCCGCTCAGGAATAGGGCCGGACCAGGGGATTTGCGCACCCGTTGCTGTCAACGTCGATGCGACACAGGTGCTTTTCGCACGCTATGGTGCAACGGCGACAGCAGGAGGGTAGGAATGTCGAACGAAACAAGGGGTGGATCGGTCGTGTCCGGGGCCGGAAGCGACGCGGTACTCAGCGACAACGCGCCGATCACGGTGTCACCGAGCCGGTGGGAGCTGCTGGCGCTGGAGGCGGTGCTGGCGCCGCTGCGCGCCTGGACCAGCCCGAAGTTCTTCAACCTGGACAACATCCCCGCCGAGGGGCCGGTACTGCTGGTCGGTAACCACAACCTCATGGGCGGCATCGACGCGCCGCTGCTGATGCCGGCGATCCTGGCCGAACGGGGCCGGGTGGTGCGCGGGCTGGCCGAGCACGTGCTCATGGTGCCGGGCGTGCGCGACATCCTGCACCGCTTCGGCGCGGTGCGCGGGACCCGGGGCAACTGTCTCGCGCTGCTCGAGCGCGGCGAGGCGGTCGTGGTGTTCCCGGGCGGCGGTCGCGAGGCCATCCGGCGCAAGGGCGAGAAGTACGTGCTCAAGTGGGAGGGCCGGACCGGCTTCGCCCGCATGGCGATCCAGGCGGGCGCGCCGATCGTGCCCATCGCCATGATCGGCATCGACGACGCGTACGACATCGTCGCCGACGGGCAGTCCACGCTGCTGTCCCCGGTACGCGGCCTGGTGCGGGCCCTCGGCATCAACCCCGAGCTGACCCCGCCGCTGCTGCGCGGGGTCGGCCCGACGCCGGTGCCGCGCCCCGAGCGCTTCTACTTCTCGGCGGGCACGCCGATCGATCCCGCGCCGTGGCGCGACGCGCAGGACCTCGACGCCGCGGCCGAGGCGCTGCGCGACGTGGTGCGCAAGGGGCTGGAGGAGGAGCTGCGCTTCCTGTTCGACCAGCGCGAGCGCGACACGGGCCGCACCCTGAGCGGCCGGCTGCGCGGCCTGCTGCCGTTCTGAGGTCCCGCCGCGCCGGGAATGCCGTCCCCGGCGCGGGCGTTCCTCTCCCCGCGGGGGCCGGAACGAAAGGCGCGGCACATGACGACGGCGGAGCAGGTGCGGGTGATCCCGGCCGGGCAGCGGTGGCACTGGCGCAACGAGTGGCTCGAGTCGCGCCAGTCCTTCCCCGCCACCGGTGACTTCGTGCTCGCCGAGCACGCGCACGGCATGCTGCTCATCCACAACGAGGACACCGTCGCCCCGGGCGAGGGCTTCGACACCCACCAGCACCGCGACATGGAGATCCTCACCTGGGTGCTGGAAGGCACGGTGGTGCACCAGGATTCGGCCGGGCACTCCGGGCTGATCCACCCCGGCCTCGCCCAGAGCATGAGCGCGGGCCGCGGCATCCGGCACTCCGAGCGCAACGGGGCGGGCTACACCGAACGCGAACGGCTGCACGTGGTGCAGATGTGGGTGCCGCCCGACGTCGCCGGCGTCGAGCCGAGCTACCAGGAGGCCGACGTCACCGAGGCGCTGCGCGGCGGCGAGCTGGTCACCGTGGCCTCGGGGATGCCGGGCCGCCGGTCCGAAGCCGCCATCGGGCTGGGCAACTCGCACGTGAGCTTCCACGTCGCCCGGCTCGCGGCCGGCGCGGAGATCGAGGTCCCCGACGCCCCGTACGGTCACTTCTTCGTGGCGCGCGGCGCCGTGGACTTCGAGGGCGCGGGCGCGCTGGGTCAGGGCGATGTGGTCAGGCTGACCTCGGCCGGTGGCAGGCGGGTACGCGCGAGCGAACCGGCCGAGGTACTGCTGTGGGAGATGGACGCCGCGGTCGGCGCCTAGACCTTGCGGATGACGGTGACGACCTTGCCGAGCACCTGGGCGTCGTTGCCGGGGATCGGGTCGAAATGCGGGTTGTGCGGCATCAGCCAGACGTCCTTGCCGGTGCGCTTGAACGTCTTGACCGTGGCCTCGCCGTCGATCATGGCGGCCACGATGTCGCCGTTGTCGGCCACGTTCTGCTGGCGGACCACGACCCAGTCGCCGTCGCAGATGGCCGCGTCGACCATCGACTGCCCGACGACCTTGAGCAGGAACAGCGATCCCTCGCCGACGAGTTCGCGCGGCAGCGGGAACACGTCCTCGACGGCCTGTTCGGCCAGGATCGGCCCGCCGGCCGCGATCCGGCCGAGCACGGGCACGAAGGTCGGTGTGGGACGGCCGGAGTCGTCGTCGGCGACCGGCGCGGCGGGCAGCGTGGTGACCGAGCGCACCGCCTCGTCGAGGCCGCGCACGTTGACCGCGCGGGGGCGGTTGGGGTCGCGGCGCAGGTAGCCCTTGCGTTCCAGGGCGCGCAGCTGGTGGGCGACCGAGGACGTGGAGGTGAGGCCGACGGCGTCGCCGATCTCGCGGATGCTGGGCGGGTAGCCGCGCTCGTCGACCGAGGAGCGGATGACCTCGAGGACCTTGCGCTGACGCACGGTGAGATCCGCGCCGGTCCCCGATGCGACGGTACCCACTGCGCCCTCGTCACCCGTGTCGTCTGTGTGGGTCACCGTATCCGCCCCTTCCTGGCTGTTCCGTGACTGTGCTGCTGTTCGAACGGTGCGTCGCCGCACCTGTTCGAATCTAGTCGCGCCACACCCAAGTATCAAACATTTGTTCGAGCATGTCGGGCGTTTCGTGGTGACACGGCCCCGGCCGCGTGGTAGAAATTCGAACATCAGTTCGTCGCACAGATGTTCGAATACCGCGCCCATCCTCCCGGAGGTTGTTCGATGAGCACAGCGATCCGCGCCCTCGCCTTCGATTCCGACATCGCCCGCACGCCCGCGCCCCTGCCGGTGCGCCGGCTCGTGCTGGTGCCCGGCCCGCCCGTGCGCCGCGAGGACGCCGAGCTCGAACTCGCCTTCGCCACGGTGCCGCGGCACCGGGAGCCCGAGCGGGTGGAGGCCGGGCACCTGCCCGGCGTGCGCTCCGCCCGCCGCGAGGACGCGCTGGCGCTGTACCGGCGCGGCCCGGCGCCCGCGGGGCCGGTACGCGGCGCGCATCCGGCGCGTCGGGTCGAGCGGGCGAAGATCGGCCTGGCCGGACTGGCGCTCGCCGCCCTGCTCACCGCGCTGGCGGTGGTCTTACTCGGGTCGCTCGCGCTGGCGCGCGGCGGCGGCATCGCCGACGACCCCGGGGTCGCCGTCACCGACTCGGCGGGTTACGCGCCTGCCGTGCCGGGCTTTTCGCCCGCGGGCCCCGCGCGCTGATCGCCGCGAATCCGCCCGCGAAACTGGAACACGTTGCTATTCTGACCGCCATCCGCGCCGGGGCAAGGGGGCTCCGGCGCCCGCCGGGACGGGGTGACGATGCGACGTGGCGCGATGGGCGTGCTGTCGGTACTGCTGCTGACGGTGCTGTCCGCACCCGCGGCGCACGCCGAACCGGGCTACGCGCCCTATCTGGACCTGCCCGCGGTCAACGCCGAGGGTGAACGGGGCGGCGGCCTGAATCCCGCCCTGCCGCTGGACGTCCCGCGGCTGCGCGACGCGCTCGACGAGGCCCGCGCCGACGGCATCGCCCCGCGCCGCTACGCCACCCTCCTGCACCAGTTCTGGCTGGTGACCGCGACCGAGGCCGCGGGCATCGACCTGGCGGGCTGGGCGCCCGAGCGGGGCGTGGCCGCCAACTCCGCGACCTTCTCCCAGGTCTACGTCAACTACTTCCGGATCGCCCACAGTAGGCCCGACCTGTACTGGGCGGGCCTGGCCGGCGTGGCCGGCGGGTCCTTCGCCTCCGGCTTCTTCGACATCGGCGACGTCTCCGGCGTCGTCGGGGTGCCCGGCATCCACCAGCTCGGGACGGCGGTGGCCGACCTGCTGCGGTCCACCCCGCCGGAACTGGTGGCCGCGCTGCCGGAGGACATCGCCACCCTGGCCGCCGAGGGGCCGCGGCTCACACCGGAGGACCTGGCCTGGTACCAGACCCGCCTGATGATCATGCAGAAGCACATCTTCCTCGACCTGGTGCCCCAGCACGAGGCCTATCTGGCAGGGGGACTCGGCGCGATCGCGGAGCTGGCCGAGGCCGGGGTGATCGACGCGAACGCCCGCGCCGCCTGGGCGGGCATCGACAGCGGCACCGTGGCCGGGCGCACCGACGCGCTGATCCGGATGACCGACCGCGAGCAGAACCGCATCGTCGCCGACCAGTGGGACGCCACCGCCGCGGGCCGGGGCCGCATGGGCCGCGTCCTGAGCTACGTCAGCACGGTGGCGGGCAAACCCGCGGTCCCCGGGGTCCGCGCGCCGGGGGTCTACGCGCCCGCGACGGTCACCGCCGATGTCGACGGCGTGCCGACCACGCTGACCGTGCCGCTGCCCGCGTTCAACTGGGCCGATCGCGACAGCCGCTGGGACTACATCACCGGCGACCTGGTGCCGAGTCACCTGGCGTTCGTGGCCGACCCGGCCGCGGCGGCCGCGAGCTATGCCGAGCCGTTCGCCGACAAGCTCGCCCGTGGCCGGATCCTGGTGCGCCTGCCCGAACTGCTGGCCGACCTGACCACGCAGTGGCGGCTGGACCGGTCCTGACCGGTATCCTTGGACGATGCACTGCCCGTACTGCCGACACCCCGACTCCCGAGTGGTCGACTCGCGTGAGGTCGAGGAGGGGACGGCGATCCGCCGACGGCGCTCCTGCCCGTCGTGCGGCCGCCGGTTCACCACGGTGGAGACCGCCATCCTGTCGGTGGTCAAGCGCAGCGGGGTCACCGAACCGTTCAGCCGCGAGAAGGTCATCCGCGGGGTGCGCCGCGCGTGCCAGGGCCGCGAGGTCGACGACGACGCGCTGAACCTGCTCGCCCAGCAGGTCGAGGACGCGGTGCGCGCCAAGGGTTCCCCCGAGGTGCCGAGCCACGAGGTCGGCCTGGCCATCCTGGGGCCACTGCGCGATCTCGACGAGGTGGCCTATCTGCGCTTCGCCTCGGTGTACCGGTCCTTCACCAGCGCCGACGATTTCGAGCGCGAGATCGGGCAGATGCGCGCCGCCCGCGCGGCCGCGGCCCGCCCGAGCTGAGCCCGGTCAGCGCCGGATCGCGGCGATGGCCTTCTCGATCCGCTTGCGCGAGACCGGGTACGGCGTGCCGAGCTTCTGGGCGAACAGGCTCACCCGCAGTTCCTCGATCATCCACCAGATCTCGGTGACGTCGGGGGCCGTGCGGCGCCCCTCGGGCAGCGACTTCAGCAGCCGGTCGTAGGCGGCCAGCGCCGCGTCGATCTCGGCCATGCCCTGCCGGTCGCGGACCGCCGAGCCCGGCAGCGCGGACAGGCGCTGGGTGACCGCGTCGAGGTAGCGGGGTAGTTCGCGCAGCCGCCGTCCGCCCCATTCGGCGACGAAGCCGGGGAACAGCAGCTCGTCGAGCTGGGCGCCCGCGTCTTCGGCGATGTCGCGCTCGCGGGTCTCGGCCAGGGCGGCGCGGGCGCCGCGCGCGGCGTGCAGCACCGGGACGGTCAGCCGCACGAGATCGGCGACCGCGCCCGCCAGCCGTGGCCGGACCCGCGCGACGAGCGCGTCGAACTCCTCGGGGCTGCGGACCGGGCCGCCCGCCTCGGCGATGAGCGCGTCGGCGGCCGCGACCCGGCAGTCCTCGATCAGCGCCTCCAGCGAGCCGTCCGGGTTCTCGGCTCAGGGCGAGCCGGTCGCCCGCGGACAGTCCCGCCGTGGCGGTCCGGACGTTGCCCGGCACGGCGGCGAGCACCAGCGCCCGCACGCCGGCGCGCATGGCGGCGGCCTGCTCGGCGGGGGTGGCCAGCACCCGCACCGCGACCCCCTCGCGCTCGGGGACCAGCGCGGGGTACCCGGTGACGGTCTGCCCGGCGACCTCCCGGCGCACGGTCGGGGCGAGCGTGCCCAGCGACTCGGAGGTCCACACCGTGGCGGGCGCGCGCTCGGCGCCCGCGGTGACGCGCTGCACCGAGGCCGAGACCTCCTCGGCCAGTAGGGTTTTCAGCTCGGCGAGCGACTTGGAGCGGGCCAGCACCGCGCCGTCGCGGTCCACGGCCGCGAAGGTCATGCGCAGGTGCGGCGGCAGGGCGGCGGTCCGCAGATCCTCGGCGGTCACGGTGACCCGGCCCAGCCGCGACAGCTCCCGCGCCAGCCCGAGGCGCAACGGCTCGGCGCGCGGGGTGAGCGCGGCCAGGGCGGCCGCCGCGAAATCGGGGGCGGGCACGACCGCCCGGCGCTGGGTCTTGGGCAGCGTCTTGATGTAGGCGGCGGCCAGTTCCTCGCGCATGCCGGGCACCAGCCAGTCGAACCCGACCGGGCGCACGTGGGCGAGCTGTTCGACCGGGATGCGGGCGGTGACGCCGTCGTCGTCCTGTCCGGGCTCGAACTGGTAGGTCAGCGGGATCGACAGCTCGCCCTGGCGCCACGCGTCGGGGAAGTCGGTCGGGTCGAGGCCGGTCGCGCCGGTGTTGACCACGGTGTCGGTGGTGAAGTCGAGCAGGTGCGGGTCGTCGCGCTCGGCCTTGCGCCACCAGGTGTCGAAGTGGCGGACCGAGACGATGTCGGCCGGGATCCGGCGGTCGTAGAAGTCGAAGAGGACCTCGTCGTCGACGAGGATGTCGCGGCGGCGCGCCCGGTGCTCGAGATCGGCGACGTCCTCGAGCAGGGCCCGGTTGCGGGCGAAGAAGCCGTGCCGGGTCTGCCATTCGCCCCCGACCAGCGCGTGCCGCAGGAACAGCTCGCGGGACAGCTCGGGATCGATGCGCCCGAAGTCGACGGGCCGCCCGGTCACCAGCGGCACACCGTAGAGCGTGACCCGCTCGTAGGCCCGCGCGGCGCCGCGCCGCGCCGACCAGTGCGGTTCGGAGTAGGTGCGTTTGACCAGATCGCCGGCGAGCCGCTCGGCCCATTCCGGCTCGACCCTGGCCGCCATCCGGCCCCACAGCCGCGAGGTCTCCACCAGTTCGGCGGCCATCACCCAGCGCGGCGGCTTCTTGGCCAGCGACGAGCCGGGGAAGATCATGAACTTCGCGTTGCGCGCCCCGAGGAACTCGCGCGATTCCGCCTCACGGACGCCGATGTGGGACAGCATGCCCGCCAGCAGGGACTGGTGGATCGAGGTCACGGGCCACGGCATCGCGGTGTCGTCGGGGGTCGTCGAGGCGGCGCGCCGATCGGATCGGGTGGCGGCCGCGGCGGCGTCGGGAGTCCTGCCGCGCCCGCGCCTGCCACGGCCGCCGCCGGGTGCCTGCGCCCGCTGCGGTGTCCCGGCCGCCCGGCGGTCGTCGGCCTCGCGCGGTCCTTCTGCGCGTCGCCCGCTCGTGTCGGTGGACCAGCCGAGCCCGCGGGTGATGGTGCGCAGCTGGCCGTGCAGGTCCTGCCATTCGCGGATCCGCAGGTAGTGCAGGAACTCCTCGCGGCACAGCCGCCGGAACTGGTTGGAGGACAGGGACTTGCGCTGCTCGGTCAGGTAGTCCCAGAGCTTCAGGAAGGCCAGGAAGTCCGAGCCGTCGACGGTGAAGCGGGCGTGCGCGGTGTCGGCGGCCTGCTGATGCTCCACCGGGCGCTCGCGCACGTCCTGGATGGACAGCGCCGCCACGATGATCAGCACCTCGGCCAGGCACCCGTTGCGGTGGGCCTCGACCAGCATGCGCGCCATCCGCGGGTCGACCGGCAGCTGGGCCATCTCCCGGCCGACCGGCGTCAGCGACAGCTTCTGGCGCGGCCGGTCCGCCTCGGGCGCGGCGGTCCTCGCGGACGCCCGCGCCAGCGCGCCCAGTTCCTCGAGCAGCGCGATGCCGTCGCGGATGGCCCGCGCGTCGGGGGCCTCCACGAACGGGAAGCTCTCGATGTCGCCGAGGCCGAGCGCGGTCATCTGCAGGATGACCGCGGCCAGGTTGGTGCGCAGGATCTCCGGTTCGGTGAAGGCGGGCCGCGCCTCGAAGTCGTCCTCGGAGTACAGGCGGATGCAGATGCCGTCGGCGACGCGGCCGCACCGGCCCGCGCGCTGGCGCGCCGAGGCCTGCGACACCGGCTCGATCGGCAGGCGCTGCACCTTGGTCCGCATCGAGTACCGGGAGATGCGCGCGGTGCCGGGGTCGACGACGTAGCGGATGCCCGGCACGGTCAGCGAGGTCTCGGCGACGTTGGTGGCCAGCACCACCCGGCGCCCGGTGTGCGGCGCGAACACCTTGTGCTGTTCGGCCGCCGAGAGCCGCGCGTAGAGCGGGACGATCTCGGTGCGGGGCAGTTTCAGCTCGCGCAGGGTGTCGGCGGTGTCGCGGATCTCGCGTTCGCCGGACAGGAACACCAGCACGTCGCCGTCGCCCTCGGTGAACAGCTCGGTGACCGCGTCGGCGATGGCGTCGGTGGGATCGCGGTCGAGGACCCGGGTCTCGCCCTCGTCCTCGTCGTCGTCGATCTCGAGGGCCAGCGGCCGGTAGCGCAGCTCCACCGGATACGAGCGACCCGACACCTCGACGATGGGGGCGGGTTCGCCCGCGGCGTCGGCGAAGTGCCGGGCGAACAGCTCCGGGTCGATGGTGGCCGAGGTGATGACGACCTTCAGGTCAGGGCGCTGGGGCAGCAGCTGCTTGAGGTAGCCCAGCAGGAAGTCGATGTTGAGGCTGCGCTCGTGCGCCTCGTCGATGATGATCGTGTCGTAGCGGCGCAGCAGGCGGTCGCGCTGGATCTCGGCCAGCAGGATGCCGTCGGTCATGAGTTTGACCAGCGTCGCGTCCGAGGCGTGGTCGGTGAAGCGGACCGTGTAGCCCACCGCGTCGCCGAGTTCGGTACCCAGTTCCTCGGCGATGCGCTCGGCGACCGTGCGCGCCGCCAGCCGTCGGGGCTGGGTGTGCCCGATCGTGCCGCGGATGCCGCGCCCCATCTCCAGGCAGATCTTCGGGATCTGGGTCGTCTTGCCCGAACCGGTCTCACCGGCCACGATGACCACCTGGTTGGCGGCGATGGCCGCGGCGATGTCCTCGCGGCGGGCGGTGACCGGCAGCTGCTCGGGATAGGTGATCGCGGGCACCGCGGCGCGCCGGGCGGCCGTCCTGGCCTCCGCGCCGGCGATCTCGGTTTCGGCGGCGGCGAGGTCCTCCGGGGTGCGGGCGCGGTCGAGGGTACGGCGGAGCCGGTGCTCGTCGCGGAGGGACACCTCGCCGAGGCGGGCGCGCAGCGCGCGGATACCGGTGCTTACAGTGCTGGTCATCGCCCGTCCAGCGTAGTGGAGGCCGCCAGCGGTTTTTCCGCGCGCGCCCGGTCGCGGTGCGGCCTGTTGCCACCGTCACGCCGGTCGCGCGTGCGATGATCCGCCGATGACGGCGGTATCGGCGACACCCTGGGTGGTGCGGGGCCTGCGGATCGCGTTCGGCGTGCTCGGGGTGGTGACGCTGCTGTGGATCCCGCTGCGCAGCCACGACGCGGCCGCGTTCTCGGTGGTGAACTACTTCAGCTACTTCACCATCCAGTCCAACGTGATCGGCGTGGCGGTGCTGCTGGTCGGCGGCCTGGCCGATCCGCGCTCGCCGCGCTGGCAGGTGGTGCGCGGCGCGGCGGCGCTGTACCTGCTCATCACCATGGTCGTCTACGCGGTCCTGCTGGCCGACATCGACGTCATGCTCACCGACAGGTGGATCAACGACGTGCTGCACCGCTGGCTGCCCCTGGTGCTGGTCGCGGACTGGCTGCTGATCGCGGGCGCGCGTCGGCTGCGCCCCTCGGCGGCGCTGGTGGGGCAGTGGCTGGCCTATCCGGCGCTCTACGGCGCCTACACGCTGATCCGCGGTCCCGTCGCCGACTGGTATCCCTACCCCTTCATCGATCCCCGCGAGCAGGGCTATCCGTCGATGACGATCGGGCTGGTCGTGCTCACGGGCGTGTTCGCGGTGCTGGCGGTAGCGGTGGCGTCGCTGGGGGACCTGCCCGGCCGGTGGCGCGAGCGTGGGTCCGCTCGCTGAGACCTCGGCGCGGTCGCGCGGCGGGCGGGCGCGAATTGGGGTAGATGTGGACTCATGAGTGCTCTGTGGCATGGATTCGCCGACATGGGTGCCGTCCAGCGTGACGGCGCGTTCGTGATCGACCGCGGCGAGGGCGCCTACGTCTTCGACGCCGAGGGCAGGCGCTATCTCGACGCCACCGCGGGCCTGTGGTTCACCAACGTCGGCCACGGCCGCGCCGAGATCGCCGACGCGGTCGCCGCGCAGTTGCGCCGCATCGCGCACTACTCCAATTTCGGCGACCTGGCCGAACCGGCGACCGTCGAACTCGCGGAGCGGCTCTCGGCCATCGCGCCGGTGCCCGGCTCGAAGATCTTCTTCACCTCCGGCGGCTCGGACTCGATCGACACCGCCGCCAAGCTGGCCCGCCGGTACTGGCACGAACTCGGCCGCCCGGACAAGAAGATCCTCGTCGGCCGGTCCAAGGCCTACCACGGCATGCACTACGCGGGCACCGGCCTGGCCGGGATCCCGGTGAACCGGGAGGGCTACGGCGAGCTGGTCGCCGACACCCGCACCGTCGCCTGGGACGACGCCAAGGCGCTGCTCGCCCTGATCGAGGAGATCGGCGCCGAACGCATCGCGGCCTTCTTCTGCGAGCCGATCATCGGCGCGGGCGGGGTGTACCCGCCGCCGGAGGGCTACCTGGCCGAGGTGCGCCGGATCTGCCGCGACCACGACATCCTGTTCGTCGCCGACGAGGTGGTCACCGGGTTCGGCCGCATCGGCGGCGACTGGTTCGCCTCGACCAGGTTCGGGCTCGAGCCGGACCTGATGACCACCGCCAAGGGCCTGACCTCGGGATACGTCCCGATGGGTGCCGTCTTCGCCGCCCCGCACCTGGCCGAGCCGTTCTTCGCGGGCGGCGTGTGGTTCCGGCACGGCTACACCTACGGCGGGCACGCCGGTGCGGCGGCGGCCGCGCTGGCCAACCTGGACATCGTGGAACGCGAGGGTCTGCTGGCCGAGGCGGCGCGCCTGGAACGCACCCTGCACACGGAATTCGCCGCGCTGGCCGGGCATCCGCGGGTCGCCGAGATCCGCAGCGGGCTCGGCGCGGTCGCCGCGGTGCAGCTCGCCGACCCCGCCGAGGGCCCGGTGATGGTGAAAGCCCTGCGCGCCGCGGGGGTCTCCGGCCGGGCCGCGGGCCAGGGGGCGCTGCAGGTCTCGCCGTCGTTCGTCATGAGCGACGCCCAGGTGCGCGACCTGGTCGCCGGCTTCGCGGCCGCGCTGGGCTGACCCGGATCCCCACCGCCACAAGGCCCGTCCGCGCCCGGGCGGGCGCACGGCGCCGGGTGGACCATGTGGTCGGTACCCGGGCAAAACGGCTTCGCGTCCCGGCGCGGCCTGCCACCATGGATGCTCTTCCGTCGCGTCGAGGCGAAGGTGGTGGGGTGTGGCCGGATACCTGGAGCATCACGACGTCCTGCGCTGGTTCGTGCTGGCGGCCTTCGTCCTCGCCGCGGGCGTCACGACGGCGCGGCTGGCCCGGCCCGCGCGCGACGGCGACGCCACCGCCGACGCCGCGCATCTGCTGATGTGCCCGGTGATGGTGGTCATGCTGGTGTTCCCCGCGGGCGCCGATCCCCTGGCGATGCGGGGCGTCCTGACCGCCGCCGCGGTGGTGTTCGCCGCGCTGGCCGCCGAACGGATCCTGCGGTGGCGCACCGGCACCGGGCGCCGCGAGGACGCGGCGGCGCTGGGCTATCACACCGTCGCCGCGGGGGCGATGCTGTATGCCATGTCCGGGCACGGCGGCGCCGGGCACACCGGCCCGCCCGCCGAGATCGCCGTCGCCCTGGCGGCCCTGTTCGCCGCCGACGCGGCGCTGGCCCTGCTGCCGGTCCGTCCCGGGCGCCGCGCCCACCTGTTCGCGCACGCCCCCGGCGCGCACCTGCTGACCTCGGCGTCGGTGCCGCACGTGGTCATGGATCTGGGTACCGCGTTCATGTTGCTGGCGGTGGCGGCGCGGTGAAAACCGATCCGGATGCACCGCGGCAGCGAATCGTGGTTGTGCGGAGAGGAATTCGAGGATGAACGACGAACGGGGGTACGCAGGCCCTGCGGCGCCGCCGGATTGCGGCGCCGAGAGCTCCCACGAGGTGAGTCCGGCCGAGTACGAGGCCTTCCGCGCGCTGTACCGGCGCACCGCGCCCGCCGCCTTCGGGCTCGCGCTGCGCGTGCTGCACCGGCGCGGGCTCGCCGAAGAGGTTGTGCGCGAGGGGTATCGGCGCCTGCGCGAGACCGCGGGCTATCCGGCGATCTTCCTGGACGGCGTGCCCGACGGCGCCGCGCCGCCCGCCGCCGGCACCGTGCCCGTCCACGGCGAGGTGATCGCCGCGGGTGTCGCGGCGCGCGGCGGGATCGGCAGCGACACAGCACTTCCC